>DASWGY010000229.1:0-4069 GCA_036393495.1 Candidatus Limnocylindrales bacterium
CTCGGCCCGAATCAGGAGGAGGAGGGCTCGACCACGCCGGGAGCCCTCGAGGAGCTCGCGGGTGGTGGCCGCGGCGAGATCGGCCGCCCGATCGATCCGGGCGAGCATCTCGGCAAGGGCCGCTCGGTCGGCGTCTGAGGCCGACGGGCCGGTGGCCGCGGAGGCGTCCGCCTCGGCTCGCAGCACCGTGGCCGCGAGCCAGGCGAGCGAGGGATCCGGGGGGCCGGGCTTCGCCGCGAGGTCGATGCCCTCGGCGGCGATGCGGCGGACATCGATCAGGCGGCCCTCCCACGCGGCGAGCTCCGCCTCCGCGTGGAGCAGCGGGCTTCGGAACTCCGTGCCGCCGAGGCGGTCGTCGATCGCGCGCGCGCGGCCGAGGAGCCGAGCCGCCTCGGTCCAGGCGCCGCGGGCAGTCAGGAGGCGGGCGTGGTTCGTCGCCAGCCACAGCTCGGCGCGATCGGTGGCACCGCGGCGGAGTCCGAGCGCGCTCGACGCGTCGGCCTCGTCCCAGCGGCCGAGGTTGAATTCGGCCTTTGCCCGGAAGCCCAGGAGCAGGCCGCCGTAGGTCCGGGCCACGCCCAGCCGCTCGGTCGTGGCGTAGCCGTCCGCGGCCGCGGCGAGCGACGCCTCCGACCGACCGATGCGATCGAGAAGCGAGGCGAGGTTGAAGGCCGCAAGCGCCATGCCCTCCACCGATCCGAGCCGCTCGGCGATCGACTGGCCCTCGCGGAACTGCTCCACCCCCGCCTCGGGATCGCCCAGGACGGCCAGGGCCCAGCCGAGGACGCCGAGCGCGAGGGCCTCCTCACCCGGCGCATCGGCCGCCCTGGCGACCTGGATCGCCTCGCGGGCCTCGGCCGCCGCACTCTCGTAGTCACCGGCGTACAGCCGGATCCCCGCGTGTTGGGCCAGGGCCCGGGCCCGGCCGACGGTCGGCACCTTGGCCGGCAGGAGTCTCAGGGCCGCCTCGACGGCCTCCGCCGCGGCGCGACGATCGCCGGCCTCCCATCGGTACCAGCGGAGGCGATCGTGAAGGTGGCCGGCGCGGGCCGGATCCGATCCGGGGTCGACCAGGGCGACGGCGGCGTCGCCGAGCTCGATGGCCTCGCGGTAGGCGCCAGCGAGGACCGCGGCGTCCGCGGCGCGCTCGATCAGGGCGTCGCGCGTCCGACCGAGCGCAGCGGCCGCGTCGGGCGCGGAGGACGCGAGTGTCGCGGCCCGGGCCCAGAGCCGTTGGGCCTCGGGGAAGGCGTAGACGTGCTCAGCGGCCTCGGCCGCCTCGATCGTGGGGCCGAGGGCCCGGTCCGGGCGGCGGGCCGCGTCCCAGTGACGGGCGATCTCGACGGCCGGCGTCGCCGGCTCGTCGCCGCGTGTCGGACCGGTGGCGCGCGCCTCGAGGGCCGACGCGAACGCCGCGTGGAGGGCGATCGCCTCCGCCGGGAAGAGCTCTTCACGGACGACCTCCTGGAGGAGCCCGTGGCGGAACTCGACGGCGGGACCGCCGCCGTCGGCCCGTGCGCGGCGGACGAGGATCCCGCTCGCGACCGCCTCGCGGAGCGCATCGGCCAGCTGCCGGACCGGCATCTCGAGGGCGGCTGCGAGGAGCTCATCGTCGATCCGCCGGCCGGCTGCGGCGGCGACCCTGAGGACGCCGCGAGCCGGCTCCGAGAGCGCCGCCACCCGGGACACGAGGACGTCGCGCAGGACCGGCGGCAGGTCGTCACCGTCGCGATCCGCGCCGGCGAGGACCAGCTCCTCGACGTAGAAGGGATTGCCGTCCGACCGCGCGAGGAGCCGGTCCACGGCGGCGGGGTCGGGCGTGTCGTCGAGGAGGGTTGCCACCTGCGCCTCGACGTCGTCGCGGCCGAACGGCTCAATGTCCAGGCGCTCGACGTGCTCCTCGCGCTCGAGCTCGGCGACGAACGCGAGGTTGCCGACGGCCGCGCCCTGGGCGTCGGTCCGAAGGGCGAGCACGAGCAGGACGGGATCGTCGCGAAGCGCCCGCACGAGGAGACCAACCAGCTCCCGCGTCGAGCGGTCTGCCCACTGGACGTCTTCCAGCTCGAGGACCAGGGGGCGCGCGGCGGCGAGCCGCTCGAACAGGCCGAGGACGAGCTCGAACAGGCGAGCCTGGGCCGCCCGGTCCAACTCCGCTAGAGGCGGAACATCGGCGGCGCGGAGGGCCAGCTCCGGAAGCAGCCTCGTCAGCTCGGCGCGGCCCGGGCCGAGCAGCGCCGGCAGGCGCTCCGCCGGCGTGGCCCGCACGAGGTCGCGGAGGATCTCGACAAACGGGGCGTACGGAACGGCGCCGTCGGCCGACTCGAGGCAGGCTCCCGGGAGGACGAGGGCACCCTCGCTCGTCGCGATCTCGGCCAATCGATCGAGGAGGCGGCTCTTCCCGATCCCGGCCTCGCCGGCGACGATCACGACCCGGCCGCCGCCGGCGTGGACATCGCGGAGTGCGCCTCGGAGGCGCGCCAGCTCGACCCCTCGCCCGACGAATGCCCGACGCCCCAGGACCTCGACCACGGCGCGCGCATGATACGCGCGCCGAGTGGCGGAGAACCGGGTTCCCGAGCCGGCTCCGGCCGGCTCTCGGCGACTCCGGCGGTCAGCCGGCCGACGTCAGGCCCGAAAGCTGGAGCTGGCCACGAACCTTGCTGCGGGCCCGGCACAGCAGCGTCCGGGTGGCCCCCGGCGTGCGACCGATCGAGGCCGCGATCTCTGGCCCGTGATAGCCCTCGGCCGCGAGCAGGAGGGCGCCGCGATCGTCCGGCGAGAGCGTGGCGAGGACGGCCCGGAGGGCGCCGTGGAGCTCTGCCTCGACGACCAGTGTCTCGGGGCTCAAAGGCGCATCGGGCCGCGGGAGGTCGCCCGCCCGCCGACCGACGACTGACAGGTGGCGACCCCGGCTCGCGACGAGATTGCCGGCAACACGATGGAGCCACGCGCCGGGGTCGTCCGGGGTCCGGCCGGCCTCGACCTGCCGGGCGAAGCGGAGGAACGCCTCCTGGGCGAGGTCCTCGGCAACGTCGGCGCTCCGGGTCAGGACCGTGAGCCGCCGGACGAGCGGACCGCGATGGAGCTCGTACGCCGATTCGACGACGGCGTCGTGGGTGGGCAGCATCCCGTGGTACCTCCCTCGTGCCGGGCTGTCCGGCTCGAGGACCACGGTCTGGCTAAGGCGGTCGGAAACGGATTGGGCGGCAGCCCAATTCATGGCCGCGTTCGGACCAAGAATCCGCCGACGTACGCGAGGCAATCTCCGACGTCCTCTCCTGGGACGCTCGGAGTCGGGATGCGCATCGGACAGTACCTGCGGGGCGCTGGCGCGCCAGTGCCATTCCGCCCGGTGAATCGGAAAAGGCGACGCGAGCTCCGGTGGGCGCAGTCAGATGGCGTCGAGGATCGCCGTCCGCCGAGCGGCGTACTCCTCATCACTGATGGCGGCGGCGTCGCGGAGCATGTCGAGCTCCATGAGGCGATCCAGCGCGGGCCGGGCCTCGTGGCCGTCGGGCCGGCTTGTCCCATCGGGCGTGCTGGTCGAAGCCTCGAACGTTGCCGTCAGCATGCCCACCAGGGAGACGTCGTTGTAGACGATCAGGAACACCATGCCGACGAGGAGCAAGAGAATCGCCAGGAGGACGTTGACGAACAGCAGGAAGAGGCCGCCGAGGAGCACGAGGGCAAGCCCCGCGATGCCGGTCAGCAGCTGTCGCTCGGGCGGCGCCCATGACTGGCCGACCAGGCGGTAGCCACGGTCCGCCAGGGCGGCCGACTCCGTGGCCAGGCTCACCGATGCGTCGTCCAGGGTGCCGGTTCGGTACGTCCGAAGGATCGAGGGCGGTCGCCCGGCCGTCAGCGCCTCGATCGGCGAGATCGGGGTGAGCGTCAGCTCGACCCGCGAGAGCCTCAGATCATCGGCGACGAGGTGCCCGGTCGGCGCCACGGAAGCGTCGGCGGAAAGCTGGCCGACGACGATCCCGGTACCCGGCCGGGTGAACCAGTGGACGCCGCCGTGCCCGGCGATGACGTCGACCTCGTCCCCCACGGTGCGGTCGGCGACGCT
>DASWGY010000230.1:0-46488 GCA_036393495.1 Candidatus Limnocylindrales bacterium
GCCGCGGTGACCGACAGCATCTCCTGCATCCCCGGGCCGCCGACCGGTCCCTCGTAGCGAATGACGACGACATCGCCGGGGACGATCCGGCGCTCCTTCACGGCCTCGAAGCAGGCCGTCTCGGAATCGAAGACCCGGGCCGGGCCGCGATGGTGGAGCCGCTCGTGGCCGGCCAGCTTCACGACGCAGCCGTCGGGCGCGAGCGAGCCGCGCAGGATCGTCAGGCCACCGGACTCCTTGAGCGGTGACTCGATTGGGACGACGACCTTCTGGCCCTCGGTCTCGACGGTGTCGGCCGCGATCCGGGCGAGGGTCCGACCGTCGACGGTCTTCTCGTCGCCGTGGAGCAGGTCGCGCTTCAGTAGCTCCCGCATGACCAGGCCGATGCCGCCGGCGTCGTACATGTCGGCGGCCGTGTAGCGGCCACCGGGTCGCATGTCGGCGACGATCGGCGTTCGGTCGGCAATCGTGGCGAACTCGTCGAGCTCGAGCGGGATCCCGAACTCGTGGGCCAGGGCCAGGAGGTGGAGGACGCCGTTCGTGGAGCCACCCGTCGCGGCGACCGAGGCGACCGCATTCTCGAGGGCCGCCCGGGTCACGATGTGGCTCGGCCGGATGTCGTGGCGGACGAGGGTCATCGCCAGCTCGCCGGCGCGCTTGGCGGCCTCGTCCTTCCTGGGGTCCTCGGCCGGGATGCCGTTGAGGCCACCGGGCGACAGGCCCAGGAACTCCATGACCGTGCTCATCGTGTTGGCCGTGTACTGGCCGCCGCAGGCACCGGCACCGGGGCAGGCCGCACTCTCGATCTCGTACAGCTCCTGGATCGAGATCTTCCCGGCCCGGTAGGCGCCGACCGCCTCGAAGACCGACACGATCGTCAGGTCGCGGCCCTTGTAGGTGCCGGGGTAGATCGTGCCGTTGTAGAGGACGAGCCCCGGGACGTCGAGCCGGGCCAGGGCCATGGCGGCGCCGGGGATCGTCTTGTCGCAGCCGACGAGGCAGACGAGGCCGTCGAGGAGGTGGCCCCGGACGACGAGCTCGATCGAATCGGCCACGACCTCGCGGCTGATGAGCGAGGCCTTCATGCCCTCGGTGCCCATCGACACGCCGTCCGAGACCGAGATCGTGTTGAACTCCATCGGCGTGCCACCGGCCTCGCGGATGCCCTGCTTCACGGACTCCGCCAGGCGCCGCTGGTTGAAGTTGCAGGGCATCGTCTCGATCCACGTCGTGGCGACGCCGATCAGCGGCTTGGCCAGGTCGTCGTCGGTGAACCCGATGGCCTTGAGCATTGCCCGGGCGGGGGCGCGATCCGGCCCGTCGGTCAGGAGATGGGAGTGGCGCTTGCCGACATCGGTCGGCCGCCCGTAGGGATGCGGTGCGTCGGTCATCCTCGAAGTGTAGGCGGACGGGTCAGGTGGCCGCGACCGACCGGGCCAGGTGGGCCTCGACGATGTGCTCGGTGATCGAGGCGGCGGCCGGGCCGGAGACGGCGGCGAGGAAGGTCCGGCAGTCGACCGACCAGGCGGAGACCGGGGTCGCGGCGGTCACCGTCGCGGTTCGCATCGAGCTGCGGACCAGGGCGACCTCGCCGACCCCGTTGCCGTGGCCGAGGCGGTGGATCAGGCGGCCCTCGACGGTGACGTCGACCTCCCCACGGTCGATCACGAGGAACTCGTCGCCGACGTCGCCCTCCCGGAGGAGAACGGTTCCCGGTGCTGCCTCGATCGAGCGGAGGCCGGCGGCGAGGCGTTCAATGGCCGTCAGGGGCAGCGCCGCGAAGACGGGCACCTCGCGCAGGAGGCGAACGGTGGGCTCGTCCACGACCGCGATCTCCTGGCTGCGCCCGACCCTGCCGTAGACGACGAGCGCCAGCACCGGCAGGAGCGACCCGGCGATCACGAGGGCGCCCTGGGGCCCGAAAGCCACCAGGAGGGCCGGGGCAAGGAGGCTCCCGGAGACCGACCCGAGGCCGGCGACGCCCTCGAACACGGAGAAGACCGGAGCCCGCTCCTCGTTCGAGCAGCCTCGCTGGAAGATCGTGAAGACGGCGACGTCGTAGACGGCATTGGCGACGCCGATGACGACCATCGCCATGAGGGCCACGGCAGGGTGAACCAGCAGGCCCACAACAGCGATCGGGGCGCCCCACCAGGCCAACGAGGCGCAGGCGGTCCGGACCAGCTGATCGGTTCGGGTGACCGAGACGGCGAAGATGGCCCCGAAGAGCCCCCCGATGCCGAGGGCCGCGTTGAGCAGGCCGACGCCCGGCTCGCCCATCCCAAGGAGCTCGATCGAGGCGACCACGAGGAGGGTGTTGAGGAGCCCGCGGGTCAGCACCTGCCCGTAGACCGTGGCCATCATCCAGCGTGGCACCGGGCGCCTGCCGAGGGCCCGGAAGCCATCGAGCAGCCGGAGACCGCCGCCGGCGAGCCCGGCGCCGCCGGTCGCGTCCGCCGCGTGCTCGAAGCGAAGGCCGGCGACCGCCACGACCGTGATCGCGAAGCCGAGTGCCGCGGCGGCGGCCGCGCCGGCCTCGAGGCCGGCGGCGATGATGAGGCCGGCGATGAACGGCCCGGCGAAGGAGCCAAGGCCCTCGCCGGTGGTCCAGGCCATGTTCGAGGCGACGAGCTCGCCGGGGCTCCGGGCGAGCGCCGGCATGAGCGTCGCTTGGATGGGGCGGACCGGGGCGCCGGCAGAAGCCGCCACGGCGGCCGCGAGGAAGAGGGCCGGCGTCGGTCCACCGGTCGCGATGAGGAGCGCCGCCAGGCCGGCGGCGGCCGTACGGGTCAGCCCGATGGCGACGAGGAGACGCTCGCCCGGGATGCGCTCCAGGACGGATCCAGAGAGCATTCCCGAGACGACAGCGGGCACCATCCGGACGGCGCCGAGCAGTCCGGTCGCGAGGGCACCATCCCGCTCGTAGACAACGACCAGGAGGACCACGAGGAACGCGGCATCAGCGGCGATGCCCACCATCCAGGCGATCTCGAGGCGCCGGATTCCCTCGTTGCCGAGAGCCTCGCGGAGCGCCTGGACGGGCGCCCGGATGGGCCCCCCGATCCAGCTCACCTGGGTGCCGCGCCGAGCCCGCCGGTCATCGGCGAATGGTACGACTCAATGGAGGCACGGCCCGGTGTCGACGGGCCGGGTCAGCCCGAGAGCCGGTCCGACGGCGATCGCGACGGCCGTCGGCGACAGCGCGTAGCCGACGTTCGCGTCGGACCGGGATTCGGCGAACACGACGCCCCCGATCGTGCCGTTGGTGAGGATCAGCGGCCCGCCGCTGTCCCCTGGCTCGACGACGGCTCGAAGCTCGATGATCCGGCGGATGACCCGTTCCGTCCCGCCGACGTCGAGGCCCTCGGCGTCATAGGTCGCCGTCACGGCCGCCGCTTCCACGACGGCGTCGCCGCCGCCCGGGTAGCCGAGCGTCGCCCCGAGCGCGCCCCGCGTGGGATCGGACGGGGCGAAGATCAGGGCCGGCGGGGCAAAGCCGTCCACGCGCAGGACCGCGATGTCGAGGTCGGGGTCGAAGTGGACGACGACGGCATCCCAGCGGCCGGCCGGGGTGTCGACGCTGACGGTCCGCGCCCCGGCCACGACGTGGGCGTTCGTCACCACGTAGTGCGACGCCACGACGAAGCCGGTGCCGGTCGAGCGGGTCAGGCAGGCCTCAGCCTGGATCCGCGGCACCGACGCCGCCGCCTGTCGACCGAGCGCCTCGGCCAGGGGATCGTCCGGCAGCTCGATCGCCTCGGCCGGGAGCCGCTCCAGGCCCAGGAAGACATCCGGCAGCCCCGACTCGTCGAGGGCCTTGCCGAGCTCCACGACGATCTCCGTGGGGGATGGCAGGACGATCGCCAGGGCCCTGGCGGCACGTGACGTCTGGGCAATCTGGCCGAGCTGCGGGATCGCGCCCGTGGCGAGGATGCCGCCGGCGAGCCAGATGATGAGGATCGCCTGGCCGGCGCCGACCACCGCCCCGCCGACGCGGTCCAACGCCCCGAGGAGCCCCACCCCCAGAAGCCGTGAGGCCGACCGGCCAAGCCGCGTCCCGACCGCTTCTCCGAGCCCGACCAGGCCGAGCAGGACGACGATCACCACGGCCGCCCGAAGTGATGCGGGGACCTCGGTCAGGAGCGGCAGCAGGCGCGGGACCGAGACCAGTCCGGCGAGGACGCCGAGTGCGGCTCCCGCCAGGCCGGCGACCTGCGGCAATGCCCCGGACCGCCAACCCAGGACGATCGCGAGCACGAGGAGCGCGATCGCGCCGGCATCCAGCGGGTTCACACCGGGATGGTGGCACAGGACCTCGTCCGGCGGCCTGAGCGACCGAGTCGCGGCGCTACCGCCGGCGGTCAGCCCTCGCGAACCGGCGTGGCAGGGGCACGAGGCGAGCCGAATTCAGGATGAACGTCAGCTCGGAGCCCACGTGGATGAACGTCGCGAGGAGGGGCCCGAGGAGCCCGAGCGCGGCGAGCCCGATGCCGAGCAGGTCGATGCCGATCGTTCCGGCGAAGTTCTGGATGATCACGCCGCGGGTCCGCCGGGCGAGCCGGATCGTCTCGACGAACTTCGTGAGGTCGTTCCCGATGAGCACGACATCGGCGCTCTCACGGGTGACGTCCGTTCCCGATCCCATCGCCACCCCGACGCTCGCCTCGGCCAGGGCCGGAGCATCGTTCACGCCGTCACCGATCATGACGACGCGGCGACCCGACGCGACGAGCGAGCGAACGTGATCGGCCTTCTGCTCGGGGAGCATCCCGCCGACGAACTCGTCGACACCCAGCTCGGCGGCAATCGTCGCCGCGGCCGCGGGCCGGTCGCCCGTCAGGAGCACGGTCAGGATCCCCATCTCGCGGAGCTCCCGCACGGCCGTGACGGCCTCATGCCGGAGGGCGTCGGCGATGACGATCGAGCCCATGACGCGCCGGTCGCGGACCACGACCACCTCGGACGCCGCCCCGTCGTCGACGACGGGCAGACCGTCGACGTCGATCGCCAGCTCCGAGAGGAACCTGCGTGAGCCCGCCACGATCTCGGCCCCGCCGGCGACGACGCTGACGCCGCGGCCGGGGATCGAGGAGAACGCCTCCGGCTCATCGACGGCCAGGCCGGTGGCACGCGCATGGGCAACGATGGCTCGACCGAGCGGGTGCTCGCTGCGGGCCTCGGCGATCGCGGCGGTGGCGAGAATCGAATCGGTCGAAGCCCCATCAGCCGGGACGACACGCTGGACGCCCGGTGTCCCGAAGGTCAACGTCCCGGTCTTGTCGAGCACGACCGTATCGGCCGCCCAGAGGGCCTCGACGTAGCGCCCGCCCTTGATGATCGAGCGATGCCGCGCGGCTCGGCCGATCGCACCCAGGATCGCGAGCGGCGTGCCGGCCGCGACGCCGCAGGCGCCGGCCACGATGATCACCGAGATCGTCGCCGATGCGTCCCGGGTCACGACGAAGGTCAGCGCCGCGGCGCCGATCGCGAACACGACGAGGTAGCCCGCCAGCCGGTCGGCCGTCTTCTGGACCGGTGCCCGCGACCGCTCGGCCCGCTCGACCGCCTCGACGATCTTGCCGAACGTGGAGTCGCGCCCGATCCGCTCGGCGCGGACCTCGAGCGCGCCGTTCTGGTTGATCGTGCCGGCGTAGACGGAGTCCCCGGTCTGCTTGCCGACGGGCATCGGCTCGCCGGTGATCGTCGCCTCGTCGACATACGACGTGCCGGCGACGACCTCGCCGTCGATCGGTACGCTGCCCCCCGGGTTGACGAGCACGAGATCTCCGACTCGAAGGTCGCCGAGCGGGATCTCCACGACGGACCCGGACCGGCGGACCGCAGCCGTCCGTGGCAGGTACTCGAGCAGGTCCCGGATCGCATGTCGTCCGCGGGCCACCGCCATCTCCTCGATGAGCTCGGCCGCGAGCACGAACGCGGCGATCACGAGGGCAACGAACACCTCGCCGGTCAGGAGCGCCGCGACGAGCGCGATCGTCATCGACAGCTCCATCGTCATCCGCCGCTCGAGCAGGTTCTCGAGCGCTTCGTGGAGGACCGGCCAGGCGCCGATCGCGAGGACGACCGCACCGAAGGCGAGGAGCACCAGCGGCGGCGCCGTCGACGCCGCGAGTGCCACGAGGGCCGCGGCGCTGACGCCGGCGATCCGGACCAGGTCGAGGAGCTCGACCCGGTGCTCCTCGATGCCGTCCTCGGCCTCACTGGCGTGACCGATCGTCGGTGCGAAGGTCGTGAGGCCGTCGCTCGCCGGCGGATCGAGCAGCTCGTTCGCTCCAGGGGCGCTCACTTCAGGTACGTCCGGACGACGCCGACGAGCTGCTCGACGGCCCGACCATCCTCCGACAAGGGGTCGGGTTCACGGCCGATGACGTGATACCGGATGTGTCCCTCCAGGACCTCGGCCATCAGGCCATTCAGGGCACCCCGGGACGAGGCAATCAGCTGCAGCGTCGCCTCGCAATCCGCCTCGCTGCTCAGCCCCCGCTCGACCGCCTCGAGCTGCCCGCGCACCCGGCGCACCCGCGCGATGAGCTTGGCCTTGTCCCGGATGAGGTGCGCCATGCTGCCTCCAGCTGCACTCGGGGATGGGAAGGGGACTACCCTATCACGACGTCGCCGTTGTGCCAACTGTTGACATTCGACAATGACTGCCCATACGATTCGGGTCATTCCGGCGCTTCAGCACACCAGGAGGGGTCAATGGACCATCGTCGTCGCGACCTGTTCATCCTCGTCCCAGCCCCGGGCCGCGCCGACGAGGCAGCGGCCTTCGCCTCGGCCTGGCTACGCCAACTCGATGGCCACCCGGGGTACCTCGGTGGGGTGGTGGTCCGCGAATCGGCCGGCGAGATGCTCGAGAACACGATGGCCGTCATGATCGAGTTCGAGGACACGGCCGCCGCGAAGGCCCTGTGGCCCAAGATCGAGAACCTCGTCACCCCGATCTCGTCGGACGTGGCCGGCGCCCAGCCTCGCGACCAGGCGCCCGTCCTGACCCAGTTCCTCATCGATCGGGGCGACGATCACTCGGAAGCGACCGAGCTCCGGGCGGATGCCACCCGGAAGCTCGAATTCAACCGCGGGAACGGACTGTTCGCGCGGCTCCTCCACATGCACGGCGAGATCCTCGACGACTACCCGGCGAGTGGCGCCGGCCCGATGGCGTAGGCGCCGATCCCGCTCTCCGCGGGCCCAACGCCGGGGTCTGCGCCGCGTACACTGTCAACCGCCGACACCGTGCAAGAGTCCGGCCAGCCCGGCATCGACCGGGCGACGGCTCACCAACCCACCTCAGCCAAATCCGAGACATTGATCCCGATGGCCAAACAGACAATCGTCCGGATCAAGCGCTCAACGCTGTCGTCGGTCGTGACCGATCGTCTCCGCGAGCTCGTCATCTCGGGTGCATACGAACCGGGCGCCCAGTTGAGCGAGGTCGAGCTCGCCGAGCAGTTCGGGGTCAGTCGCGGCCCAATCCGCGAAGGCCTCCAGCGCCTCGTTCAGGATGGCCTGCTCCGATCGGAGCCCCACCGTGGCGTCTTCGTCCCGAAAGTCGGGTCGGCCGATATCGCCGACATCTACCTGGCGCGTGAAGCGATCGAAGGTGCCGCGATTCGGATCGTGATGGCTTCGGAGGGTCGGGCGACCGTCGTCGCGACGCTGCGGGACCTCGTCCGCCAGATGCGCGCCGCTACCGCCGCCGGGAAGTGGGCCCGGGTCGCCGACTTCGACATGCGGTTCCATCTCGAGGTCGTCCGAGCCTCCGGGAGCCCGCGGCTGCAACGGATGTACTCGACGTTGATCGACGAGACCCGAGTCGTCATGTCGATGACGGCCAACGTGCCCGGTCGCGAGGACTACGCCGAGGAGCACGACGAGATCGCCGATCGGATCGAAGGCGGCAGCGTTGATTCCGCGGTCAGTACCCTCGCTCGTACATTCCGAGAGTCAAAACAGACGCTGACGACACAGGCGGCCCAGGTCGGGCACCCGGGCAGGGACGGGACCGACTAGGTCCCTGGCCACCGCGAGGCGAGCACCGCGAGGCTGACGATCCTGGGTCGCCGGGGACCGGAGATCCATGGTCCGAGCCCCGCCGGCATTCAGGGCGCTCGATTGTTGACAGCTGACACTTGACAGCAGTAGAATCGGCGCGCATCGGCGGACCAACCAGCCGAGCGTCCGAGCCGGAGGTTCGCGGGTGGCCCACCCCTTCGACCCCAAGTTCGTCACCTTCGACTGCTATGGCACGTTGACCTGGTTCCAGATCAACAACTCGACGAAGGGCATCCTCGGGGACCGCCTCTCGGTGCACCTTGCCCCGGCCTTCCTCGAGAGCTTCCGGGGCTACCGCATCGACGAGGTCCTCGGCGAGTGGCGTCCGTACCACGACGTCATCGCGAGCTCGTACCAGCGGGCATGCCAGCGGCACGGCGTCGAGTACCGGGATGCGGATGCTCGCGCGATCTACGAGTCGATCGGCACCTGGGGGCCGCACCCCGACACGCCGGGCGGCCTCGCCAGGCTCGCCACGAAGGTCCCCCTCGTCATCCTCTCGAACACCGACGATGACCTGATCCCGGGCAATGTCGCCCAGCTCGGCGCGCCGTTCGCGCATGTGCTGACGGCGCAGCAGGCGCACGCCTACAAGCCGCGTCTACGGGCGTTCGAGTACATGCTCGACACGCTCGGGGTGGGCCCTACCGAGATCGTCCACGTCTCGTCCAGCCTGCGCTACGACCTCATGCCGGCCTACGACCTCGGGATCACCAGCAAGGTCTACGTCAACCGGGGCCAAGAGCCGTCGGCGCCCTACTACGGCTACCGCGAGATCTCCTCGATCGCCGAGCTGCCCGGCCTGTTCGGCATCTAGGCGAGCAGCAGGGCAGCGCGTCGTGAAGAACGTCTCCTACTGGATCGACACGGCGCCGGTGGGCGTCGACTACCGCCGGTCAACCCTGCCCGAGCGGATCGACGCGGCGGTGATCGGCGGCGGCCTCACGGGCATGTCGGCCGCGATCCACCTCCGGGCAAAGGGTGCCTCGGTCGCTCTCCTCGAGGCCGAGCAGCTCGGCTGGGGCGCGTCGGCCAGGAACGGCGGCATGTCGACGCCGGGGATCACGATCAACTACCTCGCCGCGATCCAGCGCTACGGCGAGGATGTCGCCAACGAGATGTACCTGGCCTACGACGCGGCCCTCAACACGGTCGAGCGCCTCGTGACGACCGAAGCGATCGACTGTGACTTTGCCCGGACCGGCAAGCTCAACCTCGCCTGCCGGCCGGCCCACTTCGATGCCTACCAGCGGACGGCTCAGGCGCTCGGCGAGAAGCTCGGCCACGAGACGATCGTGGTCCCGCCGGAGAAGATCCGGACCGAGATCGGTTCCGATTACTACGTCGGTGGCGTGATCGACCCGCGGGGCGGAGGGCTCCACGTCGGGAAGTTCTGCCGCGGGATGGCCGAGGTCGCCGCCCGAGCCGGTGCCGGGCTCCACGAGGCGGCCAAGGTCACCGGCCTCCGGCGGGTCGATGGCGGCCACGAGGTCCAGACGACGCGAGGGACCCTCGTGGCTCGCCAGGTGCTCGTCGCGACCGACGGCTACACGGGCGGGGCGACGCCCTTCTACCAGCGCCGGATCGTCCCGGTCGGGAGCTTCATCGTCGCCACGGAGCCCCTGCCCGAAGCGCTCGTCGACGAGCTCATGCCGACCCGGCGGATGGCCTCCGATTCCAAGAACCTGCTCTACTACTTCCGGATCACGCCCGACAATCGGATGCTCTTCGGCGGCCGGGCCCAGTTCGCGCTGTCCTCGCCGGCGGCCGACCTCAAGAGCGCGAAGATCCTCCGGAACGGGATGGTCAAGGTCTTTCCGCAGCTCGCCGACGCCCGGATCGACTACGCCTGGGGCGGGCTCGTCGGCGTCACCCTGGATCGGATGCCCCACGCCGGAGAGCACGACGGGGTCCACTACTCGATCGGCTACAACGGCCACGGGGTCCAGATGGCCACCCACATGGGGATGGTCATGGCCGAAGTGATGGACGGCCACCCCGAGGCGAACCCGTGGCGCGGGCTCCGCTTCCGTGCCATTCCGGGTCATTTCGGGCCACCCTGGTTCCTGCCGTTCGCCGACGCCTACTACAAGCTCCGCGACGCGGTCGGCTGACGGACCCCGCGAGGTGCGGCTCGACGGCAGGGTGGCAGTCGTCACGGGCGCTTCGGGTGGCATCGGACGCGCCATCGTCCAGGCCTTCGAGGAGGCGGGTGCGCGACAGGTCCTGACCGGCCGGAGCGAGGCGCCGGAGGGGCTCCCGGATGGCGCCCGGTATCTTGCCGGGGATGTCCTGGACGAATCCTTCGTCGAGCGCCTCATCGAGACTGCCCACGGCGAGTTCGGCCGGCTTGACGTCCTCGTCAACTGTCACGGTCGGCAGTTCGACTCGGACCTCGAGACCACCGACGTCAGGGACGCGAGCGCGGTCCTCGCGACGAACGTGACCGGAGCGTTCATCACGATGAAGCACGCCATCCCGCTGATGCTGGCCTCGGGCGGTGGCTCGATCGTCAACATCGCCTCCCGGCTCGGCATCGTCGGGATCGCCGGCCAGGCGATCTACTCGGCCTCCAAGGGCGGCCTCATCCTCCTGTCGAAGGGTGCCGCCATCGAGTACGCGGATCGCGGCATCCGGGTCAACGTCGTGGCCCCCGGGCTGACGTTGACCCCAACCATCGAGGCGGCCTTCGGGCGCCGGCCGGATCCCGAGGCATACACGCGCCAGCGTGCCTCGACCATCCCGATGAAGCGCCTCGCCCGGCCCGAGGAGATCGCCGCCGCGGTCGTGTTCCTCGCGTCCGACGCCGCGAGCTACATCACCGGCGCAGTGTTGCCCGTCGACGGCGGCTACACCGCAGCATGACGGCCGATCTGGCCTGGGGGTCGATCCGCGAGATCACGGGCGAGGTCCGCTCCGGCCACGTGTCTGTGGTGGAGCTCCTCGAGGCCCAGCTGGCGAGGATCGAGCGCCTCCAGCCGGCCCTGAACGCGATCGCGACACTCGACGCCGGAGGCGCGCGGCTGGCCGCGCGGGCGGCCGATGCGGCACTGGACCGAGGAGACCCGGTCGGCCCGCTGCACGGGATCGCCCTGACCATCAAGGACTCCCATGCCGTCGCCGGAGTGCGATCGACGATCGGGGTCGCCGCGGTCGGAGACCGGGTGCCCGCCGAGGACGGCACCGTGGCGGCTCGGCTTCGTGCGGCGGGCGCGATCATTCTCGGCAAGACGAACCTGGCCTCATGGCTCTACGACATCCAGACGGTCAGCGAGCTCTTCGGTAGAACGAACAACCCCTGGGAGCTCGGGCGGACGGTGGGCGGTTCCTCCGGTGGGTCTGCCGCAGCCGTCGCCGCGGGTCTCTCGGTCGCCGACGTCGGGAGCGACTGTGGGGGCTCGGTCCGGATCCCTGCCTCGTTCTGCGGCGTCGTCGGCTTCAAGCCGACCGAGGGTCGGATCCCCGAGACCGGCCACCAGTGGACGGGGCGGCCACGGAGCCACTGGTACATGGAGTCGATCGGCCCACTGGCTCGGTCCGTCGAGGACGTCGAGCGGCTGTTCTCGATCCTTGCCGGGCCGGACGGGAGCGACTGGACCATCCCGCCTGTGCCACTCTCGTTGCGACGTCCCGCGGCGCTCCGCGGCCTTCGGGTGGCGGTCTGTGACGCGCTGCCCGGTCAGCCCGTGCAAGCCGAGGTCCGGGCGGCGGTGCGCCGTGTCGGGGAAATCCTCTCGGCCGAAGGGGCGATCGTGGAGCCGGCCCTGCCGGTCGTCGACTGGGACGCCCAGGCCGCGCTGCGCAGTCGCCTCTTCCGGTTCGCCGACCAGGCTGTCGTCGCCGATGGAGGAGGGGCGGGCGACGTGACGGAGTTCTTCGAGAGCCTCGACCAGCGGTCCCGCTTCGTGCGTGCGTGGACGTCGTTCTTCGAGACCTGGGACGTCCTCCTCCTGCCGTCGACGAACCGGACGGCCTTCACGCATCGGCCGAACCACGAGCCGCAGGAGATCGACGGCGCCCTGGTCGCCTACTGGACCCCGGAGCGCCACACGCAACCGGCGAACCTCACCGGAGGGCCGGCGATCAGCCTCCCAGCCGGCCTCGACGCCGACGGCCTGCCCATCGGC
Organism: Candidatus Limnocylindrales bacterium; assembly: GCA_036393495.1. Taxonomy (GTDB): domain Bacteria; phylum Chloroflexota; class Limnocylindria; order Limnocylindrales; family CSP1-4; genus UBA5189. The sequence goes on from DASWGY010000230.1 coordinate 12,204, forward strand.
GTCCAGCTCGTTGGCGACCGGTGGCAGGACGAACGGCTTCTGGCGATCGCGCGGAGCGTGGAGCCGATCGCCGGCGGCTTTCTCCGACCACCGGTCGATGCCTGACGCCGCGCGGCAGGTCCCCGGCCGGATCCACGTGGTCCTGGTGGGGACGTGTCCGCCGGACGCCCGGCCGGGGCTGGCTGCGGCGATCGGTGACGGGACGCTCGTCGACCTCGATGCCGCCACCGACGCGGACCTCCGCTCCGCGAACGCGGCGCTGGTGTGGGACTTTCGATGGACGGGGCTCGCCGAGCTCCTTGCGCGGGCGCCGCAGCTCTCGTGGGTCCAGGCGGCCTCTGCCGGCGTGGACCACCTCCGCGAGGCCCTCGTCGGGCGGCCCGACATCGTGCTGACGAACGCGGCCGGTGTCTATGAGCGGCCGATGGCCGAGTACGTCCTCGGGTTGATCCTCGCCCATGCCAAGGGCCTTTCGGCGACCTACGCCGCGCAGCGGGACCGAGCCTGGCGCTACCGCGAGACGGCCCTCGTTGCCGGGTCGACCCTCGTCGTCGTCGGTGCCGGCCGGATCGGGACGGCGGTCGCGGCCCTGGCTGCCGCGGTCGGGATGGACGTGCTCGGCGTGCGGCGAACACCGGCCATGCCACCTCCGAAGCCGTTCTCGTCGATCGTCGGGATCGATGCGCTCGTGCCGACGATCGCACAGGCCGACTACGTCGTCGTCACGACACCGGCGACGACGTCGACCGCCGGGCTGCTCGACTCCGCCGCACTCAGGGCCATGAAGCCCTCGGCCTACCTCATCAACGTCGGGCGGGCCGCCGTCGTCGACACCGGTGCGCTCGTCGAGGCGCTGATCTCGGGCACCATCGCCGGTGCGGCGCTCGACGTCGTTGAGGACGAGCCCCTGCCGCCGGGCAGCCCGCTGTGGGTGGTCCCGAACCTCCTCATCTCGCCCCACATGTCGGCTGACGCCCACGGCTGGGCGACCCGCGTGGTCAAGCAGTTCGCCCGGAACGTCGCCCTCCGAGCCGCCGGACGGGCGCTCGAGTCGCGAGTCGATCCGGCGCGAGGCTACTGAGTTCCCGTTGCCGTGCCTCCCGTCGGCGCCCCGATGACGCCGGCCGCCACGCCATCACGGAGCTCCACGCCGAAGCCGGGCCGCTCGCTCAGCGTGATGTGCCCATCTCGAACTTCGGCTTCGCCGCTGAAGAGCGTCGAGAAGAACGTGTCTCCGTCGACGTACTCACTCGGGAAGAACTCCGCCAGGGGCGAGTTGAGGTGGCTGATGACGAGGTGGAGGTTGTGGAAGTTGTGGGAGTGGGGGATGACCTCGAGGTCGTGGGCCTGGGCCAGCGCCCAGACCTTCCGGGCCTCGGTGATGCCGCCCATCCGGTTGACGTCGGGCTGGAGATAGTCCACCGCGCCGGCCTGGATGAGGGCCCGAAAGCCCCAGCGCGTGAACTCGTGCTCGCCCCCGGCGATCGGCGTCCCGACGGCCGATCGGATCCTGGCGTAGCCGGCGACATCGTCGGGGATCACCGGCTCCTCGATCCAGGTGAGGTGAAACGGCTCGAGCATGCGGATCATCTCGATCGCGTACGGCACGTTCCAGCCCATGTACGCATCGCCCATGAGGTCGACGTCGTCGCCCAGAGCATCGCGAAGGGCCCGCACGCAATCGAGGTTGCGGCGCATGCCCGGGCGGCCGTCGCGGGGCCCGTATCCGAACCACATCTTGAAGCCGGTGAGCCCGTAGCGGTCCATCCGCTCGCGCGCCCGGCGGGCCATGTCATCGGGCGAGGCGGTGGTGTGGCCGGCCGAGCAGTAGGCACGGATCCGCTGCCGGGTCCGGCCGCCGAGGAGGTTGTAGACGGGCTGCCCGACAACTTTGCCGAGGGCGTCCCAGATCGCGATGTCCACGCCGCTGATTGCCTCGAGGACCAGGCCCTTCCGCCCGATGTTGATCGTGCTCCGGTACATGCGCTCCCAGGCGAGCTCGGTGTCGAAGACGGAGGCGCCCAGCACGAGCGGGCGGAGGTGATGGTCGACGACGTCGGCGACGGCCGACGACCCCAGGGCGATGCCGCCGAGACCCTGCTGCCCGCCCTCGGTCGTGACCCTGACGATGACCGTGAAGACGGGATCGGACCGGAGATCCGGCACCCCGTTGTAGACGCCCATCGCCCGGGCGCGATCGCGGTCGCCGTCCTCGTAGACCGCATCGAGCGGGCTCGTCGTCCAGCCTTCGGCGGGAGCCCACGCCGGAGCCGGCACGCGGATGGTCTCGACGTTCGTGATGCGCACCCGCCCTCCCCTTGCTCGTCGACTGTTGACAACATACTATACCTGTGCGCAGTCGGCCAGCACCCGACCAGGCCAAGGAGGTTCGCGTGACCATCGAGATCCGCCCGAGGTTCGTTTCCTTTGACCTCTACGGCACGCTCATTGACTACGAGTACGACACGAACGTGCGGCGGATCCTCGGCGACCGTCTCCCGCCCGACCTCGTCGACCAGTTCGAGCTTGCCGGCGAGGCGATCCGCTTCGACGAGGTCATGGGTGACTGGAAGCCCTATCACGAGGTCATCGCCCGCTCCCTGCGCCGGACGATGGAGAAGTTCGGGATCGAGTACCGCGACGCGGACGGTCGGCAGGCCTACGAGGCAATCGGAACGTTCGAGCCGTACCCCGACGTCCCGCGGGCCCTCGCCCGCCTCGCCGATCACTACCCGCTCGTCATCCTGTCCAACGCCGACGACGCCCAGATCGCCGACAACGTCGCCCGCCTCGGCGTCCCGCTCCATGCCGTGATCACTGCCGAGCAGGCACGCGCCTACAAGCCGCGCCTCGCCGCCTTCGAGCACATGCTCGGCGCTCTCGGAGCCGGCCCGGACGAGATCGTCCACGTCTCCTCGAGCCCGATGTACGACCACCGCCCGGCCCAGGATGTCGGGATCACGAACAAGGTGCTCATGGATCGCGGCTGGGAGCCTGACCAGCCGTGGCTCAGCTACGTCCGGATCCGCGACATCGCCGACCTGCCCGCAGTCCTCGGCGCGGGTGCCGGCGTCTAGCGCCGGCGTGACGACGCCCGACCCGGCAGCCCCGACGACCCCGGTCCTCCCACCGGCCCCGCTGGGCGTCGTCACCCCGACGATCCCGCCAGGCGTCGTCACGCCCGCGATCCTGCTCGACCTGGCGATCGTCGACTCGAACATCGCACGGATGCAAGACCTGGCCCTGACCGCAGGTGTCGCGCTCCGCCCCCACGTCAAGACCCACAAGTCGCTGGCCATCGGGCGTCGCCAGATCGAGGCCGGCGCGGCCGGGATCACGGCCGGCACGATGGGCGAGGTCGAGGCCTTCGCCGCGGCCGGCTTCGACGACATCTTCTTCGCCTACACGGTCTTCGCGACCCGAGCCCGGGTGGAGCGGCTCCGCCGGGTCCGCGAGGTCGCGCGGCTCCGCGTCGGGCTCGACTCGCGGCCGGCGGCCGAGGCCCTCGCCGCTGGATTCGCCGGGCTCGACCCGCTCGAGGTCGTCATCGAGGTCGACTGCGGCGCCCATCGCTGCGGTGTACCCCCCGAGGCGGCCGGCGAGCTCGGGGCGTATGCGCGCTCCCTCGGCCTGCTGCCGGTCGGGGCGTTCACCTACCCCGGTCATGGCGATCTGGACCGGGATGCGCCGGCACGGGCCTCGGGCGATGAGATCGCGGCGCTGACGACCGCGGCCGACGCCCTCAGGGCTGAAGGGATCGAGGCCACCGTCCTGAGCGGTGGCTCGACCCCGACGTCGGCCCTGTCGGCTCGGCGGCCGCTCACCGAGATCCGGCCCGGCGAGTATGTCTACAACGACCTCGGCAAGCTCCGGGTCGGGGCCTGTGGCCCGGCCGACCTCGCATGCTTCGTCGCCGCGACGGTGGTCAGCGACGCCGTGCCGGGGCAGGTGATCGTCGACGTCGGCACCAAGGCGCTGGGCCGCGAGGGCTCCGTCGAGCGAGGGTACGGCACGGCTCCCACCGTCGCCGGGGCCGTCCTCACCAAGCTCAACGAGTATCACGGATACCTGGCGATCCCGACCGGCGTTCGACGGCCGGCTGTCGGGGACGTGCTCGCGATCGCCCCGAATCATGTCTGTCCGGTGGTAAACCTGTTCGATGACATGCTCGTCCACGCGGCCGGTCGTCCGGTTGGCCGCTGGCCGATCGACGCCCGCGGCCATCTCAGCTGAGGAGGACCCCGATGCCGAAGTCAATCCCAGCAGACGCCGTCTCCACGGGCGACCCGTACTCGGAGATCGTCGAGGCCAGCGGACTCGTGTTCGTGGCCGGGCAGATCGGGATCGGCCGCGACCAGCGGGCCGAGGAGGTGCCGTTCCAGGACGAGGTCCGGGCGATGTTCGGACGCGTCGAAGCTGCCCTCGCCCGGGTCGGGCTGGGCCTCGACAGCGTTGTCCGCTGCACGGTCTACCTGACCGACTTCGAGACCTTCGCCCAGATGAACGACGTCTTCAGGAGTGTCTTTCCGACGCAACCGCCGGCGCGGGCGACCGTGGGCGTGACGCGACTCGCCCGCGATTGCCGGATCGAGGTCGAGGTGACTGCCGCTCGCTGAGGGATCGTCGACCGCCAGACGGCCGGCCTCCTAGCCCGCGATGACCTTGCGGTAAGCCAGCTTGGCGAGGACGAGGCCGTCCCTGAACTCGAAGAAGTCGGCGCCCTCCACCGATCCGGCAACGCCGTCCTTGTCGACGAAGTCGCTCGTCCAGCGGGCGAATCCCAGATCACCGTACAGGTAGGTGTGGTGGTACTCGTGGGTGCTCGAGCGGTTCGTCGACGCGGCATGCATCGCCTCCAGGCCGGCGCGGACGCCCTCGGGACCGACGAACCGGTTGCCGTACGGGTGGGGCCCGTATGACGCTTCGTAGACGCCGTCGGGATGGGTCATGGCGCAGATCTCGTCGACGTTGCTCGTCGACCAGGCGTGGAGATAGCGCTCGAACAGCGCGGCATTGGCAGTCCGGGATCCAGGATCGGTCTCGGTCGTCATGACGGCCTCCCTGCGGGCGTGCGTCGGCGTCTCGGGCTGCCCGTCAGGCCACGAGCCGCGCCTTGTGGTACGTCCCGTCCGCGAAGCGGCCGTGGCGGAAGGCGTGCAGGTCGAGCGAGGGCTGCCGGTCAGCGATCTGCTCGGCGACCAGCCGCCCGACGATCGGACCCATCCCGAACCCATGACCGCTGAAGCCGGTCGCCACGACGAGGCCGGCAGGCGACGAGAGCTCGTCGATCACCGGGATCGCGTCAGGTGTCGTGTCCGTGTACCCGGCCCAAGCCCGATCGATCTCGATCGGAATCGTCGGGAAGATCCTGCGGAAGTTGGCGACCGCACTCCGGACCTTCTCGGGATTCGCCGGCGGGGAGAGCACGCGGTCGTGCCGGAGCTGCCAGGGGAGGTCACGACGGAGGGCCCGACGACGGAGGTCCTCGAGCAACGGCCGCCCGACGTGGACCTTGATCATCTTCCGGTTCTTCAGGTAGTTGGGCAGGAATGCCCGGAGGTGCGAGAACGAATCGAGCGTAATGTCGTAGTCGCTCCAGCCGCCGGCGGCGAGGTACAGGGCTCCGCTGTGGCGTTGCCGGAGCGATACGACGGGGTGGTAGCCGACGCCCATCTCGGTGATCCGCTCCACGGGCCTTGTCCGCGCCACGGACGTGTGGACGATGCGGACGGGCAGGTCGACGCCGACGCCGCCCAGCAGCCGGGCCGCCCAGACCCCGGCGGCACAGACCACGTGTTCGGCCCGGATCGCGCCGCGTTCCGTGGCGACGCCTGTGACGCGGCCGCCCGCGACCAGGATCCTGTCGACCGCGCAGTCCTCGGCGATGACGACGCCCCGGGCCTCCGCGGCTGAGGCAAACGCTCGAGTCGCGAGCAACGGCTCGGCGTGCGCATCGGACGGGGTGTACATGGCTCCGAGCCACTCGCCTTCGAGGGCAGGGAGGAGGCGCCGGATCTCGGCCTGGTCGATGATTCGGGTGTCGAGGCCGGCGGCCTCGGCGAGCTTGACCCAGCTCTCGAAGAAGGCGATCCGCGCCGGGTCGGTGGCGAGCGCGAGGTTGCCGGCCTGGGTCCATTCGATCGACGCGCCGAGCTCGGCCTCGAGCGCCCGCCATCGGGCGTTCGAGGCCTGCATGAGCGGCAGCTCGTCCTCGTCGCGGGCCTGCTGGCGGACCCAGCCCCAGTTGCGCCCCGATTGCTCGCCGCCCACCCGGCCCTTCTCGAGGAGGACGACCGAGGCGCCCTTGACGCTGAGCTCGTAGGCGGTCGCCGCACCCATGATCCCGCCGCCGATCACGACGACGTCCGCCCGGGCGGGGAGATCGGCGATCGGCGCACCGCCGATGCCGGCGTCGTCCCAGGGCGGGCGATGCTCGTAGCCGATCGTCATGGTGGGCCTCGATTCAGTCAGGAAGCCGAGCGCCCGGCCGCGTGGCGGCCGGGCGCTCGTAGGTTCAGATTCGCGCCGTCCGGGCGCGTCGTTCCGGCTACTCCGAGATCGTCAGCACTGGGGAGAGCAGGTAGTGCTCCAGGGGGTGGACCCTGAAGTTCTGGACCCCGGACCGGGCCCCGGCGAGCTCCTGGGGGTGGTAGAGGAACACGTCGACGGCGGTTTCCTGGAGCAGCGTCGCTACGTCCGAGTAGACGGCGTACCGGGAGCTGGGATCATCGTCGGAGACGGCGGCCTCGAGCCGCGTGTCGACCGTCTCGTCGCAGAAGAGCGAGAGGTTGTAGCCCCCGCCGCAGGTGTAGTCGGCGCGGAGCATGCCGGCCGGGTCGTTGATGTCGGTGAGGTAGCCGCGGGACAGGACGAACATGTCGTAGTCGCCGGCGAGGACATCGCCCTCCATGGCGGCGTAATCGGCGACCCGGATCTCGACGACGATCCCGGCCTCCGTCAGCATCCCCTGGATCGCGACGGCGACATCGGGCAGCTCGGCCCGGGAGGGGTAGGTCCAGAGGGACAAGGTGAGCTCGCCCTCTCCGAATCCCGCCTCCGCGAGGAGTGACTTCGCCCGGTCGACGTCCCTGACGATGGGCGTGGCGCCGGCCGGTGCCCAGGCCGCGTTTGACGCAAACGGGCCGGCCGCCGGGGCAACCGCGCCCTCGAGAACCTGGTTGGCGATGGCGTCGACGTCGATCGCCGCCTGGATCGCCTGGCGGACCAGGACGTCGTTGAGCGGCGCCCGGCTGTTGTTCATGTACATCGAGTTCGTTCGGGCGAGCTGGCTTCGGACGACCACCAGGTCGCCGTTCGCCTCGATGAGCGGGATCGTCGGGATCGGCAGCGAGCTCGCGATGTCGACCTCGCCCGTCTGGAGCAGGGTCGCGCGGGTGGCGCCGTCGGGGATGAGCCGGACCTGCGCGCCGGCGAGGGCGACGTCGCCGCCCCAGTAGGTCTCGTTGCGCGTCAGGGTGAAGTCGGACGGCAGGTTCTGGGCGGTCAGGACGAAGGGCCCCGTGCCCGCCTGGGTCGGATCGATGCCGCCGCCGGAGTAGGCCCGTTCGGCCAGGATGACCGTGTTCGGGCTGGCGACGTAGAGCGGGATGAGCGCGTTCGAAGACGTCGACGTCACGGTGACGATGCCGTCTCCGGTAGCCTCGACCGACGCGATGGCGTTGGGATTGAAGGATCGGGCCGGAGCGTCGACGCCGAGCAGGTAGGTGAGCGACGCCGCGACAGCGTCGGCCGTGACGGGCGTGCCGTCGTGGAACGTCACGCCATCGCGGAGCGTGAACTCCCACGTCGTGTCATCGGTTCGTCGCCACTCCGTCGCGAGGGCGGGCTCGGGCTGACCGTCGAAGCCCGTCCGGGTGAGCGTCTCGGCGATCCCAGAGATGGTCAAGATGAAGGCGTCGTCGGTCTCCAACGCCCAGGCGTTGTCAACCGTCTCGCGCGAGGCCCAGACGAGGGTAGCGTCACCCGGGGCGACGCTCGGGGCATCGGTTGGCGAGCCCCCGGTGCCGGTCGGCGTGCCCGATGGTGCCGACGACGCGGCGCCCTGGCAGGCCGTCACGATGAGGGCGGCGACCAACAGACCGCCGAGCAAGGGATTGCGCCTATGGAACATCGGCCTGCCTCCTCCAGCAGCCTCGGCGGGGGACGCGCTCGCAGGTTCACGGCGACGCGTGCTCCGAGCCTCGTATTCTGCACGTTGAGTGTCGGCTGTCAACAGTATGCACGTAATTTCCTCGCCCCGACGCCAGGCGGTCCGGGCTCAGGGAGCGTCAGCAGATAACTGTTGACAATCCAGCTGAGGGGGTGACAATGGCAGTCGCAGCCCAGAGTCCGCCCACCTCGAAGTCGGAGCTCCGTATGACCGTCCCGGTGGTCGCGACGCGATCCCGACCCTCGCGCCCGGGTTCCTGACATGGCTCGATTCATCGTGCGCCGGGTCATCTTCCTGGTCGCGACGCTGTTCGCGGTGTCGGTGCTGGCCTTCGTGGTCCCGTACCTGGGCGAGACCGACCCGGCCCGCCAGATCCTCCGCGCCCGGCTCGGCGGCGAGCTCGCCCTGGACCCCGCAACGGTCGAGGCGGTCCGGCGCCAGTTCGGCCTCGACCAGCCAGTTCCGGTCCAGTACCTGCGCTGGTTGGAGGCCGCGGTCAGCGGCGATTTCGGAAGCTCGTACACGAATCGCCAGCCGGTCATCGGCATCATCGCCCGCGGCCTGGGCGTGTCCTTCGTCCTGGCCCTCTCGGCACTGCTCCTGGCCACGATCATCGCCGTGCCCCTCGGCATCCTCGCGGCGCTGAAGCCCGGCGGGCGTCGCGACAGCTCGATCATCCTGCTGACCCAGGGTCTCGTGGCCCTGCCGGAGTACTGGCTGGCGCCGCTCGGGATGCTCGTCTTCGCTTTGTGGCTCGGCTGGCTTCCGGCGGCCGGCTGGAGCAGCCCGGTGTCGGTGATCCTGCCGGCCGGCGTCCTGGCCCTGCGCCCGCTGGCCTATCTCCTCGGTGTCACCCGGGCGTCGATGATCACCGTGCTCGAATCGCCGTACATCACCGCCGCGCGCTCGCGGGGCCTGAGCCAGCTCCTGACGCTGCGCCGGCACGGTCTCAAGAACGCCATGGTCCCGGTCATGACGCTGTTCTCGATCTGGCTGGCGGGGACCCTCGGCGGGTCGGTCGTCATCGAGGTCATCTTTGCGATCCCCGGCCTCGGGCGGGTCATGTACGACGCCGTCACGAACGGCGACATGCCGGTGCTCCAGGCCGGCATCATCGCGACGGTCGGCCTCGCGATCGTCGTCAACACGCTGACCGACATCGGGTACGCGCTGCTCAACCCGGCGATCGTCGTGGGCGACTCCAATGGCTGATGCCGGACAGATCGCCGCCCCGCGGCTGGCCCGGTCGGTCGGCCTGGGCTACCTGGTCCGACGCTTCCACTGGGCGTTCGTCGTTGGAGCCGCGTTCTTCCTCACGGTCTGCTCCCTCTTGATCCTGACACCCTGGATCTCACCGTACGACCCGGCCGCCCAGGACCTCCTGAACCGCCTCGCGCCGCCAGGCCCGGAGCACCTCTTCGGAACCGACCACCTCGGTCGCGACGTCCTGTCCAGGCTCCTCCACGGGGGACGATTCTCGGTCTCGATCGCGGCCATCGCCGTCCTCATCACGGGGGTCACGGGGACCCTCCTCGGCGCCATCAGCGCCCGGGTCGGCGGAGTGCTCGATGACTTCCTCATGCGCCTCGTCGACGCCCTGCTGGCGTTCCCGGGCGTGATGATCGCGCTGTTCCTCGTGTTCATCCTCGGACCCGGCTACGGCACCCTGATCATCGCGCTCTCGGTCGCCGGCTGGACCCCGTTCGCGCGCCTCACCCGCGCGGTCACGCTCGAGATCAACACCCGGGGCTACATCGAGGCGGCCGAGGCCCTCGGCTGCTCGCGCACGTTCATCATCGTCCGACACGTGCTCCCCAACGCCATCGGCCCGGTCCTCGCACAGGGTTTCCTGCGGTTCGGCCATGAGCTCATCACGGTCGGCGGCCTGTCCTACCTCGGCCTCGGAGTCCAGCCACCCGAGTCGGACTGGGGCGCCATGCTCGCCGACGCCCAGCTGTACATGATCAGGTCGCCATGGCTCGTCCTCGTCCCGGGGCTCGTGATCTTCCTCACGGCGCTCTCGGTCACGCTTGCCGGGCACGGCCTCCGCCAGTCGTTCCGGCGCGGCGGCCCCCGCGGCCTCGGCGCCGTGGCGGCACCCAAGGAGTCGGCTTCATGACGACGCCGATCAGACCACTTGACCAGGCCCAGCGATCGACGCTCGGGGCGATCGTGACCGACCAGCTCCGGGATCACGTCATCCATGGCCGGTTCGAACCGGGTGCCGTGCTCGGTGAGGTCGCGCTGGCGGCCCAGTTCGGCGTCAGTCGCGGCCCCGTCAGGGAAGCCCTCCAGCATCTCGTCCAGGAAGGCCTCCTCCGGCGTGAGCCGCGGCGCGGCATCTCCGTGCCGCGCCTCGCCGCCTCCGACCTCCGCGACATCTATGTCGCCAGGGAGGCCATCGAGTCGGCCGCAGCCGCCGTCGTCGTCGCCGGCGACACCGCGGCCCTCGCGGCCGGGCTCCGCGACGTGGTCGGTCGGATGCGGAGTGCCTTCGCTGCCGACGACTGGCTGGCCCTCGCCGACCTCGATGTCGCCTTCCATCGCCAGATCGTCGAGGCCGCCCTCAGCCCCCGGCTCTCACGGCTTTACGCGTCGGTCATCGGCGAGACGTTCGCCTTCTTCAACATGAACGCCCATCACCCGCGACGCCATGAGCTGCTCGAGCAGCACACCGAGCTCGTGCGGCTCATCGCCGCCCGGGACGGGGACGGCCTCCGGCGAGCCCTGGCGCGGCATCTCTCCGGGACGAGCGAGCGAGGAGCGCGATGACGACCATCGATCAGGTTGCCGATCGGGGCACCGCCGCTGGACCCGGGCCGACCCCGCTCATCGAGGTCCGTAACCTCCGGGTCCAGCTGCCCAGCCGCGACGGGATTGTCACGGCCATCGACGGCATCGATTTCTCGATCGGCAGGGGCGAGATCGTGGCCCTCGTCGGGGAGTCGGGGTCGGGCAAGAGCATGACCGCCCTGTCGATCGCCCGGCTCCTGCCCCCGACCGCCCGAATCACCAGCGGCGAGGTCCTCCTCGACGGCGTCGACCTCCTCGAGCTCCCGGACCGGGACATGGACCGGATCCGGGGCGCTCGGATCGCGATGCTGTTCCAGCAGCCGAAGGCGTCGCTCGATCCCACCAGCCGAGTCGGCGACCAGGTCGGGGAGGCGTTGCGGTTCGGCCGCGGCGCGAGCCCGAGCCAGGCCTGGCAGAAGAGCGTCGCGCTCCTCGAGGACGTTGGCATTCCGGAGGCCCGGCGACGGGCCCGTGCCTACGCCCATCAGCTGTCGGGCGGGATGGCCCAGCGAGTGATGACCGCGGCGGCCATCAGCGGAGGCCCGGAGCTCCTCATCGCCGACGAGCCGACGACCGCGCTCGATGTCACGGTCCAGGCCCAGATCCTGGGGCTCCTCAAGAGCATGGTTCGGGAGCACGGCCTGTCGATGCTCCTGATCAGCCACGACCTCGGCATCGTCTCGACGATCGCCGACCGGGTCGTCGTCCTCTACGCCGGCAAGGTCGTCGAGGATGGTCCGACGGCCCAGATCATCGGCCAGCCGACGCACCCCTACACCGAGGCCCTGATGCGGTCGTCGCTCCTGATCCCGAACGACGAAGGACGGCTGTATGCCATCCCCGGGGGTGCCCCGCGACCAGGGGAGGAGCTCGTCGGCTGCCGGTTCCGGGCCCGCTGCCAGTACGCCGACACCCTCGGGATCGCCGCGAAGTGCGAGACCCTCGAGCCCGGGCTCCACCTCTGTGAGTCGGGCCACCAGTGTCGATGCTGGGCGGTTCAGGACGGGCTCATCACCCTCACCCCGGCCGACCCGATCCGCCTGATGATCACCGAGCGGACGCGATGACGGCGGCCGACCCGGCGGCGGTTGGACCGGGCGCCCACCCGGGGGTCACCGACATCGGCCGCCATCCGAAGGCGGCCGCCGGCCGGCCGCTCATCGTCCTCGACGACGTGACGAAGCATTTCCCGGTCAGTGGCGGCGGCCTTCTCGGCCGGAAGGAGGTCGTCCACGCCATCGACGGCGTCACGCTGACGGTCCGCGAGGGTGAGGTCATGGGCCTCGTCGGGGAGACCGGGAGCGGCAAGAGCACGCTTGCCCGGCTCATCCTCAAGCTCATCACTGCCGACGGTGGCCAGATCACGTTCGACGGCCAGGATGTCCTGGCGGCCGATCGGGGCCAGCTCAAGGCGCTCCGGCGCGAGATGCAGCTCATCTTCCAGGACCCGTTCTCGGCGCTCGACCCGAGCATGAAGCTGGGCCAGAGCATCGAGGCGCCGCTCTCCCAGCACAACATCGGGGACAAGGCGTCGCGCAAGCGGATGGTGGCCGAGCTGCTCGACAAGGTCGGCCTGCCGGCGTCGTTCGCGGAGCGCTACCCGAGCGAGTGCTCGGGGGGCCAGCTCCACCGGGTCGTCATCGCCCGGGCGCTCTCGCTGGGACCGCGCTTCCTGGCCTGCGACGAGCCGACCTCGTCGCTCGATGCCTCCATCCGGGCCCAGATCCTCAACCTGCTCGTCGATCTCAGGGATCAGCTCGGCCTGACCCTGCTCCTCATCTCGCATGACCTGCGGGTCGTGCGCTACATCTCCGATCGGGTCGCGGTCATGTACCTCGGCCGGATCGTGGAGCTGGGAAGCCGCGACGACATCTTCGAGCACCCCCTCCACCCCTACACCCAGAAGCTGATCGCGGCGTCGCTGCCGGAGCGGGCAGGGGAGGACCACGCGATCCTCCAGGGTGAGCCGCCGAGCCCGATCAACCCACCGTCCGGCTGCCGGTTCCGGGAGCGCTGCCCGCTCGCGATCGAGGCCTGCAAGGAGCTGCCGCCGTTCGAGCCGGCGCGCCCGGGCCACTCGGTGGCCTGCATCCGCTGGCAGGACGCGGCCGCATCGTGGTGACGGCCACCGCCAGGCTGCCGGCTTGACGACGACCCGGGCAACGATCAACGACGCTTCTGAGCAGCGCGGGGACGCGACCGAGCTGGCCCTGATCGGGACCGTCGTCCTGCTGTATGCGGGGGGCTGGATCGCCGCCGAGGTGGCGCTCCGGACGATCGCGCCTCTGAGCCTGGCCGCGTTCCGCTTCACGATCGCCGGCGTCATCCTCGTCATCGCCGCCCGGCTCGGCGGTCAATCGCTGGGGCTCGATCGCCCGAAGACGATCGTGGCCCTTGCCCTCTTCGGCATCGCCATCGGCCACGCCTTCTTCTACTGGGGCCTTCGCCTGGCGCCGGCGACCGACGGTTCGATCCTCAGCACCGCTTTGACGCCGGCCCTGACCCTGGCCGTCGGTGTCGCCCTTCTCGGGGAGCGGGTGTCGCGGCGCGGCGTCTCGGGAGCCGCCCTCGGGATCGCCGGGGTCCTGCTGGTGGTCGTGGGGCCCCGCGAGCAGGCCGGCGAGCTGGTGCTCCTCGGCGACCTCCTGCTCGCCGTCGGCGCGGCCTCGGTCGCGATCTACACGCTCCTCGGCCGGGTCGCGATGGCGCACGGCTCGGTGGTCGGCGTCGCCGGGAGCTCGACGCTCATCGCGGGGCTGATGATGTTGCCGTTCGCCGTCCTCACCGAGCCGCCGTTCGAGCCCTGGGAGTGGCCGCTCGAGGCGTGGATGGCATTCGGCTACCTGACGATCCCCTCGGCGGTCTTTGCCGCGTCGGCCTACTACCTCCTGGTCCGTCGGGCCGGGGCGGTCCGGGCGACGCTCGTCCAGTACCTGGCGCCGGTCGTCGTCTTCGCCGCCAGCGCCTGGCTCCTCGGTGAGGTGCTGACGCCGTTGCGGGTGCTCGGCGCACTGCTCGCACTCGCCGGCACCCGACTCATGATCACCGACCGGCAGACGGGGATCGCCGCCACGGCGGAGCCCCCTGCCCCGCCGGAGGCCTGAGGCGCTGGCGAACGGGTCGGTGCGCGGGTCGGCGCAGGTCAGGTGGACCCGCGATGGCCCTCGGAGCCGATCGGCACGAATGGCGGGGGGGCGGGATCGTGGCCTCGAGTCCGTTCGTGATGGTCGTCCCCGACGTGGTCGCAGGGGTCGATGTGCACGAGGATCGCGTCGAGCTTGCGGACGTCGTGGTACGCCGCGTGCCGGATGTCCTCGGCCAGCTTGTGGCCGTCGGCGACGGTGAGCGTGCAGTCGACGACGGCGTGGAGGCTGGCTTCGAGGCGATGGCCGATCCAGCGGACGCGGATCGAGCTGACGTCGATGACGCCCGGCACGGCTTTCGCCTGGCGCTCGATCGTGTCGACGAGCGCCGGGTCGACCGCATCCATGAGCCGCCCGAAGACGGCGATCACGGCGTCGCGGAGGACGATGAGGATTGCGGCGGTGATGAGGAGGCCAACGATCGGGTCGGCCAGCGGAAAGCCGAGCATGAACCCGAAGGCCCCAATCACCACGGCCAGCGACGTGAGGCCGTCGGTCCGGGCGTGGTAGCCGTCCGCGACGAGCGCGGCTGAGCCGATCTCCTTGCCGACGCGGATCCGGTACGACGCCACGGCCTCGTTGCCGAGGAAGCCGAAAAACCCGGCCGCGACCACGAGCCACGGGTTGGTGAGCGGGTGGGGATCGATGAGGCGCTGGATCGACTCGGCGCCGGCGATGAGCGCGGACAGCGCGATCATCAGGACGATGAACAGCCCGGCCAGATCCTCGGCCCGGCGGTAGCCGTACGTGTATCGCTTGTTCGCCTGGCGGCGGGCGAGGATGAACGCGATCCAGAGCGGGATCGAGGTCAGTGCATCCGAGAAGTTGTGGATGGTGTCCGCGAGGAGCGCCACGGAACCCGTGACGAGGACGAGGAGCACCTGGGCGACGGCCGTCGCCATGAGGACGATGAGCGAGACCTTGACGGCCCGGATGCCCCTGACGTTGGAGAGGATCGCGTCGTCGACCGAATCCGCCGAGTCGTGGCTGTGGGGCTTGATGAGCTCGTAGATGAAGCCCTTGATCCCGGATGGGTGGTCGTGGTCGTCATGGTCGCCATCGCCGTGGTCATGATCATCGTCGGGATGGTCGTGGTCGACGTGGGCGTGCGCGTGGTCGTCGTTGCCGCCGCCGGCGTCGTGGTCGTGGCCGCCATGCGCGTGGCTGCCGTGGGGGTGGGCGTGGCCGTGGGCCTCGGCCGGATGCGGGTTCGGCTCGTCGAGGTAGCCGGAGGGGTGCGGATGATCGTGGTCGTGATCGCCGGCCGGCTCGTCCCCACCGGGATGCGGATGGGGGTGGTCGTCGTCGTGGGCCTGCTGCCCGCCACGGGACTGTTCGGTCACGCCTGTCTCCCTGTCCTGCTGCCGATCACACGTTGAGGCAGACGACCTTTGTGGTCGTCATCTCTCGAGCGGCGAAGGGCACGCCCTCGCGACCCAGGCCGGATCCCTTGACCCCACCGAACGGCATCGCATCGATCCGATAGTCGGTGCTCTCGTTGACGAGGACGGCGCCGGCGTCGACCTCGCGGACGACGCGCATCGCAGCCATGATGTCACGGGTGAAGACACAGGCCTGGAGGGCCTGGTCGACCTCGTTGGCCACGGCGATCGCCTCGTCCAGCGAGGCGACCTCGACGATTCCGGCCACTGGCCCGAAGATCTCCTCGCGAGCCAGACGGCTCGTCCGGGGCAATGCATCGATGAGGGTCGGCGCGATGCTCCGACCGCGACGGCTGCCGCCAACGAGGATGCGGCCGCCGAGGTCCACGGCTTCGGCGATGGTGGCCATGATCCGATCCGCAGCCGCATCGCTGATCACCGGCCCGACATCGGTCGCCTCATCGAGCTTGGGCCCGCTGACGAGTCGGGCCGTCCGCTCGACGAGGAGGCGCCGGAGTGGCTCGGCGGCCCCACGCTGGACGATGATCCGCTGGACGTGAAGGCAGTTCTGACCAGCAGCCCAGAAGGCTCCCGACGTGATGGCCACGGCGGCGGCCTCGACGTCGGCGTCATCGAGGACGATCGCCGGCGAATTGGCGCCCAGCTCGAGGGCCAGCTTCTTGCGACCGGCGAGGCGAACCACCTGGTCACCAATCTCGGGGCCGCCGGTGAACGAGACCATCGCCACCCGGGGATCGCCGACGAGTCGATCGCCGATGGCGGCGCCCCGGCCGGTGACGACCTGGAGGATCCCATCCGGGATCCCGGCGGCCCCGAACGCCTCGGCGAGGGCCAGGGCCGAGAGCGGGGTCCGGCTGTGGGGCTTCACGATCACGGCGTTGCCGGCGGCGATCGCCGGCCCGACCTTGTGGGCGACGAGGTTCAGGGGATCATTGAACGGCGTGATCGCGACGATGACGCCAATCGGCTGGCGGATCCAGTAGCCGACCTTGTCCTCGCTCCCGGCACGCTGGTCGAACGCCAGGGTCTCGCCATGGAGCCGTCGCGACTCCTCGGCCGAGAGACGGAGGGTCTCGATGCAGCGTCCGACCTCGGCGCGGGCCTCTCGGATCGTCTTGATGCCTTCCCGGGCGATCGTCGTGGCGAAGGAGGCGCTCCGGGCCTCGACCTCGGCCGCGGCCCCGTTGAGGATCGCCATTCGGCGATGGACGGGCAGGGACCGGGAGCGCCGAGCCCCGTCGACCGCCGTCGCGAGGGCACGCTCGACGTCGGCGGGCGACGCGCTCGGGACGCGCCCAACGACGCTGTCGTCATCGGGGTCATGGACCTCGAGGAACGCGGGCTGGACCGCAGGCGCCCGCCCGAGGACCACGTGCATCCGGTTGCCTCCCAACGGTAGGATGTCGGCAGTATGATGATTGTCAACAGTTTACGCAAGACTCGGGGGTGGAGGGAATTCGACGGGTGGCGCTGACGCGGTGGTACCCGTCGCTCGGCCCCGGGACGTATCGGCGCGTCTGGTCGGGCATCGTCCCGTATCACTTCGCCTTCCAGATCGGGATCGTCGCCACGGGAACGGCCGCGGTCGCCCTGTCGAGCTCGGCCCTCGAGGTCGGCCTGATGGTCGGCGCCTGGGGTCTGCCGATCCTCATCCTGCCGCCGTTCGGCGGGGTCGCGGCCGACCGCTTCTCGCGCCGCCGCACGATGGTCGCGGCCCAGGTGATCCTCGGCCTGGGGGCCCTCGCCGTGGGCATCCTGGCGCTGGCCGGCCTGCTCGGTGTCTGGCACGTCATTGTCCTCGGCCTGGCCCAGGGCGGCGTCTACGCGTTCTTCGCCCCGGCCCGGACGGCCTACACCGCCGCCGCGGTGGACCGAGTGATCGTGCCGAACGCGATCGCGGCCTACAGCCTGAGCGAGCAGATCGGGGCGGTCGTCGGGCCGGTGCTCGGCGGACTCCTCGTCGCGGTTCCGGTCATCGGCTACGGCTGGGCGTTCGTGCTCATCGCACTGATGCACCTCATGATCCTGGCGATCTTCCAGGGGCTGCCCGAGCAGTCACAGCCGGGTGCGACGAACGGCGAGACCGTCGTTGCGAGGATCCGGGCGGGGATCCGCTTCGCCCGGGCGACCCCGAGCCTGCGCGTCGTGCTGGTCGTATCGGCGATCGCGATGCTCCTGGGGATGCCCTTCCGCCAGCTCCTCCCGGTCTTCTCCGAGCGTGTATTCGAGGCCGGGCCGGCCGGCCTCGGCCTGCTGCTCGGGGCCGCAGGATTCGGGGCGATCGCGGGGGCGATCGGGGCCTCGCAGATCCGTGGCGGCGTTGGGCTGTGGCGCTGGTCCGGGGTCCTCGGCACCGCGTTTGGGCTGGGCGTGGTGGCGTTTGCGCTGTCGCCGACGTTCGCGGTCGGCGTCGCCCTCGTGGCCGTCGCCGGAGCCGCCACGGCCGCGTTCACGACGATCAACTCGGCGATCGTCGCGAGCATTCCTGACCCGGCCTTCTTCGGTCGGGCGGCGAGCCTGTACCAGCTGACCTTCGCCCTCGGTCCGCTCGGCGCAATCCCGATCGCGGCCCTCGCCGACCAGATCGGTGCGCCGGGAGCGGTCGCGGCCGGAGGGCTGCTCCTCGCGCTCCTGGCACCGTTCGTCGCCCGGCACCTTGGCCGAGAAAGGAGCTTGACCTCGTGATCGCCACCCCGGCGTACACGATTCGACCCGCCTCGGCGGCCGACCTTCCGGCGGCCAAGGCCCTCATGCGGCGGACCGTCGAGGAGGACTTCGGGACGCCGTACGACCCGGCCTACCACCGCGACATCGACGACCTCGCCGGCTTCTATCTCGCGCCGCCCCGGCACCGGCTGTTCGTGGCCATCGACGCGGGCTCCGGCGCGCTCATCGGAACCGGCGGCATCCGGGTCGGCCGCCTCCGGGGCGGGCCAGAGCATCTTGTCCGCCGCTACGCCGGCGATGACACCGCCCAGCTCGTGCGGATCTACGTCGGCCGCGAGCACCGCCGGCGGGGAATCGCCCGGGCGATCGTCCAGGCCTGCCTCGCCTTCGCCCTCGACGAAGGCGGCTACTCGATCATCGCCCTCCACACCTTCCCGCATTCGCCCGGGGCCTTGCCGTTCTGGCAGTCGATGGCCACCCAGGTCGGCTACCAGGAGCGCTCGCAGATCCCGCCCGAGGCGTTCTTCGAGATCGAGGTGGAGGCGGCCAGACGGATCGTGGCCGGTGAGTGGTCCGCGCGATCGGCGCCGGAATCGCCGGCCCCGGCGGCGCCAGGAACGTTGCCTGGCTAGCGCGAGATCGTGGCCGACGAGGCCGTCTCGGTTGCGTCAACCCAGCGGCCGCCGCCGTCGAAGCGGCTGGCGTGGAAGGGCGACAGGTCGAACTCGCTGGCGCCCGTCGTCACGAGCTCCGCGAGCGCCCGTCCGATGGCCGGGGCGGTCTTGAAGCAGGTGCCGCTGTCGCCGACGAGACCGAGCAGCCCGTCGTAGCCGGCGAATGGCCCGATCACCGGGCGGCTGTCGATGGACCGCATCACGAGGCCCGTCCAGCCGCCGCGGCCCACGGCGCGGCGCATGACCGGGTAGCGGAGCGAGAGCTGCTCATGGCACAGCTCCACGTACGCCTGGTCGATCGTCTCGTCGAGCCGGTCCGGATCATCGACCTCGCGGCGGACGCCCCACTCGGCACCCAGGAGGGTGTGCTCACCGAAGATCGGCCGGATCCAAAGCCCGTTGCGGTGGTCGATCGCGACGGGGTGGCGCTTGTCGCGGTCATGGGGCCAGCGGAAGACGGCGATTCGTGAGGTCGCCGGGACCATCGGCAAGTCGATCCCGAGGGGCCGGAGGAGGGCATGGGCCCAGCCGCCCGGGGCAATCACGACATGGTCGCCATCGATATCGCCGGCCGTCGTGGCGACGCCGGTCACGCGCCCGCCGGCGTGGCGGATCGCGGTGACGGTCGTGTCCAGGCGGATCTCGATGCCGAGCCGTTCGAGCACCGTCGCGAAGGCGTTGCAGGCCGCCATCCCGTCGACGACGCCGGCCGTCGGGTCGTAGCCCACGACCGCACCGTCCTCCACGCTCACGGAGCCGTCGATGTCGCGGAGATCGTCCGCGCTCACGATCCGGGCGGGGATCCCGAGCGACCGCTGGATCGCGAGGTTCGCCTCGAGCGCCGCCGTGTCGCCCGGGTCGGCAAACACCAGCTGACCGGTTTCGACGAACTGGCAGGCCACGCCGACTCGGTCCTCGAACGCCCGGAAGAACTCCAGCCCCTCGAGGGCCAGGCGTGTCTCGGGCTCATTCGAATAGTGCGTTCGGATGATCGCGCCGGACTTGCCCGACGCGCCGGCGCCGACGTGGCGGCGCTCGACGATGGTGACGTCGCGGACGCCGCGCTGGACGAGCTGGAACGCTGTCGAGAGGCCGACGATGCCGGCCCCGACGATCACGACCTCAGGCACGGGCGCGGGTCGCGTCGAAGATGACCGGGAAGGACATGAACGAGTAGCGCTCGCCCCGGTCATCCAGGGTCGGCGATCGATCGGGGTCGCGCCGCACCCCGCGGCGCGCGGTCTCCTGGACCATCAGCGCGACCTGGCCGTACAGGTGGTCGTCACGGGGCTGAAGGTCGCTCGGGACCGGGAGCCCGGCGGCCGACGACCGGCCCGGGCAGAGGTGCGGCCCGAATCCGAACGAGAGGCCCCAGCGGGGTACGCCCTCGCGGAGCTCGCGGTCGGGGTTGAACTCGTTCGCATCCGGACCGAAGAGCTCCTCGCTGCGGTTCGCCGTCCGGACGTCGAGCACGATCATCGTGTCGGCCGGGATGGAGACGCCTCCGATCTCGACGTCGGCCTCGGCGCGCCGCTTCATGCGCTCGGTCACGGGCCGCAACCGCAGGGTCTCGTGGATGCACCGGGCGACATACAGCCGATCGTCGACGATGCGGCGGCGCTCTGCCTCGTCCGCCTCCATCCGCGGGAGGAGGTAGTCGAGCGTGTGCAGGAGGGTCTGCGAGCTCGTGTGCGTACCGCCCTGGAGGTAGGTCGCCACTTCCCGCACGATCCGGCCGTCGTCCTCGAGCTGCAGCGCCGGGTCGTCGCGGTGGACCAGCAATGTCGTGAGGACGTCCTGGTGGGCGATCGACTCGAGCGTCCCGGCCTGCCGATGGGCCTCGATCGCTTCGAGGCGGCGAACCCAGGCCGGCCGCACGAAGTCTCGCTCGAATTCCTCGAGCGCGTTACGAACCTTCTTCCGCGCTGCCTCGGGATCCTTCATCTCGAGGAGGCTCGGACCGAGGCCGTTGGAGATGACGTCGACGATCGCGATGACCTGGCGGAGCTGGCCGACATCGTGGTGATCGACGTCGAAGCCCGCCCGCTTCGCGGCGAGGACGACGGCGATCAGCGGCGCGACCGAGGCGAGGTCGACCTGACCGGCCGGGGCATGCCGGTCGAGCATCTCTGTCAACAGTGTCGGGAACAGGACGCGCTCGTGCTCACGGAGGCGTTCGGTTCGGAACTGTGTGTTTTCCACGCGCCGGCGCGCGCGCTGGAGCTCGCCATGCGCCGTGCTCACGGTGCCGTCGCCGGTGTTGCCCTCCGCGTAGGACCGCCTGTCGAAGCGGCGCGAGAGCTGCGGGTGCGCGAGGGCGTCACGGATGTCCTCGTACCTGGTGAAGACGACCTGGGGGGCCGCCATCGTCATGACGTCGAGGGTCATGAGCCCGCCGTCGTCGCGCCGAGAGCGTCGGGCCACCCCGCCGTCACGAGCACGATCGCCTCGACCGGACACGCTGCCGCCGCCTCGCGCAGGAGGGTGGGGTCCGTCGCCGCGGCGCCCGGCAGGACCTCCGAGATGAAATCCCGGTCGCTGACTCGGAAGGCCAGCGGAGCGAGCCGCGCACAGTCGCCCGTGCCGATGCAAAGGTCGCGATCGACGCCGACGGGCAGCGGCTCGGGCGCGGTGTCGCCCATCAGTCGTGGGTGTGTCCGCGAGACATGACGAGGACGTACGAACCCGCCTCGAGCGCTCGCATGCTACGCGTCGTCCCGCGCGGGATCGTGTAGCTGTCACCGGCTCGCAGGACCTCGGTCCGACCGCCGATCGTCACCTCGAACGCCCCCGACACGATGAAGTTCGCCGTGTCCCATTCGTGGGCGTGGTCCCCGACGGTCTCGTGGTCCTTGTCCCAGAAGTACTCGGTGGCGCTGAGTGTGCTCGAGTCGGCGATGACTCGCTTCACGACCCCGTCCTTGACCGGCTGCGTGGAGGTCTCCCGAGCCAGCGTGATCCGGCTGGGGGCTTCGGTACTCATGGGTGGCGTCCTCCCTCGGCTGGCACCGTCGCGGGGGACGGCCGCGGCTGCCCGCACTGCACGCGCCTGTCCAGTTTACGCCGACTGTTGATTGTTCACAATCTGCGCGGTCACGGGTATCCTTTGGCTTCACCCGGCATCGGCCGGTGGAGGAGGAGCATGACTGCACGGACGATCGTCGTCGGCGCCGGTGTGCTCGGCCTGTCGGTGGCCGAGCGCCTCGCGGCGAAGGGCGCGGCGGTGACCCTCGTCGATCGCGGCCAGCCGGGTGGCGGCACGTCGCGCACCAGCATGGCCTGGCTCAACAGCAACGGCAAGCTCCCGCTGAGCTACCACCAACTCAACGTCGAGGGCGTCAAGCGCTACCGCGAGCTGGTTGGGACGCCTGGAACGGCAGCCTGGCTGCACCTCGATGGGCGGATCGAGTGGGGCGTCGGCGCCGACGAGGTGCAGTCGATCGAGGCCAGGGTTGCGGCCTTGCGAGACCTGGACTACCCGGTCGAGGCGATCACCCCGGGGGCGACGCGGCGCCTCGAGCCCGACCTGAGGGTCCCCGATGCGGCTGCGGTCACGTTCTGGCCCTCCGAGGGATTCGTGGTTCCGCCGGTCTACCTCGAGTGGCTGCTTGCCCGAGGCCGCTCCCGCGGTGTGGAGGTCCTGGCGGATCGTGCGGTCAGCGGGTTCGCGGTCGAGGGTGGAGCGGTCCGGGCGGTCCGATTCGCCGACGGCTCAGGGCTCCCCGCAGATCTCGTCGTCAGCTGCGTCGGGCGCTGGACCGAGACACTCCTCCGCAGTGTCGGCGTCCACATCCCGATGCTGCCGCCGATCGAGGGAGGCGCGGTGCTGGCACCGCTCGGCTACTCCACGCCGGTAGCGACACGTCTCACCAGGATGGTCTCCACGGCATCGCTCAGCGTGCGGCCCGACGGCCCGGCCGGGCGCTACCTGCTCCACGGCCACCGCCTGGACCAGATCGTCGCGCCGGGGAGCCGGCCCGAGCCGGACGGTGAGCTCGGTGGCGAGATCCTCGCTCTCGGCCGCGCGATGCTCGTCGGATTTGACCGCGCCGGGCTCGCGGAGCTCCGACTCGGCTACCGGGCGGTCCCGGCCGACCGAGTCGCGGTCGCCGGCTGGGCACCCGGCATCGAAGGCCTCTACGTGGTCGCCACGCACAGTGGCTATACCCTCGCCCTGCACCTCGGCGAGCTCGTCGCGCGGGAGGTGGCCGAGGCCCACGAGGAGCCGACGCTCGCCGACTTCCGGCCGGACCGCTTCGCGACGGAGCCCCTCGCCACCACCCCCGTCGAAGTTCGTCCGGTCCATTGACGCCCCGCGGAGATCCTGCAACAATGAGCCGGCTGATACTCCCCAGGAGTATGTGGGACGGAGGTGACATGATCGAGTCGTGGGCCGCCATCGACGCCTCGCCGCCGTCCGAAGGGACGATGACCGCGGTTGACGTTGACGGGACGTACGTGGCCCTCGGGATGCTCGGCGGCACGCTCGTTGCCTTTGACGAGACGTGCTCCCATCGGGCCTGTCCGCTGTCGGACGGCGTCCTCGCCGACGACTCGATCACCTGCCCCTGCCACAAGAGTCGCTTCGATCTCCGGACCGGCGTCCCGATCAACGGGCCGGCCGTCGAGCCGATCAGGATCCGCCAGGTCCGCCAGGACAGTGGCCACATCTACGTCGAGCGATAGGACGCTCGGATAGGAGGACATCGTGAACCTGAACCTGCAGATCGCCCCCCGCCCGAACGACTCGCTGATCGCGAGCTACAACTGTCCGTGCGGCTGCAACCCCCGGGTCAGCTACGCGCGCGGCAGCGAGGCCCTCACCGACGACTGCTGCTGCGGCAACCAGTTCGCCGTCGGCCCGAATGCGTCGGCGGCCCTGCCGGCCTCGTCGGATCGTCGCGAGCAGGTGGCGTTCGATGCCCCGTGGGGCGGCCAGCTCGAGGCGGCCTGGAAGCTCGTCATGGTCGGGAGCGAGCCGGAGGGCGACCACGGCCACGGCCACGACCACGGCCACGACCACGGCCACGACCACGGTCACGAACACGGCGACCACCACGGCAACGGCGGCGCCAAGGCGACGTCGGCGACGGACCCGGTCTGCGGCATGACGGTGGACATCGCGACCGCGACCGCGAAGGACCTCTCGGCGGAGCACGGCGGCACGACGTACTACTTCTGCGGCAAGGGCTGCAAGCTCGAGTTCGGTGACGATCCCGCGAAGTACCTCGACCCCACGTACGTCCCCTCGATGTAGGGGCATCCCCCCACAACCCGGGCCAGGACCATGACGACAACCACGACCCTCGCCGACGACCCCCGCCGACTCCCGATCGAGATCGTCCTCCCGATCGAGGGCATGACCTGCGCGTCGTGCGTCAACCGGATCGAGCGCTTCCTGAAGAAGACGCCCGGCGTCGCGGAGGCGTCGGTCAATCTCGCCACGGAAAAGGCGACCATCCGCCTCGATCCGGTCATCGCCGGTCGCGCGGAGGCGGTGGCGGCCGTCCAGGCCGCCGGCTACGACGTCAAGGCAGAGGTCGTCCCCGCCGATGGCGTCTCGGGCGCCACGGCGTCGCTCGCCGACGAAGTCTCGGCCGAGGACATCGAGCGGGAGCGAGAGCAGCGCCACACCCTCATCCAGGCCGGCGTGTCGGTCGCGGCCGCGCTCGTCTTCATGGTCCTCATGTTCACGCCCCAGACGACGATCGCGATGGAGGACCTCAACAAGCTCATCCTGTGGCCGGCGACGCTCATCCAGTTCTGGGCCGGCGGTCGCTTCTACCGGGCCGCCTGGCGGGCCGGCCGGCACGGCGGGGCGACGATGGACACCCTGGTCGCGGTCGGGACGTCGGCGGCCTGGGGCTACTCCGTCTTCGTCGCGATGTGGCCCGAGGTGATCCACCTCGCCGGGCTCCATCCCGAGACGTACTTCGATTCGTCGGCCATCATCATCGGGCTTATCCTCCTGGGGCGGTGGCTCGAAGCCCGGGCCAAGGGTCGGACAACCGGCGCGATCCGGCGGCTCATCGGCCTCCAGGCGACGACGGCCAGGCGGATCCGCGACGGCGTCGAGGAGGACGTCGAGCTTGCCGTGGTCATCGCCGGCGACCTCCTCCGGGTCCGGCCGGGCGACAAGATCCCGGTCGACGGGGTCGTCGTCGAGGGCGCGTCCGCGGTCGATGAGTCGATGCTCACCGGGGAGCCCATCCCGGTCACGAAGTCGGCCGGCGACGAGGTCATCGGGGCGACCCTCAACACCTCGGGGTCATTCGTCATGCGCGCCGTCCATGTCGGACGGGACACGGCCCTGGCCCGGATCGTCGACCTGGTCCAGCGGGCCCAGGGCTCGAAGGCGCCGATCCAGCGCCTCGCCGACCGGATCAGCGAGGTCTTCGTCCCCGTCGTCCTCGTCGTGGCCGGCCTGACCTTCCTTGCCTGGTTCCTCGCCGGCCCCGAGCCGCGCGTGACCCTGGCCCTGACGGCATTCATCGGCGTCGTGATCATCGCCTGCCCCTGCGCCATGGGGTTGGCCACGCCGACGGCGATCATGGTCGGGACCGGGGCGGGCGCCGAGGTTGGCGTCCTCATTCGCGGCGGCGAAGCGCTCGAGGGCGCGGGCCGGGTCGACGCCGTGGTCCTCGACAAGACGGGCACCCTGACGCTCGGACGGCCGGCGGTTGCGGCCATCATCCCGGCCGGCGGCCTCGATGAGCGCCGCCTTCTCGATCTCGTCGCCTCGCTCGAGGTCGGGAGCGAGCACCCGCTCGGCGAGGCGATCGTCCGCCACGCCCGCGAACAGGAGCTCGGCTTCCTGGCGGTCGAGGGCTTCGAAGCCGTGGCCGGACGCGGGGTCCGCGGCCGGGTCGACGGCCACGAGGTCACGATCGGGAGTGGGCGCCTGGTCGGGGAGCTCGGGATCGATACCGCAGCATTGCGTGAGCGGGCCGAATCCGCCGCCTCCGACGGTGCCACCGTCTCGTGGGTCGCGGTCGATGGCGCCCTCGCCGGTCTGGTCGCGATCGCCGATCCGGTGAAGGCCGAATCGGCCGAGGCCATCCGCGAGCTCCGGGCGATCGGCCTCGAGGTCTGGCTCCTGACCGGAGACTCTCGCCTGACCGCGGAGTCCGTCGCCCGCCAGGTCGGGATCCCGTCCGACCACGTGATCGCCGAGGTCCTGCCGGAGGACAAGGACGACGTGGTCGCGCGCCTCCAGGCGGAAGGCCGGAAGGTGGCGATGGTCGGCGACGGCATCAACGATGCACCGGCCCTGGCGCGGGCCGACCTCGGGGTGGCCATCGGGACCGGCGCGGACGTCGCCATCGAGGCGTCGGACGTGACCCTCGTGGGTGGCGACCCGCGGCTCGTCGCCTCGGCGATCGGGCTCTCGAGGGCCACCATCCGGGTAGTCCGCCAGAACCTGTTCTGGGCCTTCGCCTACAACGTCCTCCTGATCCCGGTTGCGATGGGCGCGCTCTATCCCGCGCTCGGGATCACCCTCAGCCCGGCCCTCGCCGCCGGGGCCATGGCGATGTCGTCCGTATCGGTCGTGACGAACTCGCTCCGGCTCCGCTCGGTCGACGTCCGGCCCGGCCAGGTCCGGCCGCTTCGGCGCGGGCCACTGGGCCTCGTCCGCGACGCCGCGTTCCTGGTCGGCGTCGCCGCCCTCGGCCTGGCGATGGCCGCCGGGGTCTACGCGGCCGACCGGGCCATCGATGGCGCGAGCCAGAGCGTCCCGGTCACGGCCGAGGGCTTCCGGTTCTCGCCGGCCGAGGTCACCGTCCAGGCCGGCCGCTGGGTCGTGGTCGAGTTCACGAACGACGACGAGGTCGTCCACGACTGGATGGTCGAGGGCATTCCCAACGTCGACATCGCGGCCCGGCCGGGTCAGACCGCCCGCCTCCGCTTCGTCCTCGACGAGCCCGGCGAGTACATGATCATGTGCTCGATCCCCGGCCACGCCGAGGCCGGAATGGTCGGGCTCCTGACGGTCGAGCCCTAGAAGCTCAGGGCGCCCCGGCGCGGCCCGCCCCGACGCGGGGCGAGGAGCGGGCGGCGGCGAAGCGTTCCTGCCCGCTCAGCGGGTCATCTGTCGCCCCGAGCCGGCAACCTGGCCGCCCGGCGGGCAGGACCACGCCGCTCATGGTCCCTCGCCCCGATTTGGCCCGTCGGGCGGGTGGTCTGCCGGGTGGCGTGGCTGAATGACCCGCCCCGCGGGTGGTTGGACTCACGGGCGCTGGGAGGGCGCGGGTCCTGCGAGGCGCGGGTGCTGCGAGGGCGCGGAGCCAGGGCCAGAGTCATCAGCCGGAAAGCCGGCCCGTCTCGGCGAGGTGGCGGAGGAAGCGGAGCCGTGCGATCTCCCGAAGGCTCCAGCCGGCCGGCACCGGCCGCAGCCCGACCGACACGCCGAGCAGATTTGTCGCCTCGGCCGGCGTGCAGCCCGCCCGGAGCAGGGCCGTGATCGCCGCTCGGTCCGCCTGACTCGTTCCCGTCGTCATCGCTCGTCCCTCCTTGATGGTCGAGACGAACGTCGGCCTAAGGCGGGCGGGTTGGGATTGGGACGGGTCCGCGAAGTTGAGGGTTGGCGCCTTAGCCGGTCGCGGAGGCCTCGGGGCGGGTGTCGACGCGGGCCGGGTGGGCGGCGTCCCAGGCCTCGATGTCGGGCAGCTTCGCGATGAGGTAGCCGAGCTCGTCGGTGCCGCGCAGGAGCATGAGCTTGGCGAAGGTGTCGACGTCGAACTCGATCGTCGCTCCGTCCGGCAGGAGGATGCCCTGCT
Source organism: Candidatus Limnocylindrales bacterium (assembly GCA_036393495.1). Lineage (GTDB taxonomy): Bacteria > Chloroflexota > Limnocylindria > Limnocylindrales > CSP1-4 > UBA5189. Next base: position 39,831 of record DASWGY010000230.1, read on the forward strand.
CGGCGAGATCGATCGTCAGCTCGGCATCGGGGTCGTCGTCGAGGAGCCCGAAGAGATGGGCGTGGGTCTCGGGGTCGACGCTGATCGGGAGGACGCCGTTCTTCAAGGCGTTGCTCCGGAAGATGTCGGCAAAGCCGGTCGAGATGACCGCCCGAAAGCCCCACGCGGCGAGGGCCCACGGCGCGTGCTCGCGGGACGAGCCGGTCCCGAAGTTGGCGCCCGCCAGCAGGATGTTGCGGCCGGCCATCCCGGGCCGGTCGAGGACGAACAGCGGCTCCTTGAAGCAGCCCTGCTCGTCGAACCGCCAGTCGCGGAACAGGACCTCGGCCAGGCCGGCCTTGTCGGTGATCTTCAGGTAGCGGGCCGGCACGATCTGATCGGTGTCGACGTTCTCGGCCGGCAGCGGCACGACCTTCGAGCTGAAGCTTCGATACGGCTCGGGCACGGCTAGCGGCCCCCGATCCCGGCGACGGCCTCGATGCCGGGGAGCCGTCGCGGGTCGGCCACGGCCCCGGCGACGGCCGAGGCGGCGGCGGTCAGCGGCGAGGCGAGGAAGGTCCGGCCGCCCTTGCCCTGGCGGCCCTCGAAGTTGCGGTTGCTCGTCGAGACGGCGTACTGGCCGGGCGAGAGCTGGTCGCCGTTCATGGCGATGCACATCGAGCAGCCGGCCTCGCGCCACTCGGCGCCGGCGGCCCGGAAGACCTCGTGCAGCCCCTCCCGCTCGGCCTCGCGCTTCACCTCGTCCGAGCCGGGCACGACCATCATCCGGACATTGCTCGCGACGTGGCGGCCCTGGAGCGCGGCGGCGGCGAGCCGGAGGTCGCTGATCCGGCCGTTGGTGCAGCTGCCGATGAAGACGACGTCGACCGGCTGGCCGAGGATCGGCTGGCCCGGGGTCAGGTCCATGTAGGCGAGGGCGTGCTCGAGGGCCCGGCGGGCGGACGGGTCCGGGGCCGCTGCCGGGTCCGGGACGCTAGCCGTGATCGGGATGCCCATGCCCGGGTTCGTGCCATAGGTGACCATCGGCTCGAGGGCCGAGGCGTCGATGACGATCGAGCGGTCGAAGGACGCCTCGTCGTCGGTCGGCAGCTGGCGCCAGGAATCGACCGCCAGGTCCCAGGCCGCGCCCCGCGGCGCGTGCGCGCGCCCCTGCAGATACTCGAAGGTCGTGTCATCAGGGGCGATGAGGCCGGCTCGGGCGCCGCCCTCGATGCTCATGTTGCAGATCGTCATCCGCTGTTCCATCGTCAGGGCCCGGATGGCCCCGCCGCGGTACTCGAAGACGTGGCCGGTGCCGCCGCCGACGCCGATCCGGGCGATCAGGGCCAGAATGATGTCCTTGGCGCTCACGCCCGGGACCAGCGACCCGTCGACCCGGACCTCGTACGTCTTCGGCTTGCGCTGGAGCAGCGTCTGGGTGGCGAGGACCATCTCGACCTCGCTGGTCCCGATCCCGAACGCCAATGCCCCGAACGCCCCGTGCGTGCTCGTGTGGCTGTCGCCGCAGACGATCGTCATCCCCGGCTGGGTCAGGCCAAGCTGCGGCCCGATGACATGAACGATGCCCTGGCCGGGATCGCCGAGGCCGTGCAGCGGGATGCCGAACTCGCGGCAGTTCGTCTCGAGCTGCTGGACCTGGGCGGCGGCCATCGAGTCGAGGAAGGGCAGTCCCCGAGGCGTCGTCGGCACGGAGTGGTCGGCCGTGGCAACCGTGCGCTCCGGGTGTCGCACCTTGAGCCCTCGCTCGCGGAGGCCGGTGAACGCCTGCGGGCTGGTGACCTCGTGGACGAGGTGGAGGTCGACCGCCAGGACGCTCGGCGCGCCCCCGTCCTCCGCGACGACGTGGTCGTCCCAGATCTTCTCGACGAGCGTGCGAGGCCGATGCTCCATGGGGCCGACAGGCTAGCACGCGTGCCGGAAGTGCCCTCTGGCAGGCCCGGAGGTCAAGCCGACGCGCCCGGAAACGATGCCGTCGCGCAGGGAATCGAGGCCGGCACGCCCTCGAAACGAAGCCGGCGCGCCCTCGACCGGTACTTTTGGGGTGGTGCCACGTGGCACTTGAGGAGGTACAAGAGGCGCAGCGTCAAATCAGGTCTCGGAGGAGGGAGCGTGCCGTCCCGGTTTCGGGTGACATCGGGCCGCAGGTCCGCCCCAGCGTTCAGCGTCCCGCACGGTGGAGAGATCGCCGCCGCCGCGGGTCGCGTGCGGGGCGTCTCGATCCGACCGGCGGTCCGTGTCTGGACCCAGACCGTCGTGCTCGCTGCCGCGGCCGCGGCGATCTACCTGACGGCCCTCCGGGATCTTGCCGCGCCACAGCAGTCGTGGGTCTCGTGGCCCATGCTTGCCGCCGCCTTCGCGATCGCCGAGCTCAAGGTCGTCGAGGTCCACTTCCGGCGGGAGACGCACTCGTTCTCGCTGAGCGAGTTTCCGGCGGTCATCGGCTTCTTCTCGCTCGCCCCGGCTGACTACCTGCTGGCCGTGCTCGTCGGCTCGAGCGCGGCGCTCATCCTCCAGCCCCGCCAGCGCCTCATCAAGACCGCGTTCAACCTGGCGAACTTCATGTTCGTGGCCTCGCTGTCTCTGCTGATCGTGCGGTCGTTCGCCAGCATGGCCGCGACGCCGACGCCCGGCGACTGGCTCGCCGCCTTCGCCGCGACCCTCGCGGCGACCGTCGTGAGCGCCATGTCGATCGCCCTCGTCATCACGATGTCAGGGGGTGCGCCGCAGTTCGAGAAGCTGCCGGAGATGATCCGCTTCGGGAGCATGGTCGCCGTCGCCAACACCAGTCTGGCCCTCCTGGCGGTGGCGGTCATCCAGCGCGACCCGGCCCTCCTGTGGCTCCTCGTCCTGCCCCTCGTCATCGTCTTCCTGGCCTATCGCGCCTACCTCTCGGAGCGGGAGAAGCACGAGCGCCTGGAGCTGCTGTACCAGTCGTCCCGCATCCTCCAGCACTCCCCGGAGCTCGACTCCTCGCTCGTGGCCCTCCTTGGGCACGCCCGGGCGATGTTCCGGGCCGAGCTGGCCGAGGTCGTGCTCTATCCCCGGGACCTCGATGCGGAGGCGCTTCGGACGAGCTCCTGGCATGACGGCGAGCCCGAGGTCATGGTCCCGGTGGCCGATTTCGGCGGGAACCCCTTTGCCGCGAGGGTTCGCGACGCCGCCGGGCCGTTCTTCTTCGAACCAATCGACGAGCCGCGGATCCGGCAGGCGATCGCCGCCCCGCTCCGGGGCGAGGTCGAGCTCATCGGGTCGCTGCTCATCGCCAACCGGCTGACCGAGGGGACGACCTTCAGCGACGATGACCTGCGCCTCCTCGAGACGCTCGCCAACCAGGTCGCGGTGGCCCTCGAGAACGGGCACCTGGAGCGGTCCCTGGCCGAGCTCTCCAAGTTGAAGGAACAGCTTCGCTACCAGGCCTACCACGACCCGCTCACCGGGCTGGCCAATCGGAGCCTGTTCGTGGAGCGGGTCGACGAGCGTCTCGAGACGACCTCCGGCGAGCGGATGCCGGTCGTGGTGTTCCTCGACCTCGACGACTTCAAGATCGTCAACGACACGCTCGGCCATGCCGCGGGCGACCGCCTCCTCATCGAGGTCGCGGAGCGGGTCCGGAGCGTCCTCCGAGACGAGGACCTGGCGGCAAGACTCGGTGGTGACGAGTTCGCGGTCCTGCTCGAGGACGGCCCCGACCTGGCGACCGGCATGGCCGTCGCCGAGCGGGTCGTCAGCTCCCTCCGGGTCGCGTTCCTGATCGCCGAGACGGAGGTCCAGGTCAGCGGCAGCGTCGGCGTCGCCGCCGCCCGGCTCGGGACCGAGCGGGCCGACGAGCTCCTCCGCAACGCCGACCTCGCGATGTACACGGCGAAGTCGAAGGGCAAGAACCGGATCGCCATCTTCGAGCCGACGATGCACGCCGCGATCGTCGCCCGCCATGAGCTGAGCGCCGAGCTCTCGCGGAGCCTCGGGCGCGGTGAGCTGGCCCTGCTCTACCAGCCGATCATCGACCTCCGGACCGGGAGCGCGATCGGCGCCGAGGCGCTCGTCCGGTGGCGTCACCCGACACGCGGATTGCTCGGCCCCAGCGAGTTCATCCCGCTGGCCGAGGAGACGGGCCTCATCGTCGCCCTCGGAGGCTGGGTGCTCGAGGAGGCCTGCCGCCAGGGGGCGGAGTGGTCGGCGCCAAACTCGCTCGGTCGACCCCTGACCGTGACCGTCAACCTCGCCGCCCAGCAGCTTCAGGAGGCCGACTTCGTCAAGGACCTCACGGCGGTTCTCGAGGCCACGGGCCTCCCTCCGGAGCAGCTGGTCCTGGAGATGACCGAGACGATCATCTTCCACGACACGATCGGCACGATCGCCCGCCTCGAGGCGATCCGGGCCCTCGGCGTGCGCATCGCCATCGACGACTTCGGGACCGGGTATTCATCGCTCGGCTACCTCCGCCGGTTCCAGGTGGACATCCTGAAGATCGCCCAGGAGTTCATCGGTCAGACGGACAGCCCCGAGGAGTGGCCGTTCGCCGCGGCGATCGTCGCCCTCGGACGGGCGCTCGGGATGACCATCGTCGCCGAGGGCGTGGAGGAGCCGGGCCAGCTTGCCCACCTCCGAGGATTGGGCTGCGAGCTGGGGCAGGGCTATCTGTTCGCGCCGCCCCTCCCCGCCGAGGAGGCCCGCCGCTACCTCCAGGAAAAGGCGCCGACCCGCGCGGGATCGGCGCGACGCGTCCCGACCGCCGGCCTGCTCGCGCCGGATGGCGCCTGAGCACCAGCCCGGGAGCCTGCCATGTTCCTTCTCTACCCCATCGTCCTCGGCCTCCTCCTCGGCCTCCTCCTCGGCGGCCGCGCCGCGGGCCTCGGCAGCCTCCAGCTCCGGTGGGGCTGGGTCTTCGCCGCGGGCCTCGGCATCCAGGTCGTGCTCTTCTCGGCCCCGGTGACGGACCGGATCGGCGAGCTCGGCGTCCCGATCTACGTCCTCTCGACCGGCCTGGTCGCGCTCGCGGTGCTGCTCAATCGGCGGATCACCGGGATGCCGCTCGTGGCCCTCGGCGCGATCAGCAACCTCGCGGCGATCGTGGCCAACGGTGGCTACATGCCGGCGTCGGCCGCGGCGATGGCGGCCCTCGGCAAGACCGCCCCGACGGTCTACTCCAACAGCGCGATCGTCCACGACCCCTGGCTCTGGCCGCTGACCGACATCTTCGCCCTCCCGACGTGGCTGCCCGGGGCCAACGTCTTCAGCATCGGTGACGTCCTCATCGCCCTCGGAGTGATCGTCGTCATCGTTTCGGCCATGCGCCGGCCGCGGACCGCAGCCATCGGTGCGGCGTGACAACTCCCCCGAACATCCGGGCCGGCCAGTACCCATGGGCTATGGCCGCGGCCACTCCAAGGTCCTAGGGTCGTCCCACGAGACGACGTCCGTCTCCAACGCACCGGGATCGTCCAGGGCAAACCCGTCGTGAGGCGGGGACGCAAAGCCAGGGATCTCCAACGCGGAGACCGCCCGGCCGCCGAGATCGGGGCGATGGCATCCCGTCAGGGAAGGAGAACCCGTGAAGGCGAACCTGGCGCGCTTCACCTGGGCCATCATGCTGCTCGGCTCGATGGCTCTCACCGTTGGCGCAGGACTGCGCTGGTACTAGCCGTGGATAAGCTCACGGCTATCCGCCTTCCTGTCTGCGTCGATCCCACGGCCATCGCGAGCCCGCCGATCGATCTCGATTCCGGGCACCGCTGGCGGTAAGAGCAGTCGAGCTGCTCACGCAGTTGGAGCGACCGCCGGTCATCCGGCGGTCGTTCTGTCTTGGGGGCCGGGTCGGGGACCGGGTTTGGGGCCGGGTTGGGGGCCCGGGTTTGGGGGCCTGGTCTGGGGCCCGGCCTCACCGGTACCTCCGGCGTGGTTGCGCATCGAACGATGGCACCGTAGACTGCGCGGACCGTGCGTAGCTCGAACGGCCTCGATCGCCGCCCCGTCGCCGTCGTCGTGACGAGCGATGGCCGACGCGTCCAGATGCCGATCGAGGACGGCGCGCTCGAGGTATCCCTTCTCTCCCTTATTCGCTCGCTCCTGGTCGGCATTGAGAGCCTCCTGGCCCTCATTACCGGCTCCCGGCGGGAGAACGGAGGAACGCGGAGGGACGAGCGCTAGCGGCGCGACGCACCACCGAAGACCAACGGGACCCTCGCCGGGTGGCGAGGGTCTTCTTGTTTGATCGGGACCGACACGAAGACGAGGGACGACGAGCGATGACCATGACGAAGGGAGGCTCGGCCAAACCGCCGGGTCCTGGCGCGCCGGCCGCCGCCGGCCCGCCGACCAAGGCTCGCCCACGGCGCAGCCACGTGCCGGCGGCCGGCACGGACCACGCCGCTGCGATCGAGAAAGCCCAGCGGGAGATGCTCCACGAGGGCACGTCCGCCCAGTCGGTCCCGGCCGACCCGCACGACGCGCACGCGGCCCACGGAGCGAGCGCCAGGAAGGCCCGCGCCCGGATCGGGGCCGATGTCGTCTGCGAAGCGCTCATTCGCCAGGGCGTGGGGGTCTTCTTCAGCTATCCCGGCGGGGTCATCCTGCCCCTCTACGACGTCCTCGGCGACTACCCGGAGCTGCGTCACATCCTCGTCCGCCACGAACAGGGCGGCGCCCACGCCGCCGACGG
>DASWGY010000231.1:0-7847 GCA_036393495.1 Candidatus Limnocylindrales bacterium
GTCTGGTACGACGCCCTCATCAACTACATCACGGGTGCCGGATTCCCGGGCGACGCGACGTCGTTCCAGAAGTGGTGGCCGGCCGATCTCCACGTCATCGGCAAGGACATCGCCCGGTTCCACACGATCTTCTGGCCGGCGATGCTCTGGAGCGCCGGCCTGGAGGCGCCGAGGAAGGTCTGGATCCACGGCTTCCTGCTGCTCAAGGGTGGTGAGCGGATGAGCAAGAGCCGCGGCAACATCTTCGATCCTCACGACATGATCGCGGCCTTCGGCAGCGACGGAACCCGTTACGTCGCCCTCCGTGAGGTGCCCTTCGATCGCGATGCCGAGGTGTCGTGGGAGTCGTTCGTCCGGCGCTACAACGCTGACCTCGCCAACGACTTCGGCAACCTCGTCAATCGCACGGTCTCGATGGCCGGTCGCTACCTCGACCGTGAACGGCCGGCTCCGGCGGGGGATGGCGTCGCTCCCTCGCCCTTGGCGGCGGCCTGGGCGGCGACGCTGCCGAACTACGTCGAGCACCTTGAGGGCTGCCGTCTCCACGACGCTCTCGCGCAGCTGTTCGACTTCGTCGGCGCGGCCAATCGCTTCGTCGACACCGAGCAGCCGTGGGTCCTGGCCAAGGCCGCCAAGGCCGGCGACACGGAGGCGGCGACCCGCCTCCGCGACTCGCTCGGCGACCTGGTCGAGGCTTGCCGCGTCGTCGGCCTGGCCGCGGCCCCGTTTCTGCCCCAGACAGCCCCGCGGCTCCTGGCCCAGCTCGGTCACGGGTATCCCTACGGTTCGGACGGGAACGGCGGTCCGGCCGTCCTCGAAGAGCTTCTGTGGGGTGCTCACCGCGACGAGTCAGGCGCCCTCGCCGCGCCCGAACCGCTGTTTCCGCGCCTGGATGTCGAACCCGGGGCGGGCTGATCGTCGTAGTGATGGAAGGCCGGCTCGACCCGACGGTTCCGGCACGGCAGCGAGGAGGTGTCCCGATGGCCCATGGCGAGATCAACCACATCGAGTTCCCGGCGGACGATCCGCAGCGGGCGATCCGGTTCTACGAGGCTGTCGCCGGCTGGGAGTTCTCGACGATCGAGGGCATGCCCGACTACTGGCTGTTCCGCACGAGTGAGGGTTACGGTGGCGCGATCGGCCGCCGCGGCGTGACCTCCGGGCCGGCGCTCCGGGACTACATCGAGGTCAATGCGATCGAGACCGCGCTGGCGGCCTCGGAGCGGACCGGTGGGACGACGCTCGAGCCGCGGACCGAGATCCCCGGGCAGGGCTGGTACGCCGTCGTGCGAGACCCCGAAGGCACCGAGATCGGGCTGTTCGAGCCGCTGGCCCGCGCCTGACGGCGGTTCCGCCGCCCCGTCACAGCGATCGTTACGATCGTGGCGTGCGCCTGATCGATTCGCACTGCCACCTCCAGGCCGATCGGTTCGGCGACGATGTCGACGACGTCATCGCCGCGGCACGAGCGGCGGGGGTGGATCGGATCCTCGTCCCGGGCTGGAACGCCTGGTCGTCCGAGGCCGCCCTGGCCCTCGTGGCTCGTCACCCGTGGCTGGACGCCGCGGTCGGGGTCCATCCCCACGACGCCGCGAAGGTCACGGACGCGGAGTGGGCGAGGGTCGCCGCGCTCGCGGCGGACGACCGCGTCGTCGCGATCGGCGAGACCGGGCTCGACTACGACCGCGTCTTCTCACCGGTCGCCGACCAGCACGCCAATCTCCATAGGAACCTCGCGCTGGCCCTCGACCTCGACAAGCCGGCGATCCTCCATTGCCGCTCACGACCGGGTCAGCGCGATGCCCAGGACGCGCTCCTGGCCGAGGTCCGGGCCAGGCCGGGCCTTCGCCTCGTCGTCCATTCGTTCAGTGGCCCGGTCGACTACGCGACGGCGATGATCGACCTCGGCGCGGTCATCTCCATCTCGGGGCTCGGCTTCCGGGCGGGCGAGGAGCCGACGGCCGAGGTGGCCGCCCGTACACCGGCGGACTGCCTGCTCGTGGAGACCGACTCGCCGTTCCTCTCTCCGCCTGGCGGCCCTCGCGGCCGCAATGCCCCGGAGTGGGTCCGGATCACCGCCGACTGGGTCGCCGAGCGGCGCGGGATCGTGACGGGCGACGAGGCGGCCCGGGCCGCGTTCGGGGAGGCGCTCGTCGCGTCGTACGACGCGCTGTTCGGGGGGCGCCGAGACCGCACACCGTCCTGAATGACCGTGGGGTGAGCACTAACCAGGAACTGCCACGCCAGCCAGGGCTGCAACTCGGCATCAGGCGGCTACTGCCCGCCACCCGGTCATTAGCGACCGATTTGTGGGCAGCGACGCCTCCCTGAGGCGGATCTGCACCCTCGTCCCTTCATCGTGCCCGTGGGGCGGGAAATCGGGAACTTCGGGGTTCAGCGGTTCGCGCCGGGCCGGGGCCTCACCGCCGTCGCACTGCTGGGGCACCGCTGGGGCACGGCCGTGGCACGGCCGTGGCACCGCCGTGGTTGACAGCGTCCAGCCCGACTGCCTACACTCCTAGCACTCTCAACCCGAGAGTGCTAATCGACGAGGACAACAGGTCCCACGGGCGGCCAGGTGAACGGCTGGAGAGTCTCGGGATCCAACCCGTCGAGTGGCACCAAGAGATCGTCGACGGCCGGTCCAGAGCGCCACGCACCGCGCCCGGATCGCCCGACCGACCTGCAATCTAGGCTCGGCGGCACGCGCCGTCACAGGAGGGAAGCACGTTGGCCAAAGCCACTGCCTCGAAGAAGCTCAGCCCGTTGGGCGATCGCGTCGTCGTCAGGCCGACCGCGCGCGAGGAGATGACCAAGAGCGGGATCGTCCTCCCGGACACGGCCAAGGAGAAGCCCCAGGAGGGCGAGATCCTCGCCGCCGGGCCCGGCCGGATCCTCGACGACGGCAAGCGCGAGCCGATGGACGTCAAGGTCGGCCAGAAGGTCCTCTACGGCAAGTACGCCGGCACCGAGTTCAAGGTCGACGGCGAGGACCTCCTCATCGTCAGCCAGAAGGACATCCTCGCGATCGTCGAGGGCTAGCGCGCGGCGGCTCGACGCCGCCCCAGCGCCGTCCCCTGATCGCCCCACAGACCCTGGAGGGACTCCCAGTTGGCCAAGCAGCTCATCTTCGACGAGACCGCCCGGCGGTCGCTCAAGCGCGGCATCGATCGCCTCGCCGACGCGGTCCGGGTGACCATCGGCCCCAAGGGCCGCAACGTCGTCCTCGACAAGAAGTTCGGGGCCCCCACGATCACCAATGACGGCGTCACGATCGCTCGCGACGTCGAGCTCGAAGACCCCTTCGAGAACATGGGCGCGCAGCTCCTCAAGGAGGTCGCGACCAAGACCGACGATGTCGCCGGCGACGGCACCACCACCGCCGTGGTCCTCGGCCAGGCGATGGTCTCCGAGGGCCTCCGCGTCGTGACCGCGGGCGCCAACCCGATGGTCATCAAGAGCGGCATCGAGAAGGCCGTCGAGGCCATCGTCGAGGAGATCAAGCGGACCGCCCGCCCGGTCAACTCGCGCGAGCAGATCGCGGCCGTCGCGGCCATCAGCGCCGCGGACCCCGAGGTCGGCGAGATCATCGCCGAGGTGATGGACAAGGTCGGCAAGGACGGCGTCATCACCGTCGAGGAGGGCCAGAGCCTCGGCCTCGAGAAGGAATACACGGAGGGGATGCAGTTCGATCGCGGCTACATCTCCGCCTACTTCGTGACCAACGCCGACCGGATGGAGACCGTTCTCGAGAACGTCGTCATCCTCATCACCGACAAGAAGATCTCGAGCGTCCAGGACATGCTCCCGGCCCTCGAGAAGGCGGTCCAGCTGGGTCGCCCGGTCCTGATCATCGCCGAGGACGTCGATGGCGAGGCCCTCGCGACCCTCGTCGTGAACAAGCTCAAGGGCACGATCTCCGTGCTGGCCGTCAAGGCCCCGGGCTTCGGCGATCGCCGCAAGGAGATGCTCCGCGACATCGCCATCCTGACCGGTGGCACGGTGATCTCCGAGGAGATCGGCCGGAAGCTCGATTCCGTCACCGCCGATGACCTCGGCAAGGCTCGCCGGATCGTCGCGACCAAGGACGACACCACGATCGTCGACGGCGAGGGCAGCCCGGACCAGATCAAGGGTCGCATGGCCCAGATCAAGGCCCAGATCGAGGACACCACCTCGGACTACGACCGCGAGAAGCTCCAGGAGCGCCTCGCCAAGCTGTCCGGCGGCGTCGCGGTGATCAAGGTCGGCGCGGCCACCGAGGTCGAGCTGAAGGAGAAGAAGCACCGCATCGAGGATGCCCTCTCGACCACCCGCGCGGCGGTCGAGGAAGGTCTCGTCGCCGGCGGCGGCACGACCCTCCTCCAGGCCATCCCGGCCCTCGACAAGATCAAGCTGGATCCCGACGCCCAGGTCGGCGTCGACATCGTCCGCCGGGCCCTCGAGGCGCCGGCCAAGCAGATCGCCGAGAACGCCGGACAGTCCGGCGAGGTCGTCGTCGCGAAGGTCAAGGGCATGAAGGCCGGCGAGGGCTACGACGCCCTCAGGGACCAGTACGGCGACATGTTCAAGAAGGGCATCGTCGACGCGGCCAAGGTGACCCGCTCGGCGCTCCAGAACGCGGCCTCGATCGCGGCGATGGTCCTGACGACCGAGACGCTCGTGACCGACATCCCCGAGAAGAAGGACAACGGCGCCGGTGGCCACGGCCACGGCGGCCCCGACATGGACTTCTGATCGGGTCCCTCCCGACCAGCGTTCGGACACCCGGGCCGGCAGCGGCCCGGGTGTTCTGATTCCGGCGCCCGGGGACGGATGACACGACCCGCGTTCCGATCGTCGGCCGGTTGACACGTCGCCGTGATGCGCTGACGCTGCCGCTGTCGCCGCCCTCGTCGGAGGACCCATGGCCCGCCCCTCTCGCGCGTTCCCCGCCGTGCTCCTTGGCGTCGTCCTCGCGGTGGGCGCATGTGGTAGTTCGACGCCCTCGATCTCCGATCCGGGCGAGATCCTCGCGAGGGCCGCCGACGCCATCCGGGACGTGCGAACCGTGCGCGTCGAAGCCACCGTCGAGGGGACGATCCAGCTCGATCTGGCCGGATTCGGTCCGCCGGGCGACATCTCCCTGACCGGGACGAAGCTGGCCCTCGACATCGACGTCGGAGGCGACGCCGCACGACTCCGGCTCGAGGTGCCGGCGGTGCTCGGGATGACCATCGACGCGATCCTCGTCGATGGGGCGACCTACGCGCGGAACTCGCTGTTTGGCGACCGCTACGCGAAGGAAGCGTCTGCCGGGCTGCCCATCGCCGCCGCGGACCTCGCAACCGGGCTCGAGACGCTGGCGACGTGGCTCGAGCAGCCGGAGCTCGCGCCGACCAAGGAGGCCGACACCTCGTGCGGCTCGACCTCCTGCTACCAGGTCAAGCTCGACCTGACGCCCGACGAGATCACCTCGCTCGTGCCCCTGGCGTCGGACCTGGGCGACGGGTCGATCGTCATGATCGTGCTTGTCGAGAAGGAGTCGCTCCGCCCGGCGGGCCTGACGCTCGACATCAGCGCAGGCGGAATCGGGGAGCTGTCCGTCGGCCTGACCCTCAGGGACTGGAACGCGGACCTCGACATCGCGGCCCCGGCATCAGATCAGGTCCAGTAGCACCGGGAGATCGGCCCGGAGCGGCCCGCTGCGGTCTCGTTCGTCTACCATCCGGCGGGCCATGGACGCGCTGACCCTGCCCGCCGGTCTCCTCGCGCGTCCCGCGTCCCGGCACGACATTGCGGCGATCACCGCCCTCATCGCTGCCTGCGAGACGGCCGACGATGGCGTCGTCGAGATCCACGAGGACGACATCGTGAACCTCTTCGACCGGATCGGATCGGAGGGTGGGGTGGCGATCGTCGTCGAGGAGAGCGGCTCGATCGTCGCCTGGGCGAACCTCGTGGCGGAGCGGGCCGAGGTCGATGTCCAGCCCGACGACCGGGGCCGGGGGATCGGGCGGGCGCTCCTCGGCTGGACGGAAACCAGGGCCCGGAGCGCCGGGCTCATTCGTGTTCGTCAGACCGTCACCGACGGCGACACGGCTTCGGCCCGGCTGTTCGCCGCGAGCGACTACGCGAACAGCGGCTCGGCGTGGATCCTGGAGCAGCGCCTCGGCGACGAGCCGCCGGCGGTCCAGGTCCCCGCCGGGGTCACGCTCCGATCGTTCCGGCCGTCGGACGCTCCGATCGTCCACCGGCTGATCGACGACGCCTTCAACGAATGGCCCGGCCGGGAGCCGGTCGACTTCGAGCGCTGGTCGGCCTTCATCACCGCTCATCCGTCGTTCGCGCCCGACGCCTCGCGGCTGGCGTTCGACGGCGACGAGCTCGTGGGCGTCGCCCTCGCCTTCAACTACGAGGGCAACGACGAGGGTTGGGTCCAGCAGCTGGCGACGAAGGCGACGCACCGGCACCGCGGCATCGCCCGGGCCCTCCTGCAGTCGGCCTTCGCGGCCTTCCATGCCGCGGGCTGGCGAACGGGGGCGCTGTCCACCGAGTCGAGAACCGGGGCCCTGCCGCTCTACGAGCGGGTCGGGATGCACGTTCGGCGGTCCTACACCTGGTGGGTCAAGGAGCTCGGCTGAGACCCACGTGATCGGCCGATGAGGGGCCGACCTACAATGGCCGGGTGAGTCCCACTCGGCCCGGAGACGGGCGTCGCCGCGTCGCCGGATCGCGTCGCGCGGCCGCGCTGGAAGCCCCGGACGAGGGCGTCGGCACGCAATTCGTCGAGCTCGCCAGCGCCGCGCCGCCGGAGGAGCCGGCGTGGCTGTCCGAGGCCGCGAGCGCCGAGCTGCAAGATCCCGCGGCGCCACCCGACCCTGACGCCACGCGACGCCGGGCGGAGGCCCAGGCGTCACGTGAGCGCGAGATCCTGGCCCGACTCAACCCGGAGCAGGCACGCGCCGTGACGACCACCGACGGGCCGGTCCTGATCCTGGCCGGGGCCGGCTCCGGCAAGACGAGAGTGCTGGCCCACCGCGTGGCCTACCTGATCGGCGTCAGGGACCTCGCCCCGTGGCGGATCCTGGCCGTGACGTTCACGAACCGGGCGGCCGCCGAGCTCCGGGAGCGGATCGTCCGCCTCGTCGGGGAGAAGGGCCGCGAGGTCCAGGCCGGGACCTTCCACTCCCTGTGCGCCCGGGTCCTGCGCCAGGACGGCGAGGCCATCGGCGTCGATCGGCGCTTCCTCATCTACGACACCGATGACCAGAACGCCCTGATGAAGCAGATCCTCCGCGAGGAGGGCCTCGACGCGAAGGGCGAGACCCGGCCCCAGTCGATCCTCGGTGCGATCAGCCGGGCCAAGAACGACATGGTCGACCCGACCGAGATCCCGCCCCTCCGCATCGCCACCGGCGCCCTCGTCGAGATCGCCCGGTTGGCCCGCCGCTATCGCGACGCCCTCAAGCGGGCCAACGCCCTCGACTTCGACGACCTGCTCCTCGATGCCGTCCGACTGTTCGAGGAGTCGCCGGCGACGCTGAAGAAGTACCAGGAGCGCTGGCGCTACCTCCACGTCGACGAATACCAGGACACGAACCGGCCGCAGTACCTGTGGATCAAGGCCCTCGCGGCGGGCCACCGCAACCTCGCCGTCGTCGGCGACGACGACCAGTCGATCTACGGCTGGCGCGGGGCCGACATCCGGAACATCCTCGACTTCGAGCGCGACTGGCCCGACGCCACGGTCGTCAAGCTCGAGCAGAACTACCGCTCGACTCAGACGATCCTGTCGACCGCCAACGCGGTCGTCGCCAACAACACGGACCGCAAGCCGAAGGCGCTCTGGACGGAGCTCGGGGAGG
>DASWGY010000232.1:0-11291 GCA_036393495.1 Candidatus Limnocylindrales bacterium
ATCGCCTCGACGGCCGGCGCGGGCCTGCTCGGATGCATCGACGCAAACGATAGCGCTGCGCCTCCGCCGTCGCGGCCACGATATGCATCGGCGGGGTTGGTTGCGAGGGGATCGTGCGCCGGTCAGGTCGGAACGGGACCGTCGAAGTAGCGCTGGATGCTCGGGCCGACGGCTCGGGCCAGCTCCTCCCGGCTGGCCGAGGCGATCGGCTCGATCCGGATCACATACCGAGCCATCGCGAGGCCGATGAGGTGGCTGCCGGCCAGCGCCGCCCGGAGCTGTGGTCGATCGAGGACGAGGATCGCCGCAAGCCGCTCGAGGACCTCTCGAGTGACGAACTGGCGGAGCGCCTCGGCCGCCTGCTCGTTCGAGGCCACCGAGCGCAGGAGGCCCAGGAACGGCCGGCCGCCGGGCGTGTCCCAGGCCCCGAGGAAGAACGCCGTGATCCGCTCGCCGAGGCCCTCGATCCCGGGCTCGAGGAGCCGCGGCACGAACTCCGCCGGGTCCACCGGGAAGTCGAGGGCGACGACGAACAGGTGCTCCTTGGAGCCGAAGTAGTGGCGGACCAGCGCCGCATCCACCTCGGCGACGGCGGCGATGCCCCGGATCGTGGCCGCGTCGTAGCCACGGGCGGCGAACTCGGCTCGGGCAGCCGCGACGATCCGGTCGCGGCTGCCGCTGGTGCCGGGTCGACGTCCCGTACGTGCCACGACCGCAGACTACGCGACCGCGACTTCGGGCCGCACTGCAACCGGTCGCCGCGCCAGGTCGACGGCGGCGAGACCGACGAGCCCGATCGTGGCCCAGCCGAGCAGGACGGCAGTCGGCGCGAGGAGCCCGACGCTGTCGAAGGCAAGGGCGCTGCGCATCGCGTCGACCGCCGGCGCGACGGGCAGCCAGGGTGCGATCGCCCGGTAGGCATCCGGCAGGAAGGCGCTGCCCAGGGGGCCGCCGGACGAGACGAGGCCGAGGAGGACGACGACCGCGGCGGCCAGGGCGACGCCCGCGGCCCCGAGCCAGCGACCAGCGGCCCCGACGACGAGGCTCACGGCGAGCGCCAGCAGCGTCGCAATCGCCATCGCCGCCCAGACGCCGTTGCCGTACCCGCCGGCGAGCCACGCGGCCGTGACGACCCCAACGATCCCGGCAGCCACCGCGTAGCTCGCGAGCACGAGCGCCTGCTCGCCCCAGCCCCGGCCCGACCCCGTGAGGGTCGTCGCGGCGCCCGCCACGATCGAGCCGATCGCGATCGCCAGGACAAGGAAGAACAGGACGATGCCGTGCGCGTCGCCGATCGGCAGGGCATGCACGGTCGAGATCGACAGGTCGATCCCATGGACCGCGAATGCCGCCGTGAAGGCACCGCTAACCGCGCCCGTGACGGCATCGCCGGCCCCGCCAGCGATGACCATCCGCGGACCGGCCTGGCCGACGATCAGCGCGCCGACGATCTCGCGGTCGTCGATCGCGGCCAGCGCGTCGGCTTCCGAGGCGTACGTGGTCAGGGCAAACGCTCCCGGTGCGTTCTGGTCGAACCCGGCGACGATCGGGTCGAGGGCGGTCGGCGGGCCGCTGAGACCTACCGGGATGTCATGCGGCCGCGGATCGCGGATCGCCGCCCCCACAACAAGCAGCAGCGTCACGAGGACCACGAGCCCTGCGACGATCGGGCGCACCCAGCGCTCCAGTTCCTGGCGTCCCATCTTCCTGTCCCTCGACTACGAATTCCACGCGTGAAGAATTCTACACCCGAGGAATTCCTTGTCAAGAGCGCCACCCTTTCGCTTGATGGAAGCTCACCTCCTCCCCTCCCCGTGTTGGGGTCGCCGTGTCCGGCGACCCGGCTTGACCGGGGCCCCGGGAGCGCGCGTCCGGCCCGGCCGGTCCGCCCGAGGCGCCGCGCGGCGAGGGGGTGCAGTCACCCCTGTCCCAAGGGCTCGCACCTCGGGCGCCTTCAGCAGGCGCGCGCGCCCGGAGACGAGCCCGTCAAGTCTGACCGGCCCGATCCGGACCCGGACCAGCCGTTCGATCGGCGTCCCAACCGCCCCGAACATCCGGCGGAGCTGGCGCTTCCAGCCCTGGGCCAGGACGGCCCGATACCAGACCAGGTCGGGCGCCGGCGGCGGCCGAAGCAGCCCGACGAGGTTTCGAGTCTCGAGCCCCGTGGCCGGCCGGAGTGGCGCGTCGAGCGTCGCGCGCCCCTCCTCGAGGGGGATTCCGTCGCGCAGGGCGCGGGCCTGGGCGTCGTCAAGATGTCGGGCCACCCCGACCGCATACTCGCGCTGGACCCCGAACCGTGGATGGAGGACCCGCTCCGCCCACTCTCCGTCGTTCGTGAGCAGGAGAAGCCCCTCGCTGTCGAGATCGAGACGGCCCACCGGGTAGAGGCGTGCGGCGTCCGGCACGAGGGCCGTCGGCAGGAGGTCGAGGACGGTAGTCTCGGCATGGCGATCGCGGGTCGTCGAGGTCACGCCGGCCGGCTTGTGGAGCGCCACGTAAGCGCGGGCGGCGCCGACGCCCACGAGAATCCCATCGACCTCGATTCGAACCTGGGCCGGGTCGACCTGTTCGCCGAGCATCGCGACCCGGCCATCGATGCGGACCCGTCCGGCGGCGATCAGCCCCTCGCTGGCGCGGCGCGACGCAACCCCCGCCGCGGCAAGGACCTTCTGGAGCCGTTCCTCAGGCATCGTCGGGCGGGTCGAGCCCGAGCGACGGTTGGATGGCCTCGTCGCCCTCGGTCGTCGCCCCGACGGGCATGCCCGCGCCCTCGCCGCCCAGGCCGCCGCCCGCTGCGGCGTCTCCCTCCTCGGCCAGGCGCGCCGCGACGGCGGCATCGAGGACCGGCAGGTCGTCGAGCGAGGTCAGCCCGAAGCGCTCGAGGAAATCGAAGCCGGTCCCGTACAGGATCGGCCGGCCGGGGGCGTTGGCCCGCCCGAGCTCCACGACGAGCCGGCGATGGACGAGGCTCCGGAGGCTGTAGTCCGAATCCACGCCCCGGATCCGCTCGACCGCCGACTTCGTGACCGGCTGGCGGTAGGCCACGATCGCCAGCGTCTCGAGCGATGCCGGCGTCAGCCGGATCGCGTCCGAGCCGACGTACCGTGCGATCGCCGCGCCGGCCTCGGGCGCGGTGACGAGCTCGACGCGATCGCCCGAGGTGATGAGCCGGATGCCGCGCTCCCGGAGGCTGACCTCGAGATCGCCCAGGCGGGCGTCGACGTCGGCGCGGTCGGCGATGAACAGCGACGCGATCTCGCGCCGCGAGAGGGGCCGCTCGGCGACGAAGAGGAGCGCCTCGAGGGCCGTCTCGGTGAGCTCGATCGGGGTCGGCTGGGCGGCAGGAGCGGCCGCGTCGATCGCGGTGGTCTCCTCCTGGACATCGACGCCAGCTTCGCGATCGATCGTCATCGGAACGACGCCAGGGACTCGTCGAGCGGCGCGTCGTCGTCCACAGCATCCGCGCCCGCGGCCGAGCGCTCGGCGGCCGTCGTCCGGCGGGCGACGATCGGCCCGAACGGATCCGCCTGCTCGACGACGATCTCCCGGCGCTTCATGAGCTCGAGCATGGCCAGGAACGTGACCGCCACGACGACCCGGTCGCGGACCCCGGCCAGGAGCTCCTGGAGAACGACGCTTGGGGCCCCGCGCAGGGCGGCCCGGATGATCGCCGCGCGCTGGGTCAGCGTCACCGCCCGGGCGATCGTCTCCGGCGGCGGCTCGGGCGGGGCGATGATCCGGACGAGGCCGTCGAGGGCCCGGACAAGCGAGGCCGCCGGCAGCGGCGGTGCATCGGGGGCCCGGGCCCCGGCGATCGCGGCCGCCTGGGCGGCCGCCGGCTCCCGTCGAAAGAGTCCCCGGCGGTCGAGGGCGGTCGCCTGGAGCGCCGCGCCGGCGTCGCGATAGGCTCGGTACAGGAGCAGCCGCGCCCGGAGCGCCGCCTCGGGATCGGGGCCTTCATCGGGCAGCTCGCCCGGCTCACCGGGCTCCGGGTGCCGGGGCAGGATGGCCCGGCTCTTGATGAGGATGAGCTGGCTGGCGACCGCGACGAACGAGCTGATGTTGCCGATCCGGTCGTCCTCGAGGCCGGCGAGCGCGTCGAGATACGCCTCGGCCAGGGCACCCAGGGGCACGCTGAGGACGTCGAGTCGGCGGGCCTCGATGAGCGACAGGAGGAGGCCCAGCGGCCCCTCCCAGTCCTCGAAGCTGACGCGAGTCGCCTGCTCGGGCCGATGACCATCGCCGAACCGGACGCCGGGCTCGCCCGGCACCCGGTCGCCGCTCGGCGTCGGCCCGTGGCCATTCGACGAGGCGACGGCGAGCGGGCTCGTCATCTCAATTCGCCTCGTCGGCGAGGCGGAGACGTTCGCCGAACTCCGGATCCCGAGGCGCCTCCTGCCACCTGATCAGCTCGACGGTCCGAGGCGAGCAGCCGGCCCCGGCGGCGAGCTGCGCCGACGCCTCGGCGTGCGTCTCGAGCCGGGTCAGGGCCCCGCCCATCCCGGGCCACACGCGCGCGACCCGGGTCACCCAGCCGCCCCACGCCTGTCCGAGCGAGTGGACGACCCGCGGCAGGATCCCCGTGTCGCCCTTGGCGGCGTCGTGGAGGAGCCCCGCCAGCAGGACGTCGGGGTCGTCGACTCCCTGGGCTCGCAGGGTGGCTACGACGTCGAGACCATGGCGCCGATCGGCGACATGCATCGAGTCGAAGAGGGCGGCCTGGGCCGGCGTCGTCCAGGCCTCGAGGGACCGTCGCTCGGCCTCGGACACGCGGGCTCGGATGTGGGTCGTGAGCTGCCGGACCTTGGCGGCCCACCATGGCCGTGAACCGGGCCTCACAACCCGAGCAGGATCGAGGTGATGGGGTCGATCACGACCTCGAACACGATCGCGAGCGGCGACGGCAGGCCGACGACGCCCGGCAGGAAGATAAGGGCGAGCAGGATCAGGGGACCGTACTGATCGAGGGCGGGCCGGACGCGGATGGCCGTCTCGCGGTCGAGGATCGCGTACAAGACCTTGGAGCCATCGAGGGGCGGCAGCGGGATGAGGTTGAACGCGGCCAGCAGCACGTTGATCAACACGAAGAGGTGGAGCGTCTGAAGGACCACGAACGGGACGTCCATGTCGGTGGCCAGGATGTAGCGGAATGGCAGGGCGGCCGCCGCAGCCAGGACGAGGTTCGAGAGGGGCCCGGCCACGGAGACGATCGCCTCACCGTAGTGACCACCCCGCAGGTTGTACGGGTTGTAGGGGGTCGGCTTGGCCCACCCGAACCAGACCAACAGGATGAGGATGGCGCCGATCGGATCGAGATGCGCCAGGGGATTCAGTGTCAGGCGTCCGAGCAGCTTCGCCGTGCCGTCGCCGAGTCGGTAGGCGGCCAGGGCGTGGCTGAACTCATGGAATGGCAGGGCCACGAGCAGGATGAGTGCCGCGGCGATGATGGATTCGGGTGACGGATCGCGCAGCATCCAGGCCTGGCTCCGGTCAGCAGTTGGTGGGGCGGGTCGACCAATGGTAGTCGGCCCGTCGGTGTGGCTCAGATCCGGGCGAGGAGCTCCTGCTTCTTGCGCTCGTACTCCTCGGGCGTGAGGGCGCCGCGGTCGCGCAGTGCGGCGAGGTCGCCGAGGGCGCGGGTGGCCTCGTCCGCCGACATCGATCGGCCGCCGGTGCCCGGCGCCCGGAGCGGCGGGCCGGGGATGTGGGCGAACTCGGTCTCGAGGGCGTGCTTCTGGTCGAGCATCGCCTTCTTGAAGCCGGGCGCCTTGTTGAGCATCCTGTAGCGGTCGATGGCGATGTCGGCCGCGGTCAGGATGTCCAGGTCGCCGTAGCCGAAGATCCGGCCGAACAGGTTCTGCTCGAGGACGGCGTCGTTGATCTTCTCGAGCGAGCTGTCCGCGGAGCGCTTGTTGATGATTCCCTCGACCTTCAGGACCCGCCGGTTCGAGACGATGTAGTCCTGGGCGTACCAGCTCCAGTAGTGCTTCCCGAGCCAGACGAGGGAGACCGCCAGGCCGGCGACCACGAGGTAGCCGAGGACGGCCCGGAGGGGACCGTCGTCGAGCTGGAGCGAAAGCAGCAGCACGACCACGCTGGCGACGAGCAGGGCCCATGGGACGCGACCATCGACGATCGTGGCAAACCAGTGCTGGCGGGTCCGCAGGACGATGCGTTCCCCCTCGGCGAGCAGGGTGTCGGCATATCGCGCCACGGTGGGCATCCCTCCTCAGGCTCGTGGGTGAGCGCGAGCATAGACCTCGCGGATGCGCTCCCCCGTGAGATGCGTGTAGAGCTGCGTCGTGCTGATACTCGCATGTCCGAGCAACTCCTGGACGATGCGCAGGTCTGCCCCGCCTTCGAGGAGGTGGGTCGCGAACGAGTGGCGCAGGGTGTGGGGGCTGACCCTGTCGGCGAGACCCGCGGCCGCCGCGGCGCGCCGCACCGCCGACCAGGCCTGCTGGCGGGCCAGCCGCCGGCCGCGATCGCCGACGAAGAGCGGGCCGCCTCGGACCGGATCCACGTGGCCGACGTCGAGCAGGACGGCTCGGGGGCCGGCGATCCAATCGGCCAGGACGCCGAGGGCGACGTCCCCGACGGGAACGAGCCGCTCCTTGTCACCCTTGCCGATGACCCGGACGAAGGCCCCGTCCAGGGACAGGTCCTCGCGATCGAGCCCGAGGGCCTCGGAGATGCGCAGGCCGGCCGCATACAGCAGTTCGGTCAGCGCCCGGGCCCGGAGCCGGGCGGGATCCGGATCATCCTCCGCCCCGGCAGCCTCCAGAAGCCGCTCCACCTCGTCGACCGTGAGGGTCTCGGGAAGGAGACGCGGCATCCGTGGCAGATCGAGGTGGGCGGCGACATCGACTCCGATGAGGCCGTCGCCGAAGGCGAACTTGTAGAAGCCACGGATCGCCGCGGCCCGCCGCCGGAGGCTCGTCGGAGCGAGCCCCGGATCTGACGGCCGGCCGCGCTTCGTGCGTGCCGAGAGGTAGCGGATCGCGGCATCCGGCCCGCTCGACCATTGCCGCTCGGTGTCCCGGACGGCGGCAAAGTCGTCGAGATCAGAGCGATAGGCGCGAAGCGTGGCCGGGGCCAGGCCGCGCTCGACCCGCAGGTGCGTCAGGTAGTCCTCGATCGCGCGCCTGAGCTCCGTGCTCACCGGCCCGCGTCGCTCCGACCGGCCGCGGTCAGCCGGCGGCCACGGGCCGGCCGCGCCAGGCGTCCGCCGCGTCGAGGAGCTCGCGAGCCTGGGCCAGCGCCGCGCCCCCCGGGCCGCCGTCTCCGTCGCCACCGAGCATCGCCGCGAGCTCGACGATCCGGCCCTCGCGGTCGAGGCGAGCGACCTCCGTCAATGTCCGCCCGTCGCGCTCGCGCTTGGCGATTCGGAAATGGGCATCGGCGTGGGCCGCGATCTGAGGCAGGTGCGTCACGACCAGGACCTGGTGACCCCGGGCAAGGGCCCAGAGGCTCCTGCCGAGCGGGTCCGCCGAGCGTCCCCCGATCCCGGCGTCGACCTCGTCGAAGACGAGCGTCGGCGTGTCGTCGGCGGCGGCCAGGACCTGCTTCACGGCAAGGGCGACCCGGGACAGCTCGCCGCCCGAGGCGATCCTGGCCAGGGGTCGGGCGGGTTCGCCGGGGTTCGGGGCAAACCGGAAGACGACCTGGTCCGCGCCCGAAGTGTCGAAGCTCACGGCATCGCCGTCGAGCTCGACGGCCGGCTCGTCGGGCGCGGCGGCCTCGTGACCGACGGCGACCTCGAAGGCGCCCGGCGGGAAGCCGAGGCCTCGAAGGACCTCGTCGACGCCGGCGGTCAGTTGCGCGGCCGTCGCTCGCCGTCGGGTGCCGAGCTCCCCGGCGGCCGCGGCGACCTCCGCCAGGAGCGTCGCGTCCTCGGCGGCGCGTCTGGCCCGTTCCGTTTCGAGGCCCCGGAGGCGCTCTGCCTCGAGGCTTGCCCGCTCGGCGTGGGCCAGGACGGCAGCCTCGTCATCGCCGTAGCGGCGCTCGAGGCCGTAGATGACCGACAGCCGCTCCTCGAGCGCGGCGACCGCGGCCGCGTCGAGATCGACGGCCTCCAGGAGCCCGCGAACCTCGGAGGCGATGTCGCCGACCTCGGCATCGAGGCCAAGCAGCCGGGCCTCGATGGCCGCGAAGCGGGGGTCCATGCCGGCCAGCGAACGCGCGTCGCGAAGGGCCCGTCCGGCCGCGGTTCGGGCGCCCGCGTCGCCGTCGAGGGCCTCCCGGATCGCCTCGCCGCCGCGGGCGATCGCCGCCGCCTCCCGGGCGGCCGTCAGGCGGGCCTTGAGCTCGTCGGCCTCGCCGACATGGATCCGCGCGGCGCCGATCTCGGCGGCCTCGTGCTCGACGATCTCGAGACGTCGCGCGATCTCGCGGGGGTCGATGGCCAGGCTGGCCAGCTCGGTCCGGTTCTCGCGCCATCGGCCAACCGCCCCGGCCATCCGCTCGCGGGCCGCGCCGTGCCCGCCGAAGGCGTCGAGGAGGTCGCGTTGCCAGCGCTCGTCGAGGAGCCGCGACTGCTCGTGCTGGCCATGGATCTCGACGAGCGGTCCTGTCGTCTCGGCGAGGCGGGCCGCGGTGACGGTCGCGTCGTCGAGGCGGGCGGTGGATCGGCCGGACGCGGCCACCTCCCGGACGGCGATCAGCGGCTCGGGAACGCGGTCGAAGAGGGCCTCCACGCGCGCGGTCTCAGCGCCATGCCGGACGAGGGACGTGTCCGCGCGCGCGCCGAGCGCCAGCCCCAGGGCGTCGATGAGCAGGCTCTTGCCCGCCCCGGTCTCGCCGGTCAGGACGTTGAGGCCGGGATCCAGCGCCAGCCGGAGTCGATCGATGAGGGCAAGGTCGACGACCGTGAGCTCCACGAGCCGCCCCGGCCGGGCCTCGTCGCGTCGGCCCGCCAACCCGTCCTCGAACGTGCCCTCGAGAGGCTCGGCGCCAGGCTCGCCGGCCCGGCCGCCGTCCGGCTCGTCGCGGCCATCATCCGGCTCGTCGCGGCCGGCCATCACCGGAACCCAGCCACTCACGATGGCAACAGCTCCACCTTCCTGCGCACCAGATCCCAGAACGGCATCGAGCCCTCCGGCTGGACGAGACGGATCGGACGCTCGAGGGCGCGGACTTCGACGGTATCGCCGACATCGACCGCGACATCCTCTCGGCCGTCGATCGAGACGAGCGCCTCGTGGGCATCGGCGATCCGACATCGAACGACGACCGAGCCGCTCACGACGACGGACCGGATCGTCGAGAGGTAGCCGGCGATCGGGGTGACGACGAGGTTGCGGGCCGTCGGGTCGAGGATCGGGCCGCCGGCCGAGAAACTGTAGCCCGTCGAGCCAGTGGGGCTGGCGACGACGAGCCCGTCGGCCACGAACGTCGCGAGGTGGCTGGCGTCGATCGAGACGTCCAGCCGCACGACCCTGGCGAGCGACCCGCGGGCGATGACGATGTCGTTGAGGGCCACGTGCACGTCGGGGTTCGCCGGAGCGTTCACGTCCCCGGCCTCGTCGCCGTCCACGTCCCCGGACGCGGCCTCCGACGACGCGGCCTCCGACGACGGCGCCGACGAGGCCCGGAGGATCCGGCTCTCGAGAGCCATCCGGTGCTCGAGGGTGTAACGGCCGGCGCTCAGCCGGTCGAGCGTTCGGGCGAGGTCGCCGGCCTCGACCTTCGAGAGGAAGCCGACCTTGCCGACGTTGATGCCGAGGAGCGGCACGTCGACCTCGGCCACCGCGCGGGCCGCCCGGAGGAACGTCCCGTCGCCACCGAGGACGACCAGGACGTCCGTCCCGGGAAGCTCCCGGGCAAGGACCTCGTAGTCGGCGGCGGTCGTCGCCCAGTGGTCGAGCCCGTGCATCGCCGCCCAGCCGGACGCCCGCTCGCGGAGCTCGAGGGCGGCCTCGATGGTCGGGTTGTACGCGAACCCGATCCGGCGGACCCCGTTGGTCATGTGGGGGCCGCCTCCGGCGGGTGCCAGCCGAACGTACTGTCCGTCGCGGACTGCGAAGGCGCCTCGCCGGTCACCGCCGCCGCGATGTGGGCCTCGAGGTTCGCGCAGGCGACCGGCGCGCCGCCGACCCGAAGGTGGAGCAGGAACTCGCGGTTGCCCTCGGGCCCGAGGATCGGCGATGCGATCACGTCCACCTGGGCGAGGCCGAGGTCCTTCGCCGCGGCGACAATCGCATCGATCGTCGATCGATGGACCACGGGGTCCCGCACGACGCCGCCCTTGACCTGCGCCTTGCCGGCCTCGAACTGGGGCTTCACCAGGGCGACGATGTCGCCGCCGCTCGCTCCCTCGCCGCCACCGCCCCCGGCAAACGCGCTCGCCACCGGGCCGAGAACCAGTCGCAGCGAGATGAACGAGACATCGATGGTCGCGAGGGATATGGGTTCGGGGAGCGTCGCCGCGGTGATCGTCCGAGCGTTCGTCCGCTCCATCGACACGACCCGGGGGTCGCGGCGGAGCTGCTCAGCGAGCTGGCCGCGCCCGACATCCATTGCGTAGACGCGACGAGCGCCACGCTGCAGCAGGACGTCGGTGAATCCGCCGGTCGAGGCGCCAACATCCAGGCAGGTCCGGGCGGCAGGATCGATCCCGAAGGCATCGAGCGCGGCGGCGAGCTTGTGGCCACCGCGACTGACCCAGGGCTCGCGCTCGACGAGCTCGACGTCGAGGTCCTCGTCGACGAGGTCGCCGGCCTTGCGGTCCACCCTGGCCGAGTCGCCGAGGCCGGTCCGGACCTTGCCGCCGAGGATCAACGCCTGGGCGCGGGCGCGCGATTCCGCGAGCCCGCGGTCGACCACGAGCTGATCGAGCCGCCGTCGCGACGCCCGAACCGCCGTCCTGTTCACGCCCGGTATCGTGGCACAGCCGGCTTCACCGCGACTCACCGCG
The DNA here is from genome assembly GCA_036393495.1 of Candidatus Limnocylindrales bacterium. Taxonomy (GTDB): domain Bacteria; phylum Chloroflexota; class Limnocylindria; order Limnocylindrales; family CSP1-4; genus UBA5189. The sequence continues at coordinate 10,916 of DASWGY010000232.1, forward strand.
AGCGACCCGCGACGGCAGCCAGCGCTTCGCACCGGTCACGTGCCTCGCGCACCGGCCGGTCGGCCGTCACGCGGCCGTTGACCACCAGTCACAGGAACCTGCTTGGCGAAGCGCGCGGCGCGGGACCGGTCGCTGGTGCATCGAAAGCTTCGCTCCTCGGTCATCGAATCGCGAGGAGGACGTCTCAGACGTCGGCACGCGTCTCAGCCACGCAGGTTCCGGTGACCCACAGTCAATCCGGCGGTGACCGCGCGGCAAGCGCTCGGTGCTTTCATCGCGCGATGGACCTCACGCCCACCTCGATCCACCGCGAGGCCGCGCGGCAGGCGCGACGCATCTGGACCCACGTGGGTGAGGACGTCCGGCGCCTTCGGCT
>DASWGY010000233.1:0-17691 GCA_036393495.1 Candidatus Limnocylindrales bacterium
GGTCGGCGACCGCCAGGCGGTCCTCGTGGCCGGTCGCCACGGCAGCCGCCGTGTACATCGTCAGGTCCTTCGGGCAGGCGGTCACGAAGTCGGTGACGCCGGCGAGCGCCGCCGCCTCGCGGATGCGCTGCTCGGACGGGCGCTCGGCGAGGCCGCTGTCGTCCATCCAGATCCGGCCGCCCCCGGCGCCGCAGCAGAACGTGTTTGCGCCGTTCCGTGGCATCTCCACGAGGTGAGCGCCGATCGCGGCGAGGACCTCGCGCGGGGCCGTCGTGACCTTGGCGTAGCGGGCGAGGTAGCACGGGTCGTGATAGGTCACCCGGCGGCTCGTCCGCCGGCTGACCTGGAGATCGCCCGACGAGAGCAATGCGGCGAGGACCTGGCTGTAGTGCCAGACCTCGTAGTCGCCCCCGAAGTCGGGGTACTCGAACTTGAGGGTGTTGAGGGTGTGCGGATCGGTCGTCACGATCCGGCGGAAGCGGGCCCTGGAGAGCTGGCCGACGTTGTGCTCGACGAGGAGCTCGAAGAGGCCTTCCTCGCCGGCCCGGCGGACGTCGTTGCCGGCATTCCGCTCGCCCTCGTAGAGAATCCCGAAGTCCATGCCGGCGGCCTGGAAGACGCGGGCCACGAGGCGCGTCGCCTCCTGGACCCGGACGTCGAACGAGGCGAAGTCGCCGACGAACCACAGCCAGTCGACGTCCTGGCGCCGCGCGTCGACGACCGGCGTCGGCAGGTCGTCGGTCCAGCGGCCGCGCGTCCGACCGGACTGGCCGAACGAGTTGCCCTGCTTGGCGAGGTTGGTGAAGGCGGCCTGGAGGGTCGGCTCCACGATCGCCTGGTCGACGAGCGAGCGGCGCATGCCGACGATCGTGGGGACGTGCTCGATGCCGACCGGGCAGGCCTCGACGCACGCGAGGCACGTCGTGCAGGACCACAGCGTCTGGGCGCTGATGAGGCCGCCGGCGAGGAGCGAGCCGCCGTTCGTCGCCGCGATCGAACCTGCCGACGATGTCGCGGACGTCGCGGCGGTCTCCGCCCCGTCGTGGGCCCCACCGTACGGGTGATCGGAGCGGCGCTCGCCGAGCGGGGCGAGGATCGACCAGGCCGCGTCGGCCTCCTGGCGGAGGTCGAGGATGAGGTCCCGCGGCGACAGCGGCGCCCCGGAGGCGACGGCCGGGCAGGCGGTGTGGCAGCGCCCGCACTTGGTGCAGGCGTCGACGTCGAGGAGCTGCTTCCAGGACAGGTCGGCCAGGTCGCGGATGCCCAAGTGGCCGTTCGCGGCCGCGGATGCGGTCAGGACCGGCAGGCGCCGACCGGCCAGGGGCGAGCGGAGGGCCAGGTTGACCGGGTCGGCGAGGGTGTGGATCGCCTTCGAGAACGGGAAGTAGGCGACGAAGGCCAGGGCCGCCAGGGCGTGCCCCCACCACGTCGCGTAGCGGATCGCTTCGGCCGACGCCGCGTCGAGGCCGATCACTCGGAAGGCAGCGGCGACGAACCAGCCGACGGGCGAGAAGAGCTCGAAGTCCGGGAAGTCGTGGGCCAGGATCCGGGCGCCCTCGAGCACGAAGCCGCTCAGCCCCAGGAGGCCGAGCCAGCCGAGGAAGATCCAGTCGCCGGTCCGGAACCCGCCGCGGTCGGTCGTCGCGGGGCCGATGTCCACCCGTCCGTAGTCGAGCTGCGGCGGTCGTCGGGCGCGCCGGATCGCCATCGCCGCGATGCCGACGAGCATCGCCAGGCCAAGGACGTCGAGGATCAGGGAATAGCCGAGGTAGAACGCGCCCCAGTAGAAGCTGAAGTCCGGGGCGAAGGGCCGGATGATGTCCGATTCGACGGTCAGGATCGCCGTCCCGATGAACAGGACGATGAAGCCCCACATGATCGCAGCGTGGAAGACGCCGGCATACGGGTCACGCTTGGCGACGGTCCGGTTGGCCGCGGTGTCGACGAGGCTCCGGACGGCCCGGCCCACGAACCCCAGCGGCGAGCCGACGACGTCCTGGCCGCGGCCCCGGACGTACTTCCGGAGGCGGACCCCGATGCCGACGAAGAAGATGACGGTCGCGATGGCCGTCAGGACATAGAAGAGCGTCTCCCCGCCCGGTGAGATGCCCTCGAAGATCTCGCGGGTGACGTCGCGACCGGGCACGCTCGGCTCCGGTGAGCCCTAGCCGCCGACCCGGGCCGTCAGGGCCGGGACCACGTCGAGGAGATCGGCGACCACGCCGTAGTGAGCGACCGAGAAGATCGGCGCTCGCGGGTCGGAGTTGACGGCGATGATGAGATCCGCGCCGCGCATCCCCTCGAGATGCTCCGGCGCCCCGCTGATCCCGAGCGCCAGGTAGATCCGCGGCTTGACCTTGAGCCCGGACTTGCCGACCTGACGGGTCCGCGGCAGCCAGCCGAGGTCGGCGATCGGACGCGACGACGAGACGGCCCCGCCGAGCGCGGCCGCGAGGGCCTCGACGAGCTCGATGTTCTCCTGCTCCCCGATCCCCCGCCCCACCGAGACGAGGACCGATTCGCGGGTGATGTCGACGTCGCCGGCCTCCGGCCGGAGGAGGTCCACGAAGCGGACCCGGTCGTCGGTTGCGGCCGGCGCGACGGTTTCCACGGCCGGGCTGCCCGGGCTCTGGCCGGCCTCGGCCGGGAACGAGCCGGCGACCGCGGTCACGATGCCGCGACCGCCCGCGAAGCGCACCTTCGCCTGGATCTTGCCGGCGTACAGCTGGCAGGTCACGAGCGGGCCGCCGGCGTCGATCGCGAGGTCGATGGCGTAGGCCGCGAGCGGCAGGTCGAGGCTCGCCGAGAGGCCGGCCGCCACGTCCATGCCCGAGCCGCTGTTGGCGACGAGGACGAGTGCGGGCTCGCGCTCGTGGACGAGCGGCACGAGCGCCGCCTGGTAGGCCGTCGGGCTGAACGAGGCGAGCCCGGGGCCGTCGATGACGATGACCCGCGCCGCTGTGCCGAGCGATCCGGCGAGGCCGGCCACGTCCGAGCCGAGGAGGACCGCGACGGCCTCGCCGCCGCTGGCCCCGGCGAGGGCCTTCGCCCGCCCGAGGAGCTCGTATGTCGGGTCGAGGATCGCCCCGTCGCGGTGCTCCGCGATGACGAAGACGTCGCCGCTCATCGGGCCACCGCCGGGCCGATGCCGCGCTCGGCGAGGATCGTCGCGATCCGCTCCGCGATGGCCTGGCTGTTGCCGCTGATCATCTCGGCCGTCGAGCCGGTCTCGGGGATGGTCATGGCCTCGATGACGAGGCCGCTGCCCGGCCCGCTGCCGGCCGCCAGCGCCTCGATCGTCGCCGTCTTCATGAGCTGCCGGATCCGGCTCACCGGCGCGTAGCGGGGCGTCTCCCGCGACGTCTGGACGCCGAGGACCGCGGGCAGGGTGGCCTCGAACTCGGCGACGACGCCGCCCGCGTATTCCTGGTGGACCGTGACCGTGGTGTGGTGATGGGCGAGGGCGATGTGGGTCACGACCGAGACGTGGGGCAGGTCGAGGCGGGTCGCGACGAGCGGCCCGACCTGGCCGTCGAGATCGTCGATCGCCTGGACGCCGGTGAGGATCAGGTCGTAGTGGATGTGGGCCAGGGCGCCGGCGAACGCGGCGGCCGCGGTGTGGGAGTCGGGCGGTACCTGGAACGAGCCGACCTTGACGACTCGGTCGGCGCCACGCGCCAGGCACGTTGCCAGGAGCTCGTCAACGGCGCCGGTCTCGACGCCGAGGGCCAGGCACGTGACCGTGCCGCCGTGGCCCTGATCCCGGAGGAGGAGGGCCTCCTCGAGGGCGTACTCGTCCCACTCGCTGGCGACGAAGCTCAGCCACTCGCGATCGAGGCCGGTCCCGTCGGCGTCGATCTCGAGTTCCTCGGCGAGATCGGGGACCTGCTTGAGCAGAACGACGTAGTCCATGCGGCTCCTCGCGTGCTTGCGGCTCGGCTATCCCGGCTTGGGCGATTGGGGCGATTGGGGCGGCTGGGGTGGTTGCATCGCCTCGTCGATGAGCTCGACGATGTCGCGGACGACGATCCGGCCGTCGTTGCCGGTCGACTTCACCGCGTCCTCGAACCGCGACGGCTCGTAGGGGCAGGCGACCGACAGGACGCCGGTCCCGTCCGTCCCGACCGTGTCCACGGCCTCGCGAACGCGACGTTCCGAGAGGCGCTCGGAGACGTGGTCGGCGACGAAGCCGTCCAGCCACATCCCGCCGCCACCGCCGCCGCAGCAGTAGCCATTGGCCCGGTTGTGGGGCATCTCGGTCAGGCGAACGCCCGGGATCGCCGAGAGCAGCCGGCGCGGAGCGTCGAACTCGCCGTTGTTGCGACCCAGGTAGCACGGGTCGTGGTAGGTGACGTCAAGCTCGATCGTCGAACGGAACTCGATCCGGTCGACGAGCGGGGCGAGGAACTGCGTGTAGTGGAGGACCTCGCCCTCCCAGCCGAGCTCGGGATAGAGGTTCTTGAAGGCGTTGTAGGCATGGGGATCCATGACCACGAGGCGCTTGAACTCGTACTTCCGGAAGGTGCCGATGTTGTGCTCGGCGAGCATCTCGAAGAGCCCGGTCTCGCCGGCCAGGCGGGCCGAATCGGCATCGCTCCGCTCCTCCGGCCCCAGGATCGCGAAGTCGACCCCGAGGGCGGTCAGCACCCGGGCCATCGCCCGCGCTGCGTCCTTGCCCCGGGGGTGGTAGCTCGTGTAGTCGGAGACGTACCACAGGACGTCGACCGGCCGGCCGAGCTGGCTGATCAGCGGCACCTCGACCCCGGCCTCGGCGACCCAATCGATCCGCTTGCGCGGCGACTCGCCCATCGGGTTGCCCGATTTCTGGAGGTTCCGGAAGACGTCCGAGAGCTCGTCCGGGACCTTGCCCTCCAGGACCGCCTGCTCCCGGATGGCCGGCATGATCCGGAGGGGGTTGACCTCCTTGGGGCAGACCCGGTAGCAGTTGCCGCAGGTCGTGCACAGCCACAGGTCGGGATCGTCGAGGAGGTTGTTGCCGCGCAGGACCTTGGCATTGAGCTTGCGCGGCCCGTAGTCGCCGACGTGGTTGACGGGGCAGACGGGAACGCACTTGCCGCACTGGTAGCAGTCGCGGAGCGACTCGCCGCCGTCGAGCGAGGTGACCCAGTCCATCGCCTCGGTCGGGTACTCGGTGACCGAGCGCTGGCTGAACATCCGGTTCCAGTGGCCGGAGATGTCGACGCCGTCGACGACGGCCTCGGCCAGCTCGAAGACCTGGTCGACCTTGACGATCGGGAGCTCCCTGCCCATCGCGGTCAGGCTCCACTTGCTGCCGGCGTCGTCCAGACGCCGAGCAGGCGGCGGACGAGGTCAGGCAGCTGCGGGATGACCTTGTTGAACTCCTGGGTCATCCGGAGGCGGGTCACGGTGTAGAGGTAGATCCCGTAGATCGCGGCGAGGTAGACGTCGACCGCGAAGGGGCTGGCACCCATCCGCTGGAAGCCGAGGTCGCGGGCGGTGGCGATGACGGCGGCCGTGGCCGCCCCGACCCGGAGGTAGATGGCCCCGGCATCGGCACCGCCGAAGTCGAACTCCTCGACCATCACCAGCGGCAGGGCCCCCGTGCGCGCCTCGGGGTCCCACATCCAGCGGCTCCACAGCCAGTAGCGATCCGGGTCGGCGAAATGGAGGCACTCCCCGGCGAGATCGCGCCGGACGGGGGCCTCGATCGCCCCCAGGGCGTCGTCGAAGGCCGCGAACCGGGCCTCGATCCGCCCGCCGCCGTGGACGAGGGCGCGGATCGCCCCGGCGAGCTGCGGTGCTCCGACCGCCACGAGCAGCTCGTCCGACCGGCGCCGGGTGGCGAAGACCCGACCGAGGATGGGCCGAACGACGTCCGCACTGGCGCCGGCGAGGGACGCCTCGGACAGGGACGGCGCGAGCTCGGCGCGCTTGGCGGCCAGCAGGTCCGCCACCGCCCCGATGTCCTCCTCGCTGATCTTGACGAGGGCCTCGCGCATGAACTCGACCGCGCTCGGCGCATCGACGGCGTCGGCGATCCCGGCCGGCGCGAACGCGCCACCGCCGGCGACGGCGGGACCCCAGGTCATCGGGCGGCCACCGTCCCTGCGTGGGCCAGCCCCCGAACGGTGCCGACCGCCCGCAGCGCCGCCGCCCCGGCCATGCCGACGGTGTCCTCGAGGTCCTTGGGCCCGGCGGCCGCTCCGGCGACGAAGATGCCCGGCACGGACGTCGTGACGACGTCCATCGGCTCGCCCGGCAGGGCGATGAAGCCGTACTTGTTCTGATCGACCCCCAGGATCTGGGCCACGTCGCGGGTCCCGCGGCTGGGCTCCATCCCGACCGACAGGACGATGACGTCCATGAGGACCTCGAGGGGCCGGCCCATCGTGGTGTCCTCGCCCTTCATGAGCAGGCGCCCGTCCTTGCCCACGATCTCGGTGACGATGCCCCGGATGTAGTTGACGTTGTGCTGCTCCTGGGCCGGCCAGTAGATCTCGTTCTCCCAGAAGCCGTACATCCGCATGTCGATGTAGAAGATGTAGACCTTCGTGTCCGGCAGGAGCCGGCGAATCTCGATCGCCTCCTTCGACGCCACGCCGCAGCAGACCTTCGAGCAGTACTCGTTGCCGAGCCGCCGGTCGCGCGAGCCGACGCACTGGATGAAGGCGACGTTGCGGGGCGGCTCGCCGGTCGAGGGCCGGACGAAGCGATGGTCCTTGAGCATCTTCTCGGCGTCGGGCAGGGTGATGACGTCGGGATACTCGTAGTAGCCGTACATCTGGGTCTCGCGGCCCGGGTCGAAGTGCTGGAAGCCGGTCGCGACGACGATCGCGCCGACCGACTCGGTCGTCTCGCCGGTCGGCCCCGACAGGGTCACCCGGAAGTCGCCGACCGAGCCGCTGCAAGCACGCACCGTCGTCGAGCGGCGGACGTCGATCGCGGGGTCCTCGACGCCGGCACGGAGGGCATCGAGGGCCTCCTGGGCAGACCCCATCCGCGGCGTCAGGGCGGCATAGTTCGACTCGTCCGGCGTCCCACCGAGGACGTCGCGACGCTCCACGAGGAGCGCCCGGCCGCCGATCGAGGCGATCGCGCGGGCCGCCTCGAGGCCGGCGGGTCCGCCGCCGATGACCAGGACCGTTTCAGGCATCTGCGTCCTCCCAGGTCAGGAACGCCTTGGGGTCGCCCTTGAGCCGAGCAAGGTCGTCCTCGAACTCGCGCCACCGTTCGCGCCAGTCGATTCCCATCTTCTCGAGGAGCGGCCGGTACTCCGTGTTGTGCCAGTGCAGCTGGGCCACCCTGTACGGGTGGGCGCCCATCGCCAGGGCCGCGAACTGGGCCTCGGACATGACCGGCACCCCGACCTTGCGATCGTGGGCCCGGGCCGCGAACTGGCTCTGGTCGAGGGTCGTGACACAGCCCGTGTCGTGGGTCAGGACGACGTCCGGATTGGCCTCCTCCTGCATGACCTCGATCTTCCGCAGCGTGGCGAACGACCGGGTGAAGTCGCGCTGGACGAGGATGTGGCGGAAGCCGAAGCCGCAGCAGTCGAACCAGGTGCTGTAGTCCTTGACGTTCGCCCCGAGGGCGGTCACGACCGCCGAGACCACCGCGGTCCGCTGGCCGCCGTAGACGTCCGGGTCGTAGATCGCGTCCTCGACGACGAGCTTGTGGTAGTGACAGGCCGGGTGGACGGTGACGTCGATGCCCGACAGGTCGAGGACCCGGCGCTTGGCGAACTCGTCGCGCAGCGCGTAGACCCACTCCGAGTAGTGGACGATCTCCTCGGGCATGACGAACGGCTTGCCGAGCTTGTCGCAGATTCGCCGGACCTCGTCGCGCAGCTCGGCCGAGTGGACGAGCTCCTCGCGAACCTCCTTGTAGTGGCCGTACGACGTCCCGCAGTGGATCATCGGGAAGTAGCCGGACTCGTAGGCCGCCCCGAAGTTGCGCATCGCGACCGCGGCCTGGGCGCCCTGGTTGGAGGTCGCCGAGGCGTAGTAGTTCCAGGCCGTGCAGGACGTCTGGTCGCGGGGATCGTTGTAGTCCAGGCCGAGCTTCCGGATGAGCCAGAAGATCGAGGTCGAGTAGCCCGGGATGTGGCCGCACTGGCCGCACGACTTGTGATGCCAGGTTCGGGCGACGGGGATCTTCTTGGTCCGGCCGTACTTCGTGGTCACCCCGATCCAGGGGTCGGGGACCCGCTGGACGAGCCACTCTCCGGCGGCCTCGAGCTCGAAGACCTTCTCGCGGACGTCCTCGGTCGGCGGCGCAGCCGGGCCGCGGTCGTCGCGGGCCTCGCGCCGAGTCTCGAGCACGGTCAGGGGGATCGGCATGCTGGGGACCTCCTAGCCGGCCTCGAAGCCGGCTTCTTCGAGCAGCTCTTCCATGACGTCGTTGAGGATCATGTGGAGGCCGGCGTCGACGCTCTTGATCATGTCCAGCACCCCGGTCATGTGCCAGATCAGGTAGAGCTCCGTGAGCGTCCGGTCATCGACCTCCCAGGCCGTCGAGGTCGTGTGCATCGTGTCCGGCGGCAGGGCCCGGCGCCACAGGCCGAGGTTGTCGGAGATCTCCTGGACATGCGGCCCCCAGTCCGGGAAGGCGTTCGGCTGGAGCATGTCCGGCGAGACCTGCGTCCCGGTCGACATGATCTTGTAGACCACCCGGCCGTAGCCCTCGAGGGCGTTCTTGGCCGAGGTCAGGCCGTTGTTGATGGCGACCTCGCGCATGATCGTGATGAGGCCGCCCGGGTTGTTGCCGCGGGGGCAGCGGGTGCAGGAGAAGCACTGCGAGCAGTTCCAGATGTCGTCGTTGAGCTGCTCGTAGAACATCGGCAGGTCCTGGCGCGAGGCGGCCTGCGCGATCTTGCGGGGCGAGAAGTCGTAGAACCGGGCCGACGGGCAGGCGGCGACGCAGATGCCGCACTCGTAGCAGCCGTAGAGGTAGCTGTCGAAGCGGGCGTCGGCCTGGACCTGGCCGAACAGGCGCTCCTTCTCCTCGATCGGAACATCGTCGTAGCGAGCCTGGAGGACCACGGCTCACCGGCCCATCAGAAGCAGATGACCTGGTCGGCCTCGAGGGCCATGTCGTTGAAGGCGGCGCCGCCGATCATCTTGACGTCCTCGATGAGGTCGTCGACGGTCAGCCCGTGGAGATCGAGCGATGGCTGGCAGACGTAGAACTTGACCCCCATGTCGCGGGCCTGGTCGATGAACCGGCGCAGCGGGGCGCCGGTGCCGTCGAACTTGGGGACGATCAGGGTCTCAGCCGTGCCCTTCTTCAGGAGGGTCGGCCCGTTGACCGTGAAGTAGATCCCGACCTCCACGTCCATCGCCGCCGCCGTCGTGGCGAGGTAGATCGGCGTCGCGCTGCGCTCGGGGTTGTTCACGCCGCCGGTGTGGACGTAGAGGATGCTCGACATCGATCCCTCGCTGCGCCTGCCCGTCTGCCGCCTTCGTCAGGACTTCTGGATCCAGAAGCGCATGACCTTGTCGACGGTCTCCTGGTGGATCAGGGGATGGCCGGTGTTCTTCGACCATGCCGTCACGTCGGGGACGGATCCGGGGTCCGTCGCCTCGAGGAGGATGACCTGGAACGACTCCATCTCCTTGACGGCCTTGGCGAGCTTGACGATCGGCATCGGGCACAGGAGGCCCTTGGCGTCGAGGACCCGATCAGCGGACGGCGCGTCGGCCATGGAGGCCCTCCTGGAAGCTGCTGCCATCGTCACCGGACGCCTCGGACGAGGGACGCGGAGGCGTGTTGCGGTATTGCGATGTGCCTATATACTCCCCCAGCATCCGGCGTGTCAACGATGATCGCTCGTCAGGAGTCCGGCCGGCCGTGACCAACTTCGCCTGGGTCATCGACCAGACCTCGTGCATCGGCTGCCACGCCTGCACGACGGCCTGCAAGTCCGAGAACGAGGTCCCCCTCGGGGTCAACCGGACCTGGGTCAAGTACGTCGAGCGGGGGACGTTTCCCGAGACGCGCCGCGACATCGCGGTCCTCCGCTGCAACCACTGCGCCGACGCCCCGTGCGTCAAGGTCTGCCCGACGACGGCGATGTTCAAGCGGGCGGACGGGATCGTCGACTTCGATACCTCGCGCTGCATCGGCTGCAAGGCCTGCATCCAGGCCTGCCCCTACGACGCGATCTACATCGACCCCGAGGAGCACGTCGCCGAGAAGTGCAACTTCTGCTCCCACCGGGTGGACCGGGGCCTCCTCCCCGCCTGCGTCGTCGTCTGCCCGACGGAGTCGCTCATCTTCGGCGACATCGAGAACCCGGCCAGTCGTGCCTCGCAGATCCTCGCCTCCCGCCCGACGACGGTCCGCCGGCCGGAGCAGGGCACCCGGCCGCAGGCCTTCTACGTCGGGGCGTCGGCGGCGGCGCTCGACCCGCTGGCGCCGGTCCACGGCGATCGCTACATGTGGGCGGACCGACGAACGGGCGGCGCCAAGGACTATACGGGGCTGGCAGGGGCGGACGCCACAGGAACGGACGCGGCGGGAGCGGGCTCGGCAGTCGCCGCCTCGAGCGGCGGCCGCGGCGGCGGTTCGTCCCTCGCCGGCATGCGCCTGCCGGTGATCCTTGGCGCCCCGGCGCCCCTCGGCACGCCGATCGGCCCGCCCGTGGCTTCCGCGCTGGGCTCGCTCGCCGAAGGCGCCGGGCCGGCCCCTTCGGGGGCAACCTCCCACGCGGTCCCGGCGCCTGCGGTCCCGGCGCCTGCGGCACCGGTCGCCGCAGCCCACCCGGCGGCCCCCGGACCGGTGGCCTGGCAGGGGCCGGTGGATCCGGACCTCGTCCGCCCGGGGACCCGGGTCGCCTACGACGTCTTCCACCCCCGGCCCTGGGGCTGGAAGGTGGCGCTCTATCTCTGGACGAAGGGCATCGGGGCCGGAGCCTTCGGGCTCGTCTTCCTGGCGGCGACGCTGGGGCTCGCCCCGGTCGACCAGCTGACCCGGGTGGTGGCCGCGACGCTGGCCCTCGGCGGCGTCGGGCTGACGACCCTCCTCCTCGTCGCCGACCTCAAACGGCCGGAGCGGTTCCTGTCCATCCTCTACCGGCCCCAGCCCCGGAGCTGGCTGGCGATCGGCGCCTTCGTCCTCGTCGGCTACAGCGGGCTCCTGGGCCTGTGGTGGCTCGGCACGCTCCTCGGCGCGGACGGCACGCTCCTGGCGGCCCTCGGCTGGCCGGCCTTTGCGCTGGCCGTCATGACTGCCCTCTACACGATGTTCCTGCTCCGGCAGTGCGAGGCCCGCGACCTGTGGCAGCGGCCGGTGGTCGGGATCGTGCTCATCGCCCAGGCGACCATCCTCGGCGCTGCCGTCCTCATCCCGGCGCTCATCGTCCTCGACGCGGCGGCCGGGCTCATCGACGTCGCGGCCGCGGCGCTGGTCGCGGGCGGCGGCCTCAACCTGGCGGCCCTCATCGGAGGAGAGGCCCTGGCCGTCCACCCGACCGCGAACGGCCGGGCCGCGGCCCACCTCCTCGTTCGGGGACCGTTCGCGGGCGCCTTCTGGGTCGGTGGCGTTCTCCTCGGCAGCGGCGTGCCGATCGTCGCGGGGGCGCTGTGGCTCGGGCTGGCCGCCGCCGCGACTGCCGCCGCCGCGCCGATCCTCGTCCTCGCCGCCGTCGCCGCGGCGGCCGGGCTCTTGTGGTACGAGCTGGGCTTCATCACGGCCGGTCAGGCCGTTCCGATCAGCTAGGGGCGACGACATGACGAACGGCCGCAGCGCCCGCAAGCCCGTCACCGACCACCCGGCCAACGGCGGCGCGATGCAGCCGGGCCTCGACGCCTTCCCCCCGATCGATCGATGGGACCACTGGACGGAGCCCGACCCGAAGGCCGGGCCGCAGCGCGAGGAACACGACTACACCCTCGTCCCGACGACCTGCTTCAACTGCGAATCGGCCTGCGGCCTCCTGGCCTACGTCGACAAGGCGACGGGAGAGGTCCGCAAGTACGAGGGCAACCCGACTCACCCCGGCAGCCGCGGCCGCAACTGCGCGAAGGGCCCGGCGACGCTCAACCAGACCGAGGATCCCGACCGGATCCTGTACCCGCTCCGGCGGGTCGGGCCGCGAGGCGCGGGCGAGTGGGAACGCTGCACCTGGGACGAGGCGCTCGATGACCTGGCGGCCCGGATTCGGGCCGCGATCACCCGGGGCGAGCCGAACAAGGTCATGTACCACGTCGGGCGACCCGGCGAGGACGGCTTCACCGAGCGGGTGCTCGCCGCCTGGGGGGTCGACGGCCACAACTCCCACACCAACATCTGCTCGGCCGGCGGTCGGGCCGGATATGCCTTCTGGATGGGCTTCGACCGGCCGTCGCCGGACTACGCCAACGCCAGGGTCATCTTCCTCATCAGCGCCCATCTCGAGAGCGGCCACTACTTCAACCCCCACGCCCAGCGGATCATGGACGGCCGCCGGAACGGGGCGAAGCTGGTGGTCGTCGATCCGCGGCTGTCGAACACGGCGGCCCAGGCCGACGAGTGGCTGGCCGCCTGGCCGGGCAGTGAGCCGGCGCTCCTGCTTTCGATCGCCCGGCACCTCATCGTCAGCGGTCGCTATGACCGCGAGTTCGTCCGGCGCTGGGTCAACTGGGCCGACTACCTGGGGGCCGCCCGGCCCGACCTCGAGGGCCCGACGTTCGACGACTTCGAAGCGGAGCTCCGGCGGCTCTACGGCGGCTACACCTTCGAGTACGCCGAGCGCGAGACCGGTGTCCCGGCAGCCCAGCTCGAGGCGGTCGCCGAGCTCGTCGCGGGGGCCGGCACGGCCTTCGCGGCCCACAACTGGCGGGCCAGCTCGGCCGGGGTCATCGGCGGCTGGCAGACCGCCCGCTGCCTGTTCTTCCTGAACGTCCTGACCGGCTCGATCGGGACGCCCGGCGGGACCTCGCCGAACGGCTGGGACAAGTTCGTCCCGCGGCCCCCGTACATGCCGCCGCATCCGGGCACCTGGAACGAGCTGACCTGGCCGAAGGAGTACCCGCTCGCATTCTTCGAGATGTCGTTCCTGCTGCCCCACTTCCTGCTCGAGGGCCGGGGCAGCCTGGACGTCTACTTCACCCGGGTCTACAACCCCGTCTGGACCAACCCCGACGGTCTGACCTGGGTGGAGGCGCTGCGGCGCGAGGACCTGGTCGGGCTGCACGCCGCCCTGACCCCCGTCTGGAGCGAGACGGCCTGGTACGCCGACTACGTCCTGCCGGTCGGGCTCGGCGGGGAGCGCCACGACCTCCATTCGTACGAGACCCACGCCGGGAGCTGGATCGGCTTCCGCCAGCCGGTGACGCGGGTCGCGGCCGAGCGAGCGGGCCGCTCGGTCACCGACAGCCGCGACACCAACCCCGGCGAGGTCTGGGAGGAGAACGAGCTCTGGATCGAGCTCTCGTGGCGGATCGATCCCGATGGCTCGCTCGGGATCCGGCGCTGGTTTGAGGCGCCGGACCGGCCGGGCCAGAAGATGACCGTCGACGACTACTACGGCTGGATCTTCGAGCATTCGGTTCCCGGGCTGCCCGAGGCGGCTGTGGCCGAGGGCCTGACGCCCCTCGCCTTCATGCGCAAGTACGGGGCCTTCGAGATCGAGCAGGCCGTCTACGGACGGCACGACGAGCCGGTCACGGCCGAGGCCCCGGATGTCGTGGTCGCCGACGGCGCGATCTTCGGCCCGGCGCCGACGACCCCGCCGCTGAACATCGTCCCGACCCCGGCGGTGCCCAAGGACGCGGCGGGCCGCGTCCGGCGCGGCGTCCTCATCGACGGCGAGGGCCGGCGGGGCTTCCCGACGCCGTCGGGCAAGCTCGAATTCTGGTCCGCGACCCTGGCCGCGTGGGGCTGGCCGGAGCTCGCCCTGCCGGCGTACGCGGCGTCGCAGGTCGCCCGGGAGCGGATGACCGAGCCGTCCGACTTCGTCCTCGTCCCGACCTTCCGCCTGCCCGTCCTCATCCACACGAGATCGGGCAACGCCAAGTGGCTGACCGAGATCGCCCACGGCAATCCCGTCTGGATCCACCCGGAGGACGCCGCCCGGGTCGGGATCGAGGCCGGGGCGTTGATCCGGGTCGAGACCGACATCGGGCACTTCGTCAACCGCGCCTGGGTGACCGAGGGGATCCGGCCCGGCGTCGTCGCCTGCTCTCACCACATGGGTCGCTGGCGGCTCGGCGACGACGCCGGCACCGACCGCTGGGCCAGCGCCCGGGTCCGCCTCACGGAGGCGCCGCGGGCCGGGTCGGATGGCGAAGGGCGTGGCACGGCCTGGCGGATGCGCCGCCTGGAAGGGGTCCGGCCGTTCCCCTCGGATGACCCCGATTCATCGCGGATCTGGTGGCGCGACGCGGGCGTCCACCAGAACCTCACGTTCCCGGTCCACCCCGACCCCATCTCCGGGGCCCACGCATGGCATCAGAAGGTGACCGTCAGGCCGGCCCTGCCGGACGATCGCGAGGGGGATATCTCCGTGGACACGGGCCGCTCCCGAGAGATCTATCGGGAGTGGCTGGCCCTCGCCCGGCCCGGACCCGGGCCCGATGGCCTGCGCCGGCCCGAGTGGCTCCTGCGGCCCCTCCGGCCGACCCCGGACGCCTACCGAATGGCACCACTTGCCATCGGACGGCAGAATGGGCAACGCGATGAGCACTGAACTCCGGGTCCACGATCGCCGCCCCCGGCCCGAGACCGACGTCATGATCGGCCCCCAGATCCTCGAGCGCGCCGCCCGGGTCATCCGGATCCTCGGCCACCCCTTGAGGTTGCGCCTGCTCGAGCGACTCGAGGCCGGCGAGGTGAACGTCACCGACCTCGTCCTCGCGAGCGGAGCGTCGCAGGCCCTGGTCAGCCAGCATCTCGCGATCCTGCGGGCGGAGGGCGTCGTCGGCACACGCCGCGAGGGCGGCCGCATCTACTACCGGATCACCGAGCCGAAGGTCCACCGGATCCTCGACTGCATTCGCGAGTGCGACATGCCGGAGGTCAGCCCCTGGAGCCCGGCGACGCTGTTCGACGCGATCGGCAACGACTGACCGCCGGATGGCCGAGATCCACGGCCTTCTCGCCCGGATCGTCCTCGCCCTCGCCCTCCTGACCGCCGCCTGGGCGGTCGTCCTCCTGGTGGCTCGGCGACCACTGGGCACGGCCCTCGTCGCCGGCCTCGCCTGGCTCGCCGTCCTCGTCGCGGCCGCGGGCCTGTTGGGCCTGGTCGTTGCCCTGACGATCGGCGTGCCGGGCGACCCGCTCCATATCGTCTACGGGCTCCTCGCCGCGGTCGTCCTGCCGGGCGCCTGGGTCGCGGCGAGGGGGCGGTCCAACCCGAGCCGATCGACCCTCGTCATCGGCGTGGCCCTGGTCGTCGAGGTCATCCTCGTGGTCCGGCTCTTCCAGACCGGCGGTTGACCGACCGATGTCCGTCGGGCTCGGGACGATCGGGGCGGTCCGGCTGACGCCGCTCCGCCTGGCCCTCGGCGGTGCCTGGCTGATCGCTGCGGTCGTGGTGATCGTCGTGGCCGAGGCCGATCCCCTCGCGTTGCTCCTCATCGGGATCGGCTTCGTCGCCGCGTTCCTGTCCGGGCTGGTGGGCGTCGGCGGCGCCGTCGTCCTCATCCCGATGCTGCTCTACATCCCGCCGCTCCTCGGCCTCGGCGTGCTCGGGATCAAGACGATCACCGGGACGACGATCGTCCAGGTGACGGCGGCTTCGCTCTCGGCGGCAACCGGCCATCGGGCGGGAGGCCACCTTGATCGGCGGCTCATCACGATCCTCGGTCCGACGATGATCGTGGCCTCGTTCGTCGGGGCCTATGCCTCGGCCTTCTTCGAACCGATCGTCCTCGAGGCGGTCTTCGCGAGCCTCGCCGTCTTCGCCGCCGTGATGATGCTCGGACTCCGCAATCGGGCTCCGGCCCACGTCGACGGGCCGCCGGCCTTCGACCGGCGACTGGCCGTGGCGATCGGCGTGGTCGTGGGCACGCTGGCCGGCTTCATCGGCGCCGGCGGGGCCTTCTTCCTGGCGCCGGTCCTGCTCCATGTCCTTCGCATCCCGATGCGCTACGTCATCGGCTCGACGGTCGGGGTGGTCGCCATCTCCTCGGGCGCGGGCCTCCTCGGCAAGGCCCTGACCGATCAGGTCGACTGGCTGCTTGCCGCGGCGCTCGTCGTCGGGGCGCTGCCGGGGGCCCGCATCGGCGCCGTCGTGTCGAGGCGAACGTCGCCCCATCGGCTGGGGGTCGTCCTCGGCCTGGTGATCCTCGCGGTCGCGATCCGGATGTGGCTCGACATCGCCGGCCAGCTCGGGGCCCTGTGACGCAGCCATTCCGCTTCTCGGTCATGGCCAGCTCGGCGATGGACCCTGGGGCGTGGACGGCCCTCGCCCGGCGGGCGGAGGAGCTCGGCTACGACGCGTTCATGGTCCCCGACCACCTCGGCCGCCAGCTCGCCCCGATCGCCGCGCTGGCGACGGTCGCCGCGGCGACGACGCGGCTCCGGATCGCCCCGTTCGTCTTCGCCAACGACTTCCGCCACCCGCTCATCCTGGCCGGCGAGGCCGCGACGCTCGACCTCCTGTCAGGGGGGCGCCTGCTCCTCGGGATGGGGGCCGGCTGGCGCGTCACCGACTACCGCCAGCTGGGCCTGGCCTACGACGAGCCACGGGTTCGGGTGGATCGGCTCATCGAATCCGTGGGACTGGTGAAGCGGCTGATGTCTGGCGAGGTCGTGACCCACACCGGCTCCCACTACCGGCTCGAGCGCGCCCGGCTCGCTCCCCTCCCCGCCCAGCGCCCGCACCCGCCGCTCATCATCGGTGGCGGCGGCCCCCGGATGCTGCGCTTCGCGGCGCGCGAGGCCGACGTCGTGGGGCTCCTGCCGCAGTTCGACCGGCGGGGCCGGCCGATCATCGCCCAGGCCACCGACGCTGCGACCCGGGCCAAGGCTGAGCTCGTCCGCGAGGCCGCGGGGACGCGCTGGGACTCGATCGACCTCAACGTCCTCGTCTTCTACGCCGGGCTCGTGGGTGGCCGCGACGGGGTGGTGTCGT
Organism: Candidatus Limnocylindrales bacterium; assembly: GCA_036393495.1. Taxonomy (GTDB): domain Bacteria; phylum Chloroflexota; class Limnocylindria; order Limnocylindrales; family CSP1-4; genus UBA5189. The sequence continues at coordinate 17,039 of DASWGY010000233.1, forward strand.
CGGCCCTCAACGCGGCGAAGGCGGCGGCCGTGTCCCTCGTCGGCACGCCGTACGTCCTCCACGGGACGCCGCGCGGCGTCCGCGACCTGCTGCTCCGACGGCGCGAGCGCTGGGGCCTCAACTCGTACACCATCGCCGCCGGCTCGATGGAATCGATGGCCCCGATCGTGGCGGCACTCGGGGGGTCCTGAGCGGTGCGCCGGCTGGCGCCGGCTGGCCTCGGCGGCGCACGCCGAGCGCTGCGCGAGGCCCCTCATCAGCGAGTCCAGCCGCCTACCCGACTCGCGACGGTTTATGACCAGATTCCGGGGTTGCGGACGAGGGTTCGTTCTCCTCATGACTCTCGGCGTCATATCCGCCACGCGACGGCCGCGGCGTCGTTGCCGTCGGCCGCCATGAGCGCGGCCTCTCTCGTCGCGTGAGGTCGATGAGCCAATGTTCGCCAACTCGTTATGACGCCGAGAGTCATACGCCGGCCGCGACGATGTCCAAGTGCCGGAATCCGGTCATATCGCGGCGAGGACCCCGGGGGGGATGGCGCGGTGCCCGGCGCGGGCCGCCTGACAGCGCCCGGGGGCCTTACGACGGGGGCGCCCGGCCACGCGGGCCGCCTGACAGCGCGGGGCGCCTGACAGCGCGGGGCGCCTCACGGC
>DASWGY010000234.1:0-4096 GCA_036393495.1 Candidatus Limnocylindrales bacterium
CGAGTGCGCCGAGTGCGGCGAGTGCGGCGCGGCGGCGCGCAGCCCGCTTCCGCGGTGGTCGTCGCGGTCGCGGTGGTCGTCGCGGTCGCGGTGGTCGTCGCGGTCGCGGTGGTCGTCGCGGTCGCGGTGGTCGTCGCGGCCGCCGTGGTCGTCGCGGTCGCCCGCGTGACCCATAGTCAGCATTACCGTGTCGAGGCCCACGTGAGGGCCTCCGTCGGAGCGGATTCGTGACTCGAGGTCACGCGTCGCGGCCGTAGGACCCCCGTCGGGGACGTTGGGGCACGCATTGCTGACTGCGAGTCGCGGCCCCGGGCGGCGGCCGAGGGCCGCGGGGTCGGGATCAGCGGGGTCGGGGCAACGAAGGGGGACTCGGAGTCACGCCCGTGAGCAGCGAACGCGGCCATCGCCGCGCCGAGCTCGCCGTAGCCGCTGAACCGGCGCTCGAAGCGGAGGCCGAGGCGGCGGGCGCCTCGACGGGCGGCCGCGGTCAGGGCACCGTCCTCGGTCTGGGCGAGGAACAGAAGCCGGGTGTAGTTCCCGAAGTACGCCGGCAGGAGCTCGGGGTGCCGGTCGAGGCCCAGGCCGCGCCATACGAGGCGGTCGAAGTTCCGGGCCAGGAAGTCGGTGAGGTAGAACGTGCCGGGCTCCGCTTCGGCGAGGGAAGCGAAGGAGGCTCGACCGGCGTAGACCTCGTAGCAGTGGGCGCCCTCGAGGCGGGCGACGCCCTCCTCCTCGAGGACCCGGTCGAGGAGCCCGCCGGTGCCACAGTCGGCGTAGGCGACGAAGATCCGATCGCGGCCCGCGGCCCGTGCCCGGCGGATCCGGTCGCGAACGGCACCCGGGATCTGCTCCGGTCGGTTGTGGAGCGTCGCCGGGAGACAGGTGAGGTCGACCTCGGGGAACCCGGCGCGCCGGATGAGCGCGACGAGCTCGCGGGCGAGGGCGCCACACCCGATCACGAGCGGCCGATCCGCCGACGCGGGCATGGCCCTAGGCCACCTGGGCTCGGCGCTCGTCCACGAGCCGTCGCGCGGTCTCCGAGGCGACCGCGGCATCGCGGCAGTAGGCATCGGCGCCGACCGCCCGCCCGAACTCTTCGTTGAGCGGCGCGCCGCCGACGAGGACGATGTAGTCGTCCCGGATCCCGCGCTTCTTGAGCTCCTCGATGACGACCTTCATGTACGGCATCGTCGTCGTGAGCAGAGCCGACATCCCGAGGATGTCGGGCTTGTGCTCCTCGAGAGCGTTGAGGAACTTGTCGGCATCGGTATTGATGCCGAGGTCGAAGACCTCGAAGCCGGCGCCCTCGAGCATCATTGCCACGAGGTTCTTGCCGATGTCGTGGATGTCGCCCTTGACCGTGCCGATGACGACCTTGCCGACCGGCTTGGCGCCGGTCTCGGCGAGGAGCGGCCGGAGGATCGCCATCCCGGCCTTCATCGCGTTGGCGGCGAGGAGGACCTCAGGGACGAACAGGATGCCGTCGCGGAAGTCGATGCCGACGATCCGCATACCCTCGACGAGGGCGTCGTTGAGGACCTTTTCCGCCGACCAGCCGCGGCCGAGGAGGATGTTCGTGCCCTCGACGATCTCCGGCGCCATGCCGTCGTAGAGGTCGTTGTGCATCTGCTCGACGAGCTCGCCGTCGGGCAGGGCGTTGAGGTCGATGTCCTGGTAGCCGTCCTGGGTCATCGGTTGTCGGGCTCCCTGCGTCGCGGCCTCCCCGCGAGGCCGGGATGGTCGATGGCCGCCCGACCGCCGTCGAGGGCCGGTTCCATCGTGCGGTCGGTGCCACATCGTGGAACGATGCCGTATGATGGAACGGACCGATCGCCAGCCTAGCCCACGAAGGGGATCAGTGTCCAGAGTCCAGAGCATCGAGCGCGCGTTCGCGGTCCTCGGTGCGCTCGTCGGCGGACCGGTTGGGGTCACGGACGTCGCCGCTCGTGCTCGGCTGCCGAAGTCGACCGCCGCCCGGCTCCTGGCCTCGCTCGAGCACGAGGGCGCGGTCGAGCAGGTGCCCGGCGAGACTCGCTACCGGCTGGGACCTCGGATCGGGGCGCTGGCGTCGGGCCTGCGCGACCGGCGGGGGCTCGTGGCGATCGCCCATCCGGCGCTCCTCGACCTCGCCGCCGAGACCGGCGAAGCGGCCGGGCTGTCCGTGCCGGACGGGCGAACCGCCCACTACATCGACCAGGTCGACTCGCCCAACCCGGTCCAGGTCCGCGACTGGACGGGGACGAGGATCCCGCTCCACGCGGTCTCGTCGGGCCAGGTGTTCCTGGCGCACCTGCCGCCACCGGCTCTCGCCCGGTTCCTGGCCGAGCCACTCGAGGGCTTCACGGCGACGACTCTCACGGACGCGGCCGCGCTCCTGGAGCGACTCCGGGACATCCGGCGCGACGGTCACGCCTGGGTTCGGGAGGAGTACGCCCCCGGGATCACCTCGGTCGCGGCGCCGGTCGCCGGTGGCGACGGCGAAGTCATCGCCGCGATCCACGTCCACGGGCCGGCATACCGCTTCCCACCCCCCGGCCGTGAGGCGGCGATCGCGGCGGCGGTGCGCGCGGCGGCAGCCCACGTCGGCGCCCGACTCCGAGCCGGCGCGTGACGACGCCGCGCTCTGCCGGCGCGTCTGTCGGCGCGCCCGTCGCGCCGGACGCCGCCGACGGCCCGAGCCAGGTGCCGCTGTGGCATGTGGTGGCCGCGCTGTTCGTGGCCGGTCTCGCGTTCCGGGGTCCCGTTCTCGTCGTTGGGCCACTGCTGCCCGAGATCCAGGCCGACCTCGACATCCCGCACGCCATCGCCGGCCTCCTCAACACGATCCCGGTCCTGTGCATGGCGCTGCTCGCGCCGTTCGGGCCGGTCCTCGCGGCCTCGATCGGGCCGACCCGGGCCGTGGCCGCGTGCCTCGCCTTCGTCGGCGGATTCGGGCTGCTGCGGGCCGTCGCGCCGGGCGCCGCGTCGGTGATCGTCCTGACCATCGGGATCGGGCTGGGGATGGGGATGGTCGGGCCGGTCCTCGCCCAGGTCGTCCGGCATGCCGCGCCGCGGAACCTCGAGCTCGGCACCGGTGCCTACGCCATGGGCTACATCGTGGGTGCGTCGTCGAGCGCGGCCATCGCCGTGACCCTGGCCGCGGCGTTCGGCGGCTGGCGCGGGGCGTTCGCCGCGATCGGGGTGGCGGCCGTGGGGTCGCTCGTCGCGTGGTGGTTCCTGGCCCCGCACGACGGCCACGAGCGGCGGATCGCGCCGCGCCGGCCGAACCTGCCGTGGCGGCGCGGGGTCGCCTGGCTGTTCGGGATCGTGTTCGGGATCCAGTCGCTGCTGTTCCATGCCGGAGTCGCCTGGCTGGCAAGCATCTATCTGGAACGTGGCTGGACCGCCGCCGAGGGCGCCTACCTGACGGCCGTGTTCTCGGGCGTCGGGATCGTGGCCACCCTCGTCGTGCCGCTCGTAACCCGGGCCCTGCCGTCGCGGCGCGTGCAGCTGGCCGCCGCGTCGGCCGTCGCGGTCATCGGAGCGATCGGCGTGGCGGCCGGCCCGTCCGGCGGCGCCCTGGCCGACCCGCTCGGGCTGCCCTCGGTCGCGCTGTTCGGCTTCGGCATCGGTCTGACGTTCCCGCTGTGCCTCACCCTGCCGCTCGATGCCGCCGATTCACCGGCAGAGGCGTCCTCGGTCGCCGCGCTGATGCTCCTCGTCGGCTACCTGATCTCGTCGGTGGGTCCGGTCCTCCTCGGCGCGATCCGTGACGCGACCGGCGATTTCACCATCGCCGGCTGGCTCGTCGTCGGGATGGCGGTCGTCCTTCTGGGCGGCACCTTCAGCCTCTCGCCGCGGCTGATCCACGGTGAGCCTCGCGCGGCTCAGTAGGCCTGCGTCGGGACTCCCTGGGATGAGAAGTCCCGCACATTGCGCGTCACGACGGTTGCGTCGAGCTCGACCGCAAGGCCCGCGATCAACGCGTCGCCCACAGCCCCGATGCCTTCGCCCGCGCGAGCTGTTGCCCATCCCGGGACGTGGCCGACCCCGTATCCTGACCCCGCGTCCCGCTGCGTCATCCGCCGGGAGTCACCGTGCACCGCGGAGCCCGGCA
>DASWGY010000235.1:0-11666 GCA_036393495.1 Candidatus Limnocylindrales bacterium
CGCTCGTCGTCGTCGGGCCGCCGGGCCTCGATCCCGGCGGCGATCGCGGCCGCCTCCTCGGGCGGCACGGGACCGCCGAGCGACTCGGCCAGGAACCGGGCGACGGTTTCACGATAGATCCGGAACTCATAGAGCCAGGAGTGCTGGCCGCCCTCGACGACGAGGGCCTCGACCGGCGCTACCCGGCCGCCGTCGGCCCGGGCGGTTCGAGCGGCCGTGACGAGCCGCTCCAGGTTCGTGACCGGGACGACCCGGTCGTCCGAGCCGTGAATCGCGAGGAGCGGTCCGGAGTAGCGGCGGACGGCCGACGTCGCCGACACCGCGTCGACCTCGTGGCCGCGAGGCTTGAGGTAGACACGCGTCGTAAGCCAGGCAAGCGGGTAGGCGATCGGGTCGGGGATCGGCAGACGGGCCAGGCGGAAGGTCTGTCGGGTGAGGCGGTACGGTCCGGCCGGGGTCGAGACGAGGACCAGGGCGGCGAGCCGCGGTTCATCGGCTGCGGCCAGGGCGGCGCCGGCCGCGCCCATCGAGTGGCCGAGCAGAGCGACGCTCGTGACCTCCGGGCGGGCGAGGGCATATCGCAGGCCAGCCAGGGCGTCCAGACCGAACTCGCCGGCGCTCACCGGCAGGGTCTCGGCCGGATTGGCCCCGTGGCCACGGACATCGACGGTCAGGACGTGGAACCCGATCGCGTGGAGGACCTGGGCGTTCGGCAGGGTCCGATGACGGCCCGATTCCCAGCCGTGCACGAGCACGACCGCCGGGCGGGCACGACCTGACCGGCGACGACCGCGGCCGTCGCCGGCCGGGATCCACCAGGCCTGGAGCGCCAGGCCGTCGGGCGTCGGGACCTCGACGGTCTCGAATGCCAGCCCCAGGGCGCTGGGGTCGAATGTCGGCGGATGCTGGTTCGGGAAGCCCGCGCGGGTGCGGTAGACGTGGGCGAAGCGCCAGGCGAGCGCCACCGGCGCGGCGGCGGCCGCGGCGGCCAGGCCGGCGCGCCGGATTCGGGTGAGGACGGGCATCACGCCGCTAGGGGACGGCACCGCCCGTCGACCTGTCAAGCGGTGGGGGCCGCGTACACTCGGGGGATGCCAAAACGCGATCCCCACGAGGTCCTGGGCATCCAGCGCGGCGCGTCGCAGGCGACGATCAAGGCGGCGTGGCGGAAGCTCGCTCGGCAGCACCATCCCGACGTCGCCGGCTCCGACGCCGCCGCGTCGCGCACTGCGACGCGGCGGATGGCCGAGATCAATCGGGCCTACGAGCAGCTCCGGATCGGCAGCCCGGGGAGCGCGGGCGGGGACGCCTCGAACGGCAGCGACGGGCGACGCCGAGCCTGGCCACCTCGTCACAAGCCGACCCGACCGGTGACCGGTCGTCTCGACACCTCCGATACGTTCCGGCCTCGGAATGCCACGACCGGCCGCCCGGTGACCGGTCGGGCGGCGACGCTGCCGGGCCAGGCGCCGCTGAAGGCCGAGCGGTTCGACCGCGAGCCGCCGCGCGCCTCGCAGCCCAACGGCCCCCTCGACCGTCGCCGCGACCCGGCCTTTCGGCCGGCGCCCATCCCGTCGGTCGATCACGCGTCGGCAATGCCGATCGAGTTCGGCAAGTTCCACGGGCACACCCTCGGCCAGATCGCGGCCTTCGAGCCGAGCTACATCGACTGGCTGGCCCGAACGATCTCCCACGATCCGGAGCTCGTCGCGGCCGCCCGGGCCCTGCAGCTGGACCTGGACCGCCGTGGCGTGGTCCGCCGCCCGAGGCCGGCCCCCGCCCGCTGAGGACGTTCGCGGCCCGGTGAGGACGTTCGCGACGCGCTGAGGGCCTTCACCACCCGCGGATGGGTGCCCGGGGCGGACCGCTACCCCCGGCGGTCCGCCCCGGACATGGACGATCGCCTCTCGTACGACACGGGAGGCGATCGGTGGATGGCGAAGAAGCGAGCGATGATTGCCGCCGGACGCGTTCCGGCTCGAGGCCGATGGATCATGGTTACTCGGCTCGTAACCCTCGACCGGGATCCCCGCTGCCGACCGTCCTCGGCTTCGGCGTCCGTTCGCAGGTCCGTGGCCGACGCCCCGAGTGCCCCCGGTTCGCCGCGTCCTGGCGTGGGAATACCGTACGCCGGCGGTCCCCGGAGCGGCAATGGTTCCCTCGTCCGGGCGGCGCGAGTCGAAGGTCGATGGCGTGGACGCACCACGTCCCGGACCTCCGTACCGGTGCGCCGAGGCGCCTCTCGGCCGGCCGCGGTATGGTCCGGCCGTGACCCCGTTCCCCGTACCGGCGACCCCGGGCCGGACGCGCCCGCGAAGGTCCGCCGGGGCATTCCTCGCCCTCGTGTCGGTCCTCCTCGTCGCCGCCTGCGCAGGCGCCGGGCCGAGCTTCGACCCGGCCGGATCGTGCGTCGTCGATGGGCAGGTTGCGGGCGCCTACCCGGACCTCGAGCGCCGGCTGCCCGCCGAGCTCGACGGCGCGGCACCAACGACCGTCGATTCGGGGCGAACGTGCAGCGCCGATGGCCTCGGTTCGCTCGCCGCCCGCGATCTCGCGGAAGTGACCTTCGCCGGCGCCACGTGGGACCTGGGGGATGGCAACGGCGTCTCGAGCGTCGTCTTCGCGAACCCGGACGGCGCCCTCCCGGCCGCCTGGATCGCCGAGTTCTACGAGACCGGCGCGCGCGCCGCCAGGAAGACCTCGAACGTCGAGACGAGCAAGGTGGACGTCCACGGCGGTGGTGAGCGGTGGCGTTTGGACGCCCTCAATGATCTGTCGTTCCAGACCGTCGTGACCTGGCAGGACGGCGATTTCGTGCGCGTGGTTCTCGTCGCAACGAAGGTGGGCCCCGACGCATCCCGAGCCGATCACGACAAGCTCGTGGAAAAGGCGATTGGCGCGACGGGCAGCCTCGGCAACTGAACTCGCCGCGATCAGGTTCTCACGGCGACCGGCGGTTGAGGCCGATGCTAGAGTCGGCCGAGATGAGCGGATCCGAAAGCTCCTGGTCCTCGCGGCGGCGGCGCTGGCGCGTCGAGCGGCTCGATCCAGCCCGCGGCCGTGCTCCCGAGCGTCGCGATCCGTTCGTGACCCTCGGCGACATCCCCCTCCAGGGGCTCTACGGCCCGTGGTCGCTCGAGCGGGACGATGCGGCCGGGCCGGCCGGACCAGGCGGTCCCACCGCGGTCGATCATCACGGCGATCCGCTGGCCCATGGTCGCTGGGACGAGTTCGACGCCGCTCGAGACGTGGGGCTGCCCGGCGAGCCGCCGTTCACCCGCGGGATCCATCCGACCGGCTACCGCTCGCGGCTCTGGACGATGCGGATGTTCGCCGGCTTCGGGGCGGCCGAGGACACGAATGCCCGCTTCCGCTCGCTCCTCGCCGCCGGCCAGACCGGGCTCTCGATCGCCTACGACATGCCGACCCTCTACGGCTACGACACCGACGACCCCGAGGCCGAGGGCGAGTTCGGGACCTGCGGCGTCGCGGTCTCATCCCTGGCCGACATGGAGGTGCTCCTGTCGGGCTTGCCACTCGACAAGGTGTCGACGTCGATGACGATCAACTCGCCGGCCGCCCCGATCTGGGCGATGTACATCGTCGCGGCCGAGAAGGCCGGGGTGCCCCGGGCCGCGCTCGAGGGCACGACCCAGAACGACATCCTGAAGGAGTTCGTGGCCCAGAAGGAGTTCCTCTTCCCGCCCGAGCCGTCGCTGCGCCTGGTGACCGACACGATCGAGTTCGGGACGCGCGAGACACCGAAGTGGAACACGGTCTCGATCTCCGGCTACCACATCCGCGAAGCCGGCTCGACCGCGGTCCAGGAGCTGGCCTTCACGATCGCCGACGGGATGGCCTATGTCGAGGCGGCCCTGGCCCGCGGCCTCCGGGTCGACGACTTCGCCCCGCGCCTCAGCTTCTTCTTCAACTCCCACTCCGACTTCTTCGAGGAGATCGCCAAGTTCCGGGCCAGCCGCCGGATCTGGTGGAAGCTCATGTCCGAGCGCTACCGGGCCGAGAACGAGCGCTCCACCTGGATGCGCTTCCACACCCAGACCGCCGGCGTGTCGCTGACGCCCCAGCAGCCGCTCAACAACCTGACCCGGGTCGCGATCCAGGCCCTGGCCGGCGTCCTCGGCGGAACCCAGTCGCTCCACACCGACGCCTACGACGAGGCCCTCGCGGTCCCGACCGCCGAGGCCGCCCTCCTGGCCCTCCGCCAGCAGCAGGTCATCGCCGAGGAGACCGGCGTCGCCTCGGTCGTCGACCCGCTCGGCGGGTCGTGGTTCGTCGAGGCCCTCACGAACGAGGTCGAGCGCGAGGTCTGGCGCTACCTCGATGAGATCGATCGACGGGGTGGCATGGTCGCCGCGATCCGGGAGGGCTACCCGCAGCGCGAGATCGCCGACGCTGCCTACCGCTTCCAGCGCGAGTTCGACGCCGGCGAGCGACGCATCGTCGGGGTCAACGCCTACGTCGACGACGCCGAGGTCACGAGCGTGCCCGTCCTGGCGGTGCCGGCGGGCTCGCTCGAAGCGCAGCTCGCCCGCCTCGAACGGACCCGCCGCGAGCGCGACGCCGCCGCCGTCGAGGCCGCCCTGGCCGGGCTCCGGGATGCCGCCGGGCGGCCCGAATCGAGCGCCACCAACCTGATGCCACACTTCATCCGCTGCGCCGCGGCCTACGCCACCCTCGGCGAGCAGTGCGGCGTGCTGCGCGAGGTCTTCGGCGAGTACCGCGAGCCGGTCGCGGTGTAGGAGGGACGATGTACCTGAACGCCCTCGAATTCCTCGAGGAGGAGCGAGACGCCTGGCGCCCGTTCGAAGCCCTGGCCTCGATCCCGGACGAGCGGCTCGACGTGAAGGTCGATGTCGCCCACGGCTGGTCGGCCCGCGATCTCATCGGCCACCTCGTTGCCTGGCAGGAGTACGCCCTCGCCACGGCCCGGGAGCTCGCTGTCGGCGAGCGGAGCCCGACGAAGGAACGCCTCGACGCCGAGTGGGACGCTCGCGGCGACGAGGTCAACGCCGACATCGAGGCCGAGTGGCGGGCACTCCCGGTCGAGGAGGTCCGTCGGCGGCTCACGACGATCCCGGGCGAGCTGCGCGGCTACCTGACGGTCGTTCCCGAGATCCGCTGGATCAAGAACGACGAATACCTGCGCCACTTCCTCGACGAGACGATCGAGCATTACGGCGAGCACCGCCCCGATCTCGAGGCGATCCTCACGGCCGTTGGTGACTGACGGGCGCGAGCTGGCCGTGCCGGGCGAGTTGCTCGAGGTCCTGGAGGCCGCCGCCGCGTCGATCGCCGACGTCCGGTCGACGTCGGTTGGAGCCACCCGGACGTGGAGCCGCGGCGAGCACCCGTTCGCGGTCCAGGACGGCCCGGTGGCCGAGCTTCGCCTGGGATCGACGATTGCCGCGGCTGCCCTCCGGACGCCCGACGTGTCGGCGTCGGCCCGAGGGCCGGACTGGGTGGCGTTCGCGCCGCCGGAGCTGGACGGCCACGCCCTCGATCGCCTCGGTGCCTGGTTCGCGGCGGCCCACCGCCGGGCAGGCGCCTGACCTCGCGACCGGCTGAATCGAAACGGCTCCGGCAGTCGCCGGGGCCGTGATCTGTCTCGGGACGGTCAGGCGGTTGGCTGCGTCGCTGCCGGGGCCTCGGGAGCCGCCACGTACTCGGCGAGGCCGAACTGCGACTCGAGCTGCTCCATCGGTCGGAAGCCCACGACGCCCATCGGCTGCTTGCCGGGAGCGAAGAAGGCGATCGTCGGGATGCTCATGATGTTGAACGCCCGCTGGATCTGGGGGTTGGCGTCGATGTCGACCTTGACGACGTCGACGGAGCCCTCGTACTTCTCGGCGAGCTTCTCCATCTCCGGGGCGACCATGCGACACGGTCCGCACCAGACGGCCCAGAAGTCCACGACGACGGGCTTGTCCGATTTGAGGACGACTTCCTCGAAGGTTGCGTCCGTGGCGGTCTTGATCGCCATCGGTGGTCCTTTCTCCCGCGCGGCGGGTGCGCTGTTCGTCGCCCTCAGCGAGCGATCGACTGGATGAGGCGGTAGGCCTCGAGGACCCGAGGGTCCGCGAGCCGGTAGTAGACGGTGCTGCCGTCGCGCCGGGTGGTGACCAGGCCGGCCGCCCGAAGGACGGCGAGGTGCTGGCTCATGTTCGGGACCTGGCAGCCCACCACCGACGAGAGGTCACGCACGGACACCTCGCCGTTGGCCAGTGATTCGAGGACGCAGAGGCGCTTCGGATCGGCCAGCGCCCGGCCGACGACGGCCGTTCGCTGGTATGCATCTTCGCGCGTCGGCGGAGCCTCGATTGCCATGTCCATCGAGGAGTATTGCAGCGCTTGCGCAATCACGCAAGTGACGAATGGCCTGCCGGCGCATCGAGCGCCAGGGTAGGGCCTGTATCCTCCGGCGATGGCGTCACCCGATCTCGTGGACATCCGCGCGATCGAGGCCGCGCGGGAGGTCGTCGCCGAGCGGGTCCATCGGACGCCGCTGCTGTCCTCGGCCGCGGCCGCGGCCACGGTCCGCCAGGCCACGGGCGTCCGCGTCGCCGACGACCGCCTGTACCTCAAGGCGGAGCACCTGCAGAAGACCGGCTCCTTCAAGCCCCGGGGCATGACGGCCCGGGTCGCAGCGCTCACCGCGTCGGAGCGTGGACGCGGGATCGTCACCGTCTCGGCCGGCAATGCTGCCCAGGGGTACGCCTACGCCGGGGCCGCACTCGGCGTGCCGGTGACGGTGGTCATGCCGGCGGCCGCGGTCAGCTCGAAGGCCGAGGCGGCGAGAGGCTACGGCGCCCGCGTCATCCTCGAGGGCGACACCATGGACGAGACCTTCGCCGCGCTCGAGCGGATCCGGGACGAGGAGGGACTCCAGTACTGCCATCCCTTCGATGACCCCCTCGTCATCGCCGGTCACGGCTCCGTCGGGCTCGAGATCCTGGATGACCTTCCCGAGGTCGACGTCGCGGTCGTCGGGATCGGTGGCGGCGGGCTCATCTCGGGCGTGGCCACTGCGCTCAAGGAGCGGCGCCCCAGCGTCCGCGTCTACGGCGTCGAGCCGACCGGCTCGAACGCGATCTCGCTCGCCCTTGCCGCGGGCGAGCCGGTGCGGCTCCAGCCCCAGAGCGTGGCCGACGGCCTCAACGCCCCGTTCGCCGGTGCGCTGACCCTGCCGATGATCCAGCGCTACCTCGACGATGTCGTGCTCATCGACGACGCCACGATCCTGGCCGGGCTGCGGTTCGCCCTCGGCCGCCTCAAGCAGGTCCTCGAGCCCGCCGGATCCGCTGCGCTCGCGGCGACCCTGACCGGGCGAATCCCGATCCGCGACGGCGATCGCGTCGCGGTCATCCTGTCGGGCGGCAACGTCGAGGTGGCCCGCCTCGGCGAGCTCATCGAACGGGCGGCGCCCCTGCCCGCCTGAGGCCTCGACCACGCTTCTCTGCTGGCCGGGTGGCGAGCGAGGCCGCGCCCGGCCCGGCGGGTCAGCCGACGCCGAGCTCGTCGAGCCGGTCGTCGTCGATGCCGAGGTGATGGGCGAGCTCGTGGATGACCGTGATCCGGACCTCATCGGCCAGGTCGCGCGGATCCGGGAAGTCGTCCTCGAGCGGGATCCGGAAGAGCGTGATCCGGTTCGGGACCACGGCGGAATCGGCCGCCCACTCCGTCCGCGGGACACCCTCGTACAGCCCGTACAGGACGCTCTCGGGGTCGAGGTCGTTGTCGATGAGCTGCTCGTCGGACGGCCAGTCGTCGATGACGACGGCGACCTCGGCGAGCGATTCCCGGAACGGCGACGGGATCGATGCGAGGGCGCGGTCGACGAGGCGCTCGAAGGCATCCGGGCCGGTCGAGCGGGTGCGGCGGCGACCTCGGACGCGCTTCGGCATCGAGCCCATCGTAGCCCCGACCCGGGCCGCCATGCCCGGCCGGACGACCCGCTCGGTGGACGCGGGGAGGGGTTCGGCGGCCGGAGCCCGGCGAACGGGTACGATGCCGCGGATGAAGGTCGTCTACACGCCGCGCCACCTCGGCCACGACGTCAGCCGCGAGACGTTCCTCGGGCAGGCGGTGGCGGCCAACGAGGTGGCCGAGCGCGCGGAGCGCATCCGGGCCACGCTCGTCGCCGATGGCGGCTTCGAGCTCGTCGGCCCAACTGCCCACGGCCCCGACCCGATCCTGGCCGTCCACGATCCGGGCCTGGTGCGGTTCCTCGAGGACGCCTGGCCCCAGACCCGCCGCGAGGCGATCGATCGGGCCTTCCTCGTCGCCGACACCTATCCGGTCCGGGCGATGTTCGAGGGCATGAGCGACGCCGCCCTGTCCCGCCTTCGCGAGCCACGGGCGGTCGGCGGCCGGGTCGGTTGGTGGGGTCTCGATTCGGGCAATCCCATCGTCCAGGGGACGTACGACGCCGCGCTCGGGGCCGTGGACGTGGCGCTCACCACGGCGGACCTCGTCCTCGACGGCGGACAGACCGCGGCCTACGGCCTGTGCCGGCCGCCGGGCCACCACGCCGGCCGATCCATGGCCGGCGGGTATTGCTTCTTCAACAACGCCGCGATCGCGGCCGAGTCGATTGCCGGCCGGACCGGCGAGCCGGTCGCGATCCTCGACGTCGACTTCCACCACGGCAACGGGACCCAGCAGATCTTCTGGCGCCGCGGCGACGTCTTCTATGCCTCGATCCATGCCGACCCGGCCGACATCTACCCCTTCTTCCTGGGCCATGCCGACGAGGTCGGCGAGGGCCCCGGGGAGGGCGCGAACCTGAACCTGGCCCTGCCCGCCGGGACGGGCGACAGCGACTACCTCGGTGCCGTCGACCGAGCCCTCGAGGCGATCGCCGGGACGCCCGGCTCGGTCGTGGTGGTGTCGCTCGGGTTCGACACCTACGGCCAGGATCCGATCGGGACGTTTGCCCTGACGACGGGCGTGTACCACGAGATCGGGCAGCGGGTGGCCGCCCTGGGGCGTCGACTCGTGATCCTCCAGGAGGGCGGCTACTACCGGCCAGCGCTGGGCGAGAACGCCCGAGCCTGGCTCCGCGGCGCGGAGGGACGGCCCCTCGAACCCATCCCCGCGGGGGGCTTTGGCCCGGAAGGTGCGAGGATGCCGGGATGACCAACCGCCTGCCCGAACACGTCCGGGCGCTGGTCGCCGAGATCGAGACCGAGATCGGGGAGTCCGAGGAGGCCGCCCTGGCCGCGCCGATCGAGGGTTCGCGGTTGCGCGGCCCGAACGGCGTCGGCTATCGCAACGGTCGGGTCGAGGAGGCGGTCCGCGACATCCTCGTCGAGATCGGCGAGGACCCCGACCGCGACGGCCTCGTCGGCACGCCCGACCGGGTCCACCGGATGTACGCCGAACTGACCGCCGGCTACCACGTCGACCCCGAGCGGCTCCTGAACGGCGCGATCTTCGACGTCGCCTACTCGGAGATGGTCCTCGTCCGGGACATCCCGTTCTACTCGCTCTGCGAGCACCACCTCCTGCCGTTCTTCGGCACAGCGTCGGTCGCCTACATCCCGCGCGGCCGTGTCGTCGGCCTCTCCAAGATCCCCCGGATCGTCGAGATGTACGCTCGCCGGCTCCAGGTCCAGGAACGCCTGACCCAGCAGATCGCCGACTTCCTCAACGAGCGGCTCGAGCCCCAGGGCGTCGGCGTGGTCATCGAGGCGAATCACCTGTGCGCCGTCATGCGCGGCATCCGCAAGCCCGGCACGATCATGACCACCTCCGCGGTCCTGGGTCTCTTCCGGACCCGCGACCGGACCCGGGCCGAGTTCCTCAGCCACCTGGCTCGCACCCCGCAGGGCGGGTAGCGGTTCGTCCCCGCTCGGCCGGGCGCAGACGGCGCTGCGGCGGTTCCGCGCTCGCCTCGCGGATACCCAGCACAACCGCGAAGTCAAGCCTGGCGAGACCGAACGATCGTCGCCTCGGGTGCCAGGATCCGGGGGCATGGGGACCGAGCTTCCTCGTCGGGCGGCTCGAACGAGCGGGCGATGTGGCGATGATCGACCGGCATGCCGTGAAGCAGGAGTACTGGGCGGCCGTCGCCGACCTCGTGGTCGTTGACGGGGATCCCCCGGACCTCGACCGTGGGCATCAGTCGGCGTCCTCGCGCAGCCTGGCGTAGAGGACCAGGTCGTGCCAGCCGCCCGCCCGCCACTGGGCGCGGCGGTTGACGCCCTCGCGGGTGTAGCCCGCCTTCTCGAGGGCTCGTTGCTCGGCGAGGTTGTCGACGTCGGTCGATGCCTCCACCCGATGGGCCGGCGTCGTCTCGAAGAGGTATCGGGCGATGAGTCGCTGGGCCTCGGTTCCGTACCCCTGGCCCCGGGCCTCCGGGAACAGGTCGATCCCGAACATCCAGGCGTCGGATTCTGGATTCGGGCCGTAGCGGACGCGATGCCAGCCGATCGTGCCGATCACGGCTCCATCCTGGATCCGCTCGACGAGGAGCATGCCGTTCTGCTCGTTCCGAAGGGGTCCCCTGGCGAGGGCCGCCCGATCGATCGGCTGGAGCGGCATTCCGAAATCGTTGAAGCCGCCATCGGTCTTCTCACGGCGCTGCAGCTCGTCGATGACGTCAGCATCTCCGAGGGTCGCGTCGCGCAGCCGGACCCGCGGCTCGGGCTGGGTCTCGTCCACGGCGTGAAGCCTACAATCCCGCCATGACCGACCGACCGCTCAAGGTGCTCATCGCAAAGCCCGGGCTCGACGGCCACGATCGGGGGGCCAAGGTCCTGGCCCGCGGCCTCCGCGACGAGGGGTTCGAGGTCGTCTACACGGGCCTCCGGCAGACGCCCGAGATGGTTGCGACGGCGGCACTCCAGGAGGACGTCGACGTCGTCGGGCTGTCGATCCTGTCGGGTGCCCACATGACCCTCGTCCCGCGGGTCACGAAGCTCCTCCGCGAGGCGGGCCTCAACGACGTCCTCACCGTGGTCGGCGGGATCATCCCGGACGACGATGCGGACGAGCTCCGGGCCGCCGGCGTCGCCGCCATCTTCGGTCCCGGGACGACGATCGCCGAGGTGGCCGAGTTCCTGCGCACCAGCGCCCGCCCGCGCGCCTGAGGTGGTGGCCAGCGGCCCGGCAACTGGTGCCGCCGCGCCCGATCCGGGCGCCCGCGCACGAGAGCTGACCGATGCCGCGGTCGAGGGCGACCGGCGCTCGCTGGCCCGCCTCCTGACCGCCGTCGAAAACCGCACGCCGATCGCGGAGCTGGCGCTGCGAACCCTCTACCCGGTGGCCGGCCGCGCCCACCTCGTGGGCATCACCGGGCCCCCGGGCGCCGGCAAGTCCACGCTCGTCGCGGCGCTCATCGCCGAGCTCCGCGCCCGCGGCCGGTCCGTCGGCGTCGTGGCCGTCGACCCGTCCAGCCCGATCACCGGCGGGGCCCTCCTGGGCGATCGCGTCCGGATGCAGAGCTACGCCTCTGACCGGGACGTGTTCATCCGCTCGATGGCCGCCCGCGGCCACGCCGGGGGCCTGGCTTCGACGTCCGCTGCGGCGGCGGCCGTCCTCGACGCCTGCGGCTTCGACGTCGTCTTCCTCGAGACCGTCGGAACGGGCCAGAGCGAGGTCGAGGTCGCCGCCGCGGCCGACACGACCGTGGTCCTCGAAGCACC
>DASWGY010000236.1:0-4362 GCA_036393495.1 Candidatus Limnocylindrales bacterium
ACCTACCCGGGCCAGATCAAGGTCACCGTCATCCGCGAGACCAGGGCCGTGGAGTACGCCAAGTAGATCCGCTCGACTCTGGACAGCCTGACAGGGCGGGTGTGTACTCCGCCTGTCCCCGGAAGGCATGGACGCGTGGTCCGTACCCTGGTCGCCTGGATCACGCCGAGCGAATGGCGAGACCGATCCGGGAGTCGCGATTCCCACGAAAGGAGGCATCCACGTGAGAAGGGTCATCGTCGCCGCGCTCGTCACGGCCGCGCTCATCGCCAGCGCCGCCGTTGCGGTTGCCGGGAGCGGGCCGGTCCTCCATCGGCAGCCGACCGCCGAGGCCGTCGTCGCGGAGCACCTCGACGCGCTCAATCACTGCAGCGTCGACCGGCTGATGGCGCAGTACCCCGAATCGATCGCCATTCTCCTGCCCGGCGGCGTCACCGTCGAGGGCCGGACGGACGTCCGAGCCCTCTTCGAAGGCTTCTGCCTGGCGCCCGAGGACGGTGGCCTCAACGGGCTCCAGTTCACTGAGATCCAATCGTGGAAAGTCGGCAACACGATCAACACGCAGTGGGTCGCCAACGCGCCCTTCTTGGCCGAGCCCTACTACGGGGCCGACGCCTATGAGACCCACGCCGGTCTGATGGTGCTGCAGGTGACCACGTTCGATGGGGCCGAGCTGGTGTTCAACCCGTAGGCGGTAGCGAGCGGCCTCGCGACCCCGCGTAAACCCCAGCCGGCCTTGGCGGCGGCGTCGGCCGTCCCTCGGCGACGCCGTCCGCTACCCTGACGCGGATGTCCGGACACGCTCCAGATTCCGCTTCGGCGCAGCTCGCCGGCCGCGTCCGCCTCGGCAATCCCGTCAATGCCGGGGCGCCGCGGCCGGCCGGCGCCTGTCGCGTCCTGCTGATCGGCGACGTCATCGGCAAGCCGGGCCGGGTCGCGGTGGAGAGCATCCTGCCGGGCCTCCGCGAGGAGCGGGGGATCGACTTCGTGACCGCCAACGGCGAGAACCTGGCCGGCGGGATGGGCCTGACCGCGTCCACGGCGGAGGCCCTCCTGGGCGCCGGCGTCGACGTCATCACGAGCGGCAACCACATCTGGGACAAGCGCGAGATCTACCCGTTCCTCGAGTCCTCCGAGCGGGTGCTCCGGCCGCTCAACTACGGCACCCATGAGGTCCCGGGCCGGGGCTGGGCTACGTACCACGCCCTCGACGGCTCGGAGCTGGCGGTCATCAACCTCCAGGGCCGGACGTTCATGCAGCCGATCGACAACCCGTTCACCGACGCGGACCGGCTCCTCGACGAGAGCAGCGAGCCGCTGCCACCGATCCGCCTCGTCGATTTCCACTGCGAGATCACGTCCGAGAAGAACGCCCTCGGGCTGTACCTCGACGGGCGCGTGTCGGCCGTGGTCGGGACGCATACCCACATCGTCACGGGCGACGAGCGGATCCTCCCCGGCGGGACGGCCTACCAGAGCGACATCGGGATGACGGGCCCGATCTGGAGCGTCATCGGCTTCGCGCCGCGGACGGTCCTGCCCCGGTTCATCAACGCCCTGCCGACCCGGTTCGAGGTCGGCGACGGGCCGGTCATCTTCAACGCGGTCCAGGTCGACATCGACCCGGCCTCGGGCCGGGCACTCGCGATCGAACGGGTCTCGCGGCTCCACGAGGCATGACCGCGGCTCCGCCGCCGCGGCACCCGCCCCGCCGGACGCCGCGCCACGCCCTGCCGGGCGAGCCGGTCATCCCGCCGGCGCCGTCCACGATCGACCTCCACACCCACACGACCCGCTCCGACGGGCTCCTCGAGCCGGCCGCCCTCGTCGATGCGGCCGCCGCGGCCGGGATCCGGCTCCTCGCCATCACCGACCACGACACCCTGGCCGGCGTCCGGGAGGTGATCGCTGCCGGCGCGATCCCGGCCGGCCTGGAGCTCATCCCGGGCATCGAGCTCAACGCGATCACCGCCGATCGGCCGGACCTGCGCGAGAGCGAGGTCCACGTCCTCGGCCTCGGGGTTGACCCGGACGACGAGGGGCTGGAGGCGACGCTCGCCCTCCAGCGGACGCGGCGACGGGATCGTTTCGAGCGGATGGTCCGGCGCCTCCGGGACATCGCCCGCCCGATCGACGACGCCCTCGAGGCGCTCCCCCCGACCGGCGATGACGACGCGCTCGGCCGGCCGCGGGTCGCCCGGGCGATGATCGCGAAGGGCTACGTGGCGAGCGTCGAGGAGGCGTTCTCGGTCTACCTCTCGCGCGGCCGGCCGGCCTACGTTGCCCGCGAGGGCCTCGGGCCGATCGAGGCGATCCGGGCCATCCGCGCCGCCGGCGGCCTCGCGGCCCTGGCCCATTTCTCGGAGGCGCCCGAGCGCCTGGACGTCATCCACGAGCTGCGTGATGCCGGCCTGCGCGGTCTGGAGGTCCACTACCGAACGTTCGACGCCCTCACGGTCGAGTCCGTCGGGCGCGTGGCGGCAGACGCCTCGCTCGTCGCCACCGGCGGCAGCGACTACCATGGCGACCTCGAATCGTATGCCGTGACCCACGCCGCCCTGTGGGTGCCGCCGACCGTGGAGGCGCCGCTCCGGGCGGCCCTTGCCGCCGCCAGTGCGGAGACCGCCACCAGCCGATGATCGAGCGTCCACCCAGCCGCGATCGCCGCCTCCCGATCCTCGAGATCGCCCCGCCGCAACCGTCCGCCGCGCGCGCCGCCGCCGGCCCCGATGACGCGCGGCTCGGGGAATTCCGTCCGGAGGCCCGGGCCCTGCCGGCCTTCTTCGTCTGGACGCTGGGTTGCCAGATGAACCGGAGCGATTCGGAGGAGATGGCCGGCCGGCTCCTCGCCGCCGGCGCGACCGAGGCCGCGACGATGGATGCCGCCGATCTCGTCGTCATCAACACCTGCGCGATTCGCGAGCTGGCCGAGGCCAAGGTCATCGGACGACAGGGCCACCTGAAGAATCTCAAGGCGGCGAATCCCTCCCTCCGCGTCGTCCTGACCGGCTGCGCCGTCAGGGAGCGCGATCGCGAGGGTCTCGAGCGGCGCTTCCCGGCCGTCGACCTGTTCCTCCGCCCGGATGAGGAGCCGGAGCTCGTCGACCGGCTTGGCCTGGCGTCGGCCCAGGCGCCGGTGGGTCTCATCGGGATGCCGGCCGGTTCGGTCGGGGCGACGACCGTCGTCGGCCGGACGGTCGTCGGCGTCGCGGATCACCTGGCCGCCACCCGCGCCGCGGCCGTCGTCGGCGGGGCCGTCCAGCGGTCGTCGGCGACCTCGGCCTGGCTCCCGATCATCTACGGCTGCGACAAGACGTGCACCTACTGCATTGTGCCGTTCTCGCGAGGGCCGGAGCGGAGCCGCCCGTTCGATGACGTCGTCGAGGAAGCAAGATCCCTCGCCGCCGCCGGCTTCCGCGAGGCGACGCTCCTCGGCCAGAACGTGAACTCGTACGGCCACGATCTCGCTCCGGAGCCGCGTTTCGGGCACATTGCCACGGAGCGCTGGGCCGGCCGCCGCCTCGACCTCGGCTCTCGGCCGGACCTGGCCGAGCTCATCCGGGCGATCGACGCCATCCGGACCGCCGACGGCGTGCCCGCGATCCCGCGCCTGCGCTTCATCACCTCGCATCCCTGGGATCTCTCCGACCGCCTGATCGAGGCGATGGCCGAGTGTCCCTCGATGTGCGAGGCGCTCCACCTGCCGGTCCAGTCGGGCGACGACGACGTCCTCCGCCGAATGGGTCGCCAGTACACGATCGAGCACTACCTGGAGCGGCTCGAGAAGATCCGGGCCGCGATCCCCGGGATCACCGTCTCGACCGACGTGATCGTCGGCTTCTGCGGCGAGACCGAGGCCCAGTTCGAGCGGACACTGCGGTTCCTCGAGCAGGTCCGCTACGACCAGGTCTTCGCGGCCGCGTACTCCGAGCGCCCCGGGACCCCGGCGACCCGCCTGGCCGACGACGTCCCGGCCGCCACCAAGCGGCGCCGGCTCAACGAGCTCCTCGCGGTCCAGGAGCCGATCGGGCTCGAGCGGAACCGCGCCTGGCTCGGGCACGAGGTCGAAGTCCTGGTCGATTCGGTCGCCCGGGAGCGGTCCCACGGCCACGCCGACGACGAGGGCGATCGGGCAGGGGAGGGGAGCGAGCGGCGCGGCGTCACGCTCGAGCCCGGGCAGGTCGCCGTCTCGGGCCGGACCCGCGGCAACAAGCTCGTCCACCTTGCCGGCCGCTCCGACTGGGTCGGCCGGCTCGTGACCGTCCGCGTCGAGCACGCCGGGCCGTACGCGCTGCGGGGGGTGGCGGCCGGGTGATGGCGGCCCTCCCGCCACTCCTCGTCATCGCCGGGCCCACCGCGACC
>DASWGY010000237.1:0-1664 GCA_036393495.1 Candidatus Limnocylindrales bacterium
TGCCGGCCCGCCGGCTGTACGAGAAGTTCGGGTTCCGGCCGGTCGGGCTGCGGCCGCGCTACTACAGCGACAACGGCGAGGACGCGCTGATCATGACCACCGATCAGCTGCGCGACCCGCCGATGCGCGAGCGGATCGCACGCCTGCGGGAGGCGATCGACGCCGCTTCGGCGCCCCTGCCTCCGGCCGATCGGTTCGCCCGTTCGTCCAACCAGGAACCGCCAGACCGATGACCGACTCGCTCGTGCTCGCCATCGAGTCGTCGTGCGACGAGACCGGGATCGCCGTGATCGAGGACGGCCGGCGGATCGTGTCGAACGTGGTCGCTTCGCAGGTTGCCCTGCACGCACCGTCGGGTGGCATCGTGCCCGAAGTGGCGGCTCGCGCCCACTTGCGCTGGATCGTGCCCGTTCTCGACGAGGCCTGGCAGGACGCCGGGATCGATTGGCCCGACCTCTCGGCGATCGCCGTGACCTATGGGCCGGGGTTGGCGGGTTCGCTGCTCGTCGGGATCAACTTCGCCAAGGCGCTCAGCTGGGTGCACGACGTGCCGCTGGTCGGCGTCAACCACCTCGAGGGGCACGTCTACGCCGCGTGGCTCCATGACGCCCCAGGGGCGGACGGAAGCGAGGCGGACCGAGACGATCCGGCGTTCCCGCTCGTCGCACTCGTCGTGTCGGGCGGGCACACCTTCCTCGTGGAGATGCGCGACCACCTGGCCTATCGGTTGCTGGGCACGACCCTGGACGACGCCGCCGGGGAAGCGTTCGACAAGGTCGGCCGGCTGCTTGGCCTGGGGTATCCGGGCGGGCCGGCGATCGGGCGAGCCGCCGAGGCGGCGACCGCCCGCGACCGGGTCTTTCCCCGCGCCTGGCTCGGCGACTCGTTCGACCTCAGCTTCTCCGGTCTCAAGACGGCCGCTCGCCGAATCGTGAATGAGGCCCGTGCCGATGCCGGCCTGTCCAACGATCCCGACGCTCCGCTTCCGGACGCCGACGTGGCCGAGCTGGCCTGGGGGTTCCAGGACGCGGTCGTCGACGTCCTCGCGACCAAGACGATCCGCGCGGCGCGGGCCGCGGGTGCTCGCTCGATCGTCCTGGGCGGCGGCGTGGCGGCCAACTCGGCCCTTCGGGCCAGGCTGGCGGGCGCGGCCGAGGAGATCGGCATCCCGCTGATCGTCCCGCGGCCGGCCCTGTGCACGGACAACGGGGCGATGATTGGCGCCGCCGGGGCGCGGCGATTGGCCGCCGGCGAACGCGCCCGCCTCGACCTGGACGCTCGCCCCTCGCTGCCATTGGCGGCCCGATGAGCGGGGCCGCCGTGCCGCGCGTCGATCCGGCCGCGGTCAGGGCCACGCTGCGCGCCGCGGGTCTCCGGGCGCGGCACGTCCTGTCGCAGAACTTCCTGGCCGATCCTGACGTGCTCGAGGCGATCCTGGCCGAGGCCGACCCCGAACCGGGCCGTCGGATCCTCGAGATCGGACCCGGGCTCGGGCTGCTGACCGGCGGCCTGCTCGATGCCGGCCCGAGCGTGACAGCCGTGGAGCTCGACCGCGGACTCGCCACATTCCTGCGCGAGCGCTTCGAAGAGGCACTGGACGACGGCAGGCTGCGGCTGATCGAGGGAGATGCGCTCGACCAGGACCTCGTCGGGCTTGTCGAGCC
>DASWGY010000238.1:0-9072 GCA_036393495.1 Candidatus Limnocylindrales bacterium
GTGGTGGGGGAAGACGTTGTCCTCGCCACCGGTGTGGATGTCGAAGCGGTCGCCGAGGTGGCGCATCGCCATCGCCGAGCACTCGAGATGCCAGCCCGGGAAGCCGTCGCCCCACCGCGACGGCCACTTCAGGAGCCGGCCTTCACCGGCCGACTTCCAGAGGGCGAAGTCGGCCGGATCGTGCTTGTCGCCCTCGACCTCGCCGCGGTGCCCAGCCCGAAGGGCCTCGAGACTGTTGCCCGACAGCTGCCCGTACCCGGGCCACGTCGCGACGGCGAAGTAGACGTTGCCGGCATCGGTCCGATAGGCGTGGCCCAGGTCCTCGAGCCGCTCGGCGATGGCCAGCATCTCGGGGATGTGCTCAGTCGCCCGCGGATAGACGTGGGCCGGCAGGAGGTGCATCTCGGCGGCATCGGCGTGAAACGCGGCCTCGTAGGCGTCGGCGATCTCGGCCGGCGACTTTTCCTCGAGCCCGGCTGCGACCAGCATCGGGTCCTCGCCCCGGTCGAATCGCTCGTCGCGAAGGTGGCCGACGTCGGTGATGTTCTGGACGTGACGGACCGGGAGCCCGTGATAGAGGAGGACTCGACGGATGAGGTCGGGCAGCAGGAACGTCCGGAGGTTGCCGACGTGGGCGTAGCGATAGACCGTCGGCCCGCAGCTGTACATCGTGACGGGGCGGCCGGCGGCCGGCACCGGTACCGGGCGGACGGTTCTCGAGAGCGTGTCGTGGAGCTGCAACATCGGGTGCCTTCGGTCTCCCTGGTCCGGCAATCGTAGGCGGAGTGCGCGACACGACGCTTCGGGCGAGATGCGGGCGAATGGCCCTAACGAAACCGGGTCGGGGTCGTTTACCGACGGAGAGGCCTCGAGGCACAGCATCGTTCCCCCGGCGGTGTAGCACGAGGCCTCTCATACTGCCCGGCGCATGCCCTGCGGGAGCCGGCGAGCGGGCCTGCCGACCCTCGGCCGCCGGGCCCCCGCAGCCGCCCGTATACACTCGCCCCATGCGCCGATTCGTGTGCGTGGCCGCCCTCCTCTTCGGGTTCTCGGGTGACCGCTACACCTGGACGGTGCGGCACCGCCTGCCGGTCCCGATCGAGCGTCCGGTCGTCCTGGACGAGACCGGCGCGACGCGCCGGACCCTGGCCTGGTGGCGGCCCTGAGCGGGCTCCGATCGGCCCGGCTCCTGGTCGCGGGGGGCGTCGTCGCGATCCTCGTCGCGATCGGGGGGCTCGCCGGCGGCCGCGGCCCCGCCCTCGACGCGCGAGCGGCCGACGGCGACGAGGTCAGCCTCCTGTTCGGCACCCCGACCACGCTGGACCCGGCCCACCAGAGCGACATCGGTTCGGCCGCGTTCAGCGCCCAGCTGTACGAGTCGCTGACCGCCTTCGACGCCTCGCTGACCCTGCGTCCGGCCCTGGCCGGGTCGTGGGACGTCGCCGACGACGGGCGTCAGATCGTCTTCCATCTCCGCGACGGCCTCGTCTTCTCGGACGGGTCGCCGCTCGGCGCCGAGGACGTCGTCGGCAGCTGGCTGCGGATCATCGATCCGGTCCAGCCGTCGTTGCTCTCGTCGCTGCTCCTCGACGTCCGGGGCGCCGTCGCGTACCTCACCGGGGCGACGAGCGATCCGGGAGACGTCGGCATCCGGGCGGATGGTCGCGACGTGATCGTGGACCTCGACCGGCCGGGCGCCGACTTCCCGGCCATCGTCGCCAGCCCCACGTTCGGGATCGTGCCCGCGGCCGTCTGGCGGGACGGCCGGACCATCGACGGCGGCGTCGCCGTGTCGAGCGGGGCCTACGTGCTCGACACGGTGACGGAGGACGAGTTCACGCTCGTCTTCAACGACCGCTACTGGGCAGGACCCCCGGCGATCCGGACGGTTCGCCTCCTGACCAACATCGGCGGCCGCAGCCCGGTCGAGGCCTTCGAGGATGGCGTTCTCGACTACACCGGGATCGGTCCGTACGACGCGTCGTGGATCCGATACGACGCCCGCCTCGGTCCGCAGCTCCGGCTCGTGCCATCGCTGTCGCTCGTGTACGTCGGGTTCACCACGACCAGCCCGCCGTTCGACGACGAGCGGGTCCGGCGGGCGTTCGGCGCGGCCGTGGACTGGACGCGTCTCGTGGAGCTCGGGTCGTCCGGCGACGACGTCCCGGCCGACAGCATGGTCCCGCCCGGAATTCCCGGTCGGGGCGAGCGGAGCTGGCTGCCGGCCCACGATCCCGAGGCCGCCCGGACATGGCTGGCGGAGGCCGGCTTCCCCGGTGGCGCCGGCTTCCCCGAGGTCCGGTTTGCGGCCGGCGGGCTGCGGTACGCCGAGGGCGTCGTGGGCGATCTCGAGCGGGAGCTCGGGGTCGTGGTCCGGATCGAGGAATACGAGGACCACTTCGGCCGGCTCCATGACGACCCGCTGCCGATGTGGACGCTTGGCTGGGTCGCCGACTACCCGGGACCCAACGACTTCCTGGGCGTCCTGCTCGAGACGCGCAGCTCGAACAACTACGGGCGCTGGTCGTCGTCGACCTTCGACGCGGCGATCGCCGACGCGCTGGCGACGCGCGACCCCGACGAGGCTCTGGCGGCCTACGAGCAGGCCCTGGCCGCCGTTCGCGACGAGGTGCCGGTGATCCCGATCGCCTATGGCGACGGCTGGGCGCTGTCGCGCGACGGGCTCCTCGGTGCCGGCCAGAATGGCATGGGCATCCTCCGGATCGCGGGGATGGCATGGAAGTGAGCCGCCGGTCCGGGCCGGTCCGGCGTCTCGTCGCGGCGACTGCGCTTGTCGTGGCGGTGAGCATCCCGACCGCACCGGTGACGCTCGCCGCCGACCCGATCCTGCCGCGGCCCAGCGCGACCGTGGTGTTCCTCGAGACCATCGACTTCGAGGGCACCGCAACGTTCGAAGACGATGTCGTACGGCTCGAGATCGTCATCGATGTCGAAGGCAGCGAGCGATCGTTCATCGCCGACCTGCCGTTCGACACCGCTGGGAGCAGCTTCGGTTACAGCTTCACGACGACCGGCGGGTCGCTTCTCCCGAACACCGACGTGACGGCTGCGTTCCGGGTGACGCTGGCCGATGGCCGGACGGTCAGCGGGCCATCCGTCAGCGTCCGCTACGACGACACGCGCCTGGACTGGGCGGTTCGGAGCGGGGAGTTCGTCACGGTTCGCTGGACGGCCGGCGGCTCGGCCTTCGGCCGGCGGGCCCTCCAGATCGCGGACGACGCCGTGCGCGACGTGACCCATCTCCTGGGCGTGACCGAATCGGAGCCGATCGACTTCTACATCTACGCCAGCAATGACGACTTCTACGACGTCATCGGGCCGGGCGCCCGCGAGAACGTCGGCGGTGAGGCCCACCCGGATATCAGGACGCTCTTCGCCCAGATCTCGGCAGCCCAGATCGACCATCCCTGGGTCGGGACCGTGATCCCGCATGAGTTGACCCACCTCGTCTTCGACACCGCCGTCGCCAACCCGTATCACTACCCGTCGCGCTGGCTCAACGAAGGCCTCGCCGTCTACCTCTCCGAGGGCTACACGCCGGGCGATCAGCGGGCCGTGGAGTCGGCGGTCTCGAGCGGCGCGCTCATGCCGCTCACGGCCCTCGAGGGCCAGTTCCCGACGGCAGGCGCGAAGTTCGGGCTGGCCTACGCCGAGAGCGCCTCGGCGGTCGAGTTCCTGGTCCGCGAATACGGTCAGCCGGCGCTGGTGGCCCTGGTCCGGAGCTACGCCGGCGGTGTGACCGACGACGAGGCCTTCGAGGCGGCGCTGGGGGTCGACGTCGCCGGGTTCGAGGCCGCCTGGCTGGCCGACCTCGGGGCGGAGGCGCCGGAGCCGTACGGCCCGCTCAACGCGCCGCCCGGGCCGGTGCCCTCGGACTGGATCGGTGGCGGAGAGGTTCCGGGCCCGGTCGAGACGGCCTCGCCCGGGGCGACGCCTCGGCCGACGGTCTCCACGCCGGACCAGCGAGGCGACGGCGACGCGACCGCGATCTTCGCGAGCCTGCTGGTCGCGGGCCTCGCGGCCGCTGCTGCGGGGATCTGGCTCGGACGTCGGCGGCAGGCGGCCCAGCACGCCGCGGCGGTGGCCAGGGTCGTGCCCCTCGTCGCTCCACCGACTTCGCCGACCGCGCCGATTTCGCCGACGACCTCGAGCGGCGCCCCCGACGGTCCCGAGGCCCCGCCCGACGGCCCGCGACCATGACCGCTGTCCTCAACCGGATCCGGGCCCTCCCGAGCTGGCAGGTCACCCTGACCGGGGCCCTGTTCGTGCTCGGGTTTCTCGTCGCCGCCCAGCTCGCCGCCGAGGGTCCCCGGATCCGCTACACGAGCCAGGAGCGGGCGCCCCTCATCGAGACTGCACTCGGGCTCCAGGAGCAGCAGAGCGCCCTCCAGGCTCGAATCCTCGAGCTCCGGGCGGAGATCGCCGAGCTCGAGGCCGAGCAGCCGGGATCGGAAGCCCTGGTCCGCGAGATCAACGCCGCACTCGAGCATGCCCGGATCGCCGGGGGCCTGATCCAGCTCGCCGGACCCGGCATCATCTTCCGGCTCGAAGATGCCGAGAACCCCGGCACCGAGCGGGATTCGCTCGTCACCGCACGAGACCTTCGGACCCTCGTCCAGGAGCTCTGGCTGGCAGGCGCCGAGGCGGTCGCCATCAACGCCGAGCGGGTCACCACGGGCACCGCCGTCCTCGACATCGGCAACGCGATCCTCGTCAACTCCGCCTACCTGGCGCCGCCCTACGAGGTTCGGGCGATCGGCGCGGAGGATCTCTACGAACGGCTGACGACCTCGGCGTCGTTCGTTGAGTTCGTTCGCAGCCGGATCGAGCCGTACGGCCTGCGGCTGTCGTTCTCGGAGCTCGATTCGGTCACGGTGCCCGCCTACGCGGGAACGATTCGAAGCCGCTATGCGAAGCCGGACCCGTCGGCGGTGCCCGACCGATGATCCGCACACGACCGCGCTGGGCGCTCACCGCCGTGGCCGCGATCCTGGGCATCCTCGTCGTTGCCCAGCTCCGGAGCCAGGCGGCGAATCCGGGTCTCAGCATCCTCTCCGCCCAGGAGTTGACCCTCGTCATCGCCAACGTCAGCACCCGCAACGAGGGCCTCCGGGCGGAGGTCGCCGAGCTGGAGCGGACGGCGGCCTCGCTGACCGATGCCCATGATCGCGGCGTCAGCGCGATCGACGAGCTCCGCTCGGACCTGGCGGCCCTCGAGGCGTGGGCCGGGCTGACCCCGGTCGTGGGTCCGGGCGTGTCGATCCGGGTGACCGGCCCGATCGGGGGTGAGGGCGTGGAGGACCTCCTCGACGAGCTCCGGAACGCCGGGGCGGAGGCCATCGCCGTCGCGGACGTCCGGGTCGTGCCGGGGACGGTCGTCTATGGCAGCCAGGGGGCTCTGTCCGTGGAGAACACAGCGCTCCTCGACGGGTTCGAGATCCGGGCCATCGGCAGCCCCCAGATCCTGACCGGCACGCTGACCCGGGCCGGTGGCGTGATCGCCCAGCTCGCGGCCACCTACGAGGGCCTGTCGATCAGCGTGACGCCCCTGGACGCGGTCTCGATTCCGGCGACGCAGCGCAATCTCGTTCCCGGCCACGGCAGCCCGAGCCTCTGATAGGCTCGGTCCCATGACCGGCAGGCCCGTTCTCGAGCTGTACCTGGGCGACGTCGTCCGCCTCCGGCGCCCCCACCCCTGTGGCGGCGCGACGTGGCTGGTGGACCGGCTGGGGGCCGACATCGGGCTCCGCTGCCAGACCTGCGGGCGTCACCTCCTGCTGGAGCGGCGGGCGGTCGAGTCCCGGTTCGCCGGCTTCGTCGAGCGGGGCGACCCGGACTTGAGCGCGGCCGTTCGGCCCGCGGCCGCTCGGCCCGCGGCCGAGCGAACCGGCCCGACCTCGGAGGCGTGACCCTCGAGCCGTCGGTCAGCGCCGGCGGAGCGAGCACCGCCGCGGTCCTCCGGAACCGGCCCTTCCTGTTCCTGTGGCTCTCGCAGCTCAGCACCCAGGTCGGCTCCAACATGGCCCTCTACGGGCTGACGGTCATCGTCCTCGAGGCGACGAGCCTGAGCTCCGCGGTCAGCGCCCTGTTCCTGACGTTCCTCGTCCCGGCCGTCCTGCTCTCGGCGGTGGCCGGCGTCTATGTCGACCGGGCCGACCGTCGCCTCGTCCTGGTCCTGACCAATGTCCTGCGGGCGGCGGCGATGGTGGCGATCTGGTGGGTCGGCGGCAACATCGGCCTCATCCTGCTCCTCAACATCGCCGTCTCGGTCATCACCGTCTTCTTCGCCCCGGCCGAGGCCGCGATGATCCCGTACCTCGTCCCGCGCCACCAGCTGGTGAGCGCGAACGGGCTCTTCACCCTGACCCTCAACGGCGCGTTCGCCCTCGGCTACGCCCTCCTCGGGCCGCTCGTGGTCAAGCTCTCGGGGGGCCCGGAGCCCGTCCTCCTCGTCGTCGGTGCGCTGTACGGCATGGCCGCCCTGCTGTGCTGGACGCTGCCCGCGAACCCGCCCGCCGTCGTCGAGGGCGAGGAGCACGGCGGCGCCGTCCACGAAGCCGGCGAAGCCGTCCAGGGGACGTTCGCCCAGCTCGCCGAGGGGATGGCCTACATCCGCGCCCATCGCACGATCAGCTGGTCGCTCATCTACCTCGGGATCGCGGCGTCCCTGGTCGGCGTGATCGGCGTCCTGGGGCCGGACTTCGCCGCCGGCACCCTGGGCCTCGGCGCAGAGGATCTGTTCGTGGTCGTCCTGCCGCTGGGTATCGGGATCGTCATGGGCGTCCTGCTCCTGAACTCGTACGGGCGGTACGTGCCGCGTCGCCGGGCGATCGAGGGCGGGCTGATCGCGCTGGGGATCCTCCTGGCCGGCATGACCGTGGCCGGCCCCCTGAGCCGGGCCCTCCAGCGGGTCGAGGCCCCGCTCGTCGACCTGTCCGCGGTGACCTCGCTCATCGCCATCGTCATCGCGATGGCCTTCGTCGCCGGGATCGCCTACGGCATCGTCGCGATCTCGAGCCAGACCCAGCTCCAGGAGGACCTGCCCGAGGAGGTTCGGGGCCGCGTCTTCGGCGTCCTCAACATGCTCGTCTCGGTCGGCAGCTTCCTGCCGATCATCATCGTGGGGCCGATCTCCGACCTCCTCGGCACGACGATGGTCATCCTCGTCGTGGCGGCCTTCGTCTTCCTCTCCGGACTGGCGTCGATCATCAGAAGGGGCCCGCTCCTGCCTGCCGAGACCCGGGCGACGGCCGGGATGATGGTGCCCGGGACGGCCGTGGATCCGATCGGCATCGCCATGCGGACAGAAGACGATCGGCGTCGATCGGTGAGGGACGACCCGGAGGCGTTCGGTGAGTGACGCTGGCGCCGGTTCGATCGACCAGGTCGCAACGCCGGCCGCGTGGCGCGCCATCACGCTCGCGACGCTCGGCGGCGGGATCGCCGTCGGAGCGATGGCGGCGTCGAGCGCGGGTGCAGGCTTGCTCGTCGTGGCCGCGATCGGGGTCGTCGCCGCGGAGCTGACCCCGATCCTCGTCGCGAGCCGCCGGCCGCCGATCCCCCCTGATCCGCCGCCGCTCGATCCTGCCGCCCCAGCGCCGACGATCAGCGTCGTCGTCGCGGGCCGCGATGAGGCGATCGTCCTGCCCCAGCTCGTGGCCGACATCGCCGCCCAGGATCACCGCGATCCGAACGGCACGCCGCGATTCGAGCTCGTCGTCGTCGACGACCGTTCGACCGACGGGAGTGCCGAGGCCGTCCGGGCCGCCGCCCGGGCGACCGGCATCGAGCAGGTCACCACGATCATCCGCCGCGACGGCGCCGGCCTGCCCGATGGCAAGGGAGCGGCGCTGACCGCGGCACAGCCCGATCGATGCCGGAGTGATGTCGTCCTCGTCCTCGACGCCGATGCCCGGATCGGACCCGGCTTCCTCCGTCGCCTGGCCGCGTACTTCGCCGCCGGCGCGGACGCCGTCACCGCTCGGCGGCGGATCCTGCACGCCGATTCGGCCTGGTTGGCCGGGGCCCAGGCCGACGAGCAGAACCAGGATGGTGAGCTCCAGCGCGGTCGCTGGGCGTCGGGCGGCTGCTCGGAGTTCCGCGGGAACGGGATCGCCATCCGACGAACCCTGCTCGCCTCCGTCGGCGGCTGGCGGGCACGGGCCCTGACCGAGGACATCGACCTCTCGAGCCGGATCGCGGCCGCCCACGGGACGACCGTGGCCTGGGCGATCGACCTCGAGGTCTGGGAGGAGCCGGTCCGCACCTGGGCCGGCCTGTGGCGCCAGCGGCTGCGCTGGAGCGAGGGCGGGTTGCGGCGGATCCTCGAGCACGGCCCGGCCGTCATGCGCAGCCCGAGGCTGTCGCTCCGGGCTCGTTTCGACTTCGCCGCCTACGGGGCGCAGCTCCTCGCCCCGCCGTTGATCCTCGGCGCTGCGGCCGGAGCCGTCGTCACCGGGCGTGCCGGGACGGCTCTCGCCGTCGTGGCGACGTACCTCGCGGCCGGTGGGATCCTGGCCTTCGACGCCCTCCGCTGGGAGGCGGCCAGCGACGGCTCACCGCTCTCGATCGCGGAGCGCCTCGGGCGCTCGGTGCGCGCGGCCCTCTTCGGCGCCGTGTGGCTCGGGGCGATCCCAGGCGCTATGTGGCGACTCGGCAGCCGCCGCGGACACGTTCGGTACGACAAGATGCCGCACGCCGGGAGCGAGCTCGCCAGGTGAGTGCCAGATGAGCGCCGGATGAGCGCCAGTCGACCGCCAGTCGACCGCCGGGTGATGGCGAGATGATCCCGAGATGAGCGGGCGATGAGCCGCCGATGAGCGGGCGACGCCGGCGGGCCACGGTGATCTTCACCGGCGGCACGATCTCGATGCGCCATGACCCGATCGCGGGCGGTAACGTCCCGACCCTCTCGGGGGCCGACATCCTGGGCCGGACGCCGGGCCTCGACGGGCTCGCCGAGATCGTCCCGATCGACATGGGTCGGACGCCGGCCAGCCATTTCACGTTTGAGGGCCTGTTCGAGATCGCGGCCAGGATCCGGTCGGCCCA
>DASWGY010000239.1:0-6134 GCA_036393495.1 Candidatus Limnocylindrales bacterium
CGCCCCGGAGGAGGTCGGCCATCGCCTGGGCATCGACGTCGGTGTCGTTCACGCCGCCGATCATCGTGACCTCGTAGGTGATCCGCCGGCCGGTGGCCTTCGCATGGTCGCGGGCGGCGGCGACGACCTCGGCGACCGGCCAGCGGCGGTTCAGCGGGACGAGGACGTCACGGAGCGGGTCGCGGGCCGCGTGAAGGGAGACAGCCAAGGTGAACTGGGGCCCGAGTGCCGTCAGGCGCCGGATGCCCGGCACGACCCCCGACGTCGAAACCGTGATGTGGCGCGCCCCCAGGCCGAACCGCTTTGGATCGTTGAGGGCCTCGACGGCCTCGAGGACCCGGTCGAGGTTGAGGAGCGGCTCGCCCATGCCCATGAACACGATGTTCGTGAGGCGCCGGCCCCGGGCTGTGAGTCGCCGCGCGGCGTGGCGGACCTGATCGAGGATCTCGCCGGTCAGGAGGTCGCGCCCGAAGCCAAGCTCGCCGGTCGCGCAGAATGGGCAGCCGACCGCGCAGCCCGCCTGGCTCGAGATGCACAGGGTGTTCCGCTCGCGGTGGCCGGGGCCGGCCGGGAAGTGCATGAGCACGCTCTCGATGACGACGCCGTCGCCGAGCCGGTGGAGGGCCTTCTCGGTTGCGTCGCCATCGGTCAGGCGGACGTCGGTGTCCTCGACGGTGTCCCAGCGGAAGGCCCCTGCGAGGTCGCCGCGGAGTGGCGCAGGAAGCGTCGTGATTGCATCGGGGCTCGGGGCGCCCGTCTGCCATACCGCATCGAGCACCTGGCGGGCACGGAACGACGGCTCGCCGCGGGCCGTGAACCAGGCCGACAGCGACTCCGGCGTCAGCTCGGAGATACCCGGCGGCAGAGCCAGGATGGCGGCCAGCGACGGCTGGATGATCGTCGGAACGACAGTCGGCATTCGGCCGAGCATTGTCGCACGGGCCCGAGGCCGGCAGGGTCAGAGCGGCTCGGCGCCGTGAACGTTGCGAACGCAGCTCAGCCGCCGCTGGCAACCTCCCGGACGTCGCCGCTATTCGGCGCCCGCCGAGAGGACCTTCCAGATTCGTGGTGGTGTCATCGGCAGCTCGCGAGGGCGAACGCCCGTCGCCGCGGCCACGGCGTTGGCGATGGCGGCGGCGCCGGCGACGACGGCAGACTCACCGATGCCCTTCGCTCCGAACGGACCGTCCGGCGCCGGTACCTCGACGTAGGACATGGTCATCGACGGCACGTCTTCGGCCTTCGGCAGCTTGTAGTCGAGGAAGGTCGCCGAGAGGAGCTGGCCGGCGTCGTCGTGGACGAGCCGCTCGTGCAGGGCCCAGCCGATCGCCTGTGCGGCGCCACCGAGCTGCTGGCCGGTGACGAGAGCGGGGTTGAGCGCCCGGCCGACGTCCTGGACGGCCCGGAGGTCGAGGACCTCGACCGCGCCGGTCTCGCGATCGACGCGGACATGGGCGACGACCCCGGCCACCGAGGGCGCGAGGCTGGTGTGCTCGGTCGAGGCATGGCCCTCGATCGGAGCCCGATCCGCCCGAGCGTTGGCGCGAACGAGGCGGGCGATCGGGATCCCCTTCTCCGGCGTGCCGACCGGCCGGATGACACCGTCGACGATCTCGAGGTCCGCCTCGGCGATCTCGAGCTGCCGCGACGCCGCGCGGATGAGCTGGCTGCGGGCGTCCTCGGCGGCGGCCCGGACGGCGCGGCCGGCCCCGTAGGTGATGGCGCTGCCGCCGCTCCCGGGCGAGGGCGGCGCGCTGCCGGTGTCGGCCATGACGACCTGCACGGCGTTGAGCCCCACGCCGAGGACCTCGGCGGCGATCGCCTGGAACGCGCCGGACGTGCCGGACATGTCGACGACGCCGGTCACGACCTGGATCGACCCGGCCGCGGACACGCGGCAGATCGCACTCGCGGGCGCCTTGCTGCCGGGCCACCAGCCGATCGCCAGGCCGACGCCTTCATCGGGCTCGACGTCGTCTCTGGTCCGCCACCGGGCGTCCGCCTCGAGGGCGTCGAGGACCTCGGGCGTGCCCACCCGGACCCACGTCTCCTCGTCAACCATCGGGTCGCCCTCGCTCGCGGCGTTGCGGCGCCGCAGCTCGAGCGGATCGATCGCCAGGCGCGCGGCGAGCTCATCGAGTGCGGCTTCGAGGGCGAACGTGGCCGGCGGCGCGGACGGTGCCCGGTAGGTCCCGACGCCGACGCGGTTCGTGAGGACGCCATAGGCACTGAGGTCGAACGCCGGCCAGCGGTAGGGCCCGGCGAGCAGGATCGGGGCGAGCGTTGAGGCCGAGTAGTCGGCGAAGGCACCGCAGTCGGCCACGATCCGGCTTCGGAGGGCGGTGAACCTGCCCTCGGCGTCCGCGCCGACCTCGACCTCGATCTCGAAACCCTGCGCCGGGTTGCTCGCCAGGAAGTCCTCCCGCCGATCGAGGACCAGCCGCACGGGCCGGCCAAGGCGCCTCGCGGCGAATCCAATGAGCGGCTCGAAGAGCGACCATTTTCCGCCGAACGCGCCGCCTAGGGGCGCCGCCACGACCCGGACGCGGTGGAGCGGCAGGTCCAGCGTCTTCGCGATGTCGCTTCGCTGCGAGAACGTGCCCTGGGTGCTGGACTCCACGACGAGCGTCCCGTCCTCGTCGGTCCAGGCGGTGCAGGCCTGCGTCTCGAGGTAGCCCTGGTGGAGCCACGCCGTCCGGAACGTGGCGCGGACGGTCGCGGCCGCCCCGGCGAGCGCGGCACCGACGTCGCCGGTTCGGTAGCGGGTCCGCTCGACGACGTTCGGCGAGAGGTGCTCGTCGTCGATCGACGAATCGCCCTCGCCGCCGACGGCAGCGTGGGTGGCGGCACCCGTCGCCGTGCCCCCGCCGGGATCGTCGGCCTGGCTCACGGAAAGGTCGAAGCGGACGAGCGGCGAGGAGGGCGCCATCGCCGCCACGGCATCGACGACGGCTGGCCACGGCTCCAGCTGAACGTCGACGAGCTCCGCGGCGTCGGCAGCCGCTTCGGGCGTCTCGGCGATGACGAGGGCGACCGGCTGGCCGGCGAAGACGACCTCGGCGCGGGCCAGCGGCTCAACGAGCCGATCGATGTCGCCGGCCGGCGTCGGCAGCTCGGCCGCGGTCAACACGAGCACGACCCCGGCATGCGCCTGCGCAGCGCTGACGTCGATGCCGCTGATGCGGGCATGGGCATAGGCGGCGAGGACCGGCCTGGCATGGAGCGTGCCGGCTCGCCGGCGATCCGCGGCGTAGCGGATCGTGCCTCGGACCTTGGGCTCCGAATCCGGCCGCGGCCGGGAGACGCCGATGGCCCCGCTCTCCGCGGGATCACCCGTCCGCCCGCGAGCGGGCCGGGTCACCCGGCGCCGCCCGCAAGCTGGCCGATGATCGCGGGATGGCCCCGCCGATACGCCGCGCCCGACATCGGCCGGCCGCCGGCCGGCTGGACTTCGAGCAGCCGAAGCCGCCCGTCAGCGGCGACGAGCGCGAGCCCCAGGCCGTCGGCCACGACCATGCCCGTCTGGTCGCTGGCCCCACGCTCGGCGACGAGGCTGGCGAGGATCACGAGGCGGCCCCCCGGGGTCTCGACGAACGAGCCCGGCCAGGGCTGGTAGGCACGTATCTGCCGTTCGAGCTGCGCTGCCGGGCGGATCGGATCGAGGAGCCCGTCGGTCCGGCGCAGCGGCCGGGTCAACGTGGCCAATGACTCGTCCTGGGCCGTGGGGGCGATCTCGCCCCGGAGATACGGGCCGAGGAGCTCGCCGAGCAGCGCTGCGCCCTCGGTGGCCGCCCGCGCCTCAAGCACCGGGGCGATCTCCGAGCGCTCGAGGGCCCAGGCGTGGCTCCCCAGCAAGGGCCCGGTATCGAGTCCCTCATCCATGCGCATCACGGTCACGCCCGCCTCGGCGTCGCCGGACAGGATCGTCGCCGCGACCGGTGTCGCGCCGCGGTGACGCGGCAGGAGCGACGGATGGACGTTCAGGATCCCGTGGGCCGGGATCTCAAGGATGGGCGGCGGCACGATCCTCCCGAAATCGGCGAGGACGCCGATCTCCGGCTCCAACGCCGCGATCGAGCCGGCCGTTTCGGGCGCACGGACGTGCTCGAGCTGCAGCAGTGGCAGGCCGGCCCGCCGGGCCAGGACCGCGACGGGCACCGGGGTGGGCGCACCGTGCCGCCCGGCCGGCCGATCCGGGGGCGTCACGACGCCGACGACCTCGACGACCGAATGCTCCAGCAGCCCTCGCAGGATCGGCACGCCGAAGGATCCCGAGCCGAAGAAGATCGCCCGGGCGGGGTGGCCGGGCCGGTCGGTCACCGCCGAGCTGCTCGGCGGCACGGTCACGCGAGCGCGGGTGCCGGGACCGTCTCCGAGGTCTCGTCCTCGTCGCCGTCCTCGCCGTGGCCCACGGCGATGAGCTCATCCATCGAGTCGAGGTAGTCGATGTAGAGCTTCCCGTCGAGGTGATCGAGCTCGTGCTGAAGGGCGCGCCCGAGGAGCCCGGAGCCGGCCACCTTGATCTTCTTCCCGACGCGGTTCTGGGCCACCACCCAGACGCGCTCGCGACGGGTCACGTAGGCGGCATAGCCGGGAATCGACAGGCAGCCCTCGAGGTCGCGGTCGTCACCTGTTGCCTTGGTGATGCGGGGATTGACGAGCTCGTGGAGCTGGCCTTCGACCTCGATGACGCAGCAGGCCAGGGCCTCGCCGACCTGCGGCGCGGCCAGCCCGACCCCCGGCGCATCCCGCATCGTGGCGGCGAGGTCATCGAGGAGCTCGTGGAGGAACTTCCCGAAGCTGTCGACGGGCAGGCCCTTGAGGCGCAGCCGCGCGTCGCCGAGGAGGAGGATCGGTCGGACGCTCATGCCCGCGAGTATAGGCGAGGACCGCGACGCCTCCGCCGCGGTCCTCGATCAGCTGGCTCGGTCGGTCGATTCAGCCCCCGTCTGCCTTCGCTTCGTCGGCCTCGGCCGGCTCCATCGACTCGTCGGTGGCCGCCTCGTCGGGCCCCGGCCCCTCACCGCGTGCCGCCTGGTCGCGCCGGATCTCCGTGGCGAGGTCGCGCGAGCGCTCGGCCAGCTTGTGGCCGGCCTGGGTGGTCAGCTCAGCGGCCCTGGCCGCCACGGGGCCGGCCTTCTCGCCGGCCACGGCCGCGAGCTCGGCGGCCTTGGCCGCAACCTCGCGCATCACGGGCGCCGCCTGGGTCGCCGCGTTCTCGATCATCGTCTGGAGTTGCCCGAGCCACTCGCGGCCGGTCGTCGCGGCCGACTTCGCGGCACCGGAGTCGCCGTCAGCGGCATCGCCGGTCCACTCGAAGGTCTCGTCGCCATGGCTCGCCGAGGTCTCCCCGGATTTGGTGGTCGATTCGGGCTTCGTGGTCTCGTCGATCATCCGTGCCTCCTTGTCCGCGGCCTGGCGGACTGCCGTGCGTGAGCACGATTGTCCCCCGAACCTCGCCATCGCGCACGCGTCGTCCGGCGCCAACGCGCGGCGGCCGCCCGACAGCAGCTCGTCAGCTGTGACCGTGACGGTTAGTCACGTTCCAGACCTCAAGGGCCTCGATGGCGCGGATGGAGGACATCCAGGCGGGTCCCTCGTGTCTGTGGTTCACGGACCACGGCCGAAGAGCGCGCGGAACGCGAACCGGGCAGCTCTCGACGCCGGAATGCTGACCTCCAGTCACGCGGCGCACCTGCGAGAGAGCCCGCGAGGGCCTCAGAGCAGGGACTCGGGGTCGACGTCGACGGACCAGGGTGGGCCGGGAGGCTCTCCGAGGAAGCCGGCCGGATCCGGACCCCTGACCACGACGTTGTAGCGCCACCGATCCGCTCGCCGGGCGATGTAGGCCGGCGCGGGACCGGCCACGGTCGTTGGGGCGGCGGACGGGGCAGCAACCGCCCGCGAGCGGAGGCGATCGGCGAAGGCATCGGCCGTCCGCTCGGCCTCGTCGCGATCGGCCAGCGCGAGGGTGAGCTTGAGGAGCCGCCCGTACGGCGGCGACCCGAACCGGCGCCGATCGTCCAGCTCGGCGTCGTAGAAGGCATTCGGCTCGCCCGTCGCCACGGCCCGGATCGCTGGGTGGTCAGGCAGGTAGGTCTGGATGATGGCGTGGCCGGGCCGGCTCCCCCGCC
>DASWGY010000240.1:0-10697 GCA_036393495.1 Candidatus Limnocylindrales bacterium
GGCCCCGGACGTCGCCGCCTTCGGCCTCCGCCGTGCGGAGGGCTGCGACCAGCCGATCGGCGAGATCGCCCGAGGCGCCATGGAATGCCGCGAGCATCGCCGGCCAGACGCTCGGCCGCTCCATCATGTTCGCCTGGACCGAGACGCCATCTCCCGTCGCATGGCCGGCCGCGACCACGCAGTCGGCGCCGGTGTGGGCCGCAACCCGACCACTCGCGTCGACCATTCCGACCTGGCGGACGCCCGGGTCTGGATCCGCGGCCAGGAGCTCGGCCAGGGCATCCTCGGGCGAGCGGCCGGCCGCCAGCAGCTCGATGCCCGAGAAGCCGTAGCGGGTGTCGACGAACGACTGGGTCGCGATCGCCCCGACGCCGGGCCGAAGCCAGGGCACGAGGGCGCCGACGGCCAGCCAGCGAGTCTGGACGGCGACACCGAGCTCACCGCTGTGTGGATCGAGGGCAACGATCGAGTAGGTCACGCTCGCGCCAGCGTGCCTGCCGGGGGCCGGATGCGCAAGGCCGAGGCCGGAGCGCCGGACCCAGCCATGGACCTTCCGGATGCCCCAATTGGGGTATTCCCCCCGCGCCGCCGGGCGCTACAGTTCCGGGCATGTCCGAGCCAGTGCTGTCCGGGGGCGGGCCGACCTCTGACCCCGGCCTCATCTGCCCGTGGTGCTCCGCCTCCCTCCCGGCTGCCGACGTGGAGCGCTGCCCCGCCTGTGGCGCGGCGCTGAAGGAGCCGGAGGCGACGGCGGTCCCCGGGGTGACCCAGATCGACGTCGACGCCATCCTCAAGGGACGCGCTCCGACGGCGAAGCCGCGCGGCATCATCGGCTGGTTGGCCGGCGAGTACGAGCCCGAGACGCCCGAGGCGCCGCCACCGGGCACGCTCGAGCCGCCCGACGTGGCGGTCCGCCGCGAGATGATCCGCCTCGAGCTGGCGGCCCTGGAGGCCGAAGTACTGGCGCGCCAGGCCGAGGTCGTCGCGGAGGTGGCCACCGAGACCGGCGAGCCGGTCGAGCTCGGGGATCTGGGCCTTGGCGGGGCTGTCGAGGATGCGACCGATGGGGCCGACGACGCGGCCGACGCGGGCACTGACGACGCCAGTACCGCCGACGACGATCGAGCCGCCGCCGACGACGAAGATGAGCGAGGCGCTGCCGACGACGACCCCGACGCGGACGACCCCGACGCGGGAGACCCCGACGCGGAGGCCAAGCCGGCCTGACCCGGCGCGCCGGATATCCTCCGGCACATGGCCGATCGTCTCCCGCTACCAGGCCCGTCGTACCTTCGAGAGCAGGTCCTGCACGTGGCCGGCCTGACCTGGTATGCGGGCATGGCCCGCCCGTCGATCGGGCCGGACGACTGGTGGCTCAGCGTCCTCTGGGTGCGCGACGAGACGGGGATCATCTCGTTCCAGGACGCGGCGCCGGCGGCCGGACCGCCACCCGAGCCACCGCTGGCGCGCCTCGGGCCGGCCTTCTCGGGCGGGCTCTCGGGGCTCATCCTCGAAGACGGCGGCAGGCTGGCGATCCGGCTCGGGCTCCTCGTCCCGCCCGAGGAAGCCGACCGACCGTGGCGCTGTCCGCTCGCGATCCGGGCCGGATTCCGGTGGGAGCCGGCCCGCGCGGCGACGATGCCCCCGAACCAGCTGGCGTCCGAGGTTTTGACCGCCTTTCGGCGCGCGGTCGAGGGTCTCGGAAGCCATCGGCCCGCCGCGACGTAGTATCCCCCCATGCATGACGACGACGACAACGAGCCGTCCGGCCCCTACCGACCGAACTTCGGGGCTTCGCGGCCCGGCGGTCCGGGGCGCCCGGGCGCTGCCCGCACCGTTCGCCGCGGCGGCGGTCCTTCGATCCGCCTGTGGGTGTTCGGCGCGATCGTCGTCCTCGTCCTGCTCTTCGGAGCGGGCCTGCTCGAGTTCTGGACGGACGCGATCTGGTATCGGAGCGTCGGCTTCGATGGCGTCTTCTGGACTCGGGTCGCCGCGGGAGCCGGGCTGCTCGTGGGCGTCACCGTCCTCGCCCTGGTCGTCCTGCTCGGCAATCTGTGGCTCGCCCGCCGCCTGGCGCCGCCGCCGGCGGGCGTCCCGGGCACGTTCCGGGACCTCTTCGAGCGGCTGGCCGAAGCCGGCCTCGCCGGGCAGGGCGACCGCTTCAACCCGCGCGAGGAGCCGGCCCGCCCGACGGCCGTCGGCCCGGAGGCGATCCCGGACCTGACCCCGACGGTCTCCGTCGTCCTCGCGGCGCTGTCGATCTTCGGTGCGATCACCGTCGGCGCGGCGGCCGCGGCCAGTTGGCAGACGGTCCTCCTGTGGCTGAACCGGGTGCCGTTCGAGGTCGCCGGGACAGTCGCCGTCGATCCGATCTTCGGTCGCGACATCTCGTGGTTCATGTTCGAGCTGCCGTTCCTGCGGGCCGTCCAGTCGATCTTCAACGCCCTCGTCCTCGGCGGGCTCATCGTCGCCTTCGGCCGGTACCTTGCCGGTGCGCCCCAGCTCGGCCTGTCCTTCCCGACGCCGGTCCGCGTTCACCTGGGCATCCTCGGCGGGCTCTTCCTCCTGTCGGTCGCGTTCGGCTACCAGCTCGACAAGTACGAGCTCGTCTACTCGAACCGGGGCTTCGCGACGGGAGTGAGCTACACCGATCAGAACGCCCAGTTCCTTGCCTACGACGTCCTGACGGTCCTGTCCGGTCTCGCCGCGGCCTTCCTCATCGGTGGCGCCTTCACCCGCTGGACCTGGCCCCTCGGCGCGACGGTCGCCGCCTGGTTCATCGCGTCTTTGGTCATCGGCCGGCTCTACCCCGAAGCGATCCAGCGCCTGACCGTCGACCCCAACCAGTTCCAGCAGGAGCAGCCCTACATCGCCAACAACATCGCCATGACCCGACTGGCCTTCGACCTTGCGGACTGGGAGGAGCGTCGCTATCAGGGTGATGCCGTCCTGACCCGGGAACAGATCGACGACGAGTCGGCGACCTTCGCCAACGCGAGGCTGTGGGACTACCGCCCGCTGGGCCTGACCCTCGACCAGCTCCAGACGGTCCGGACCTATTACGACTTCACCGACGTCGACACCGACCGGTATCTCGTCGACGGCGAAGCGCGCCAGGTCATGATCTCGGCCCGCGAGCTCGACCTCGGGGCCAACCCCCAGGCGACCAGCTGGGTGAACCAACGGATCGTCTACACCCATGGGATCGGGGTGGCGATGGTCCCCGTGAACGAGGTGACCCGGGAAGGCCAGCCGGTCCTGCTGATCCGGAACCTGCCGCCGGTCTCGGCCGAAGGCGCCCCGACCATCAGCGAGCCGCGGATCTATTTCGGCGAGCGGCCCTCGGAGTACGTCATCGTCCGTGCCCGCCAGGACGAGTTCGACTATCCACGGGGCGAGGACGACACCGGCGAGCGGACCCGCTGGAGCGGCGACACGGGGATCGGCCTCGACACGACGCTGTCACGGCTGCTGTACGCCTTCCGGTTCCGGGATCTCGACCTCCTCATCAGCGACCAGGTGACGAGCGACAGCCAGCTGCTGATGCACCGCTCGTTCGGCGAGCGCCTCGATCTCATCGCTCCCTTCCTGGCCTACGACAAGGACCCCTACATCGTCGCGACCGATGACGGCCGGCTCGTCTACATCCAG
The DNA here is from genome assembly GCA_036393495.1 of Candidatus Limnocylindrales bacterium. Classification (GTDB taxonomy): domain Bacteria; phylum Chloroflexota; class Limnocylindria; order Limnocylindrales; family CSP1-4; genus UBA5189. The sequence continues at coordinate 3,652 of DASWGY010000240.1, forward strand.
GACGCCTTCACGACCAGCGATCGATTCCCCCACGCCGATCGCATCGACCCGGAGGGCCTGGGTGCCGTCCGAATTGGCACGGGGCCGATCAACTACATCCGGAACAGCGTCAAGGTCGTCATGGACGCCTACGACGGGACGATGTCGTTCTACGTGGCCGACCCGTCCGACCCCATCATCCGGGCCTGGGAAGGCGTCTTCCCGGAGCTGTTCCGGCCGATCTCGGAGCTGCCGGACGACCTCCGATCCCACCTCCGCGTCCCCGAGGACCTCTTCAACCTCCGAACCGCGATGTTCGGCCGCTACCACGTGACGAACCCGGAGACCTTCTTCAGCGGCAACGACCTGTGGACTGTGCCGCGTGGCCAGTCGAGCGACCAGAGTCTGCCGTCCGAGGCCTACTACGTGATCATGCGGATGCCCGGGGAGCCGGATCCGGAGTTCCTGCTCCTCCAGCCAATGGTGCCGGCGGGCCGGCCGAACATGATCGCCTGGATCGCGGCCCGAAACGATCCCGAGCACTACGGCGACGTCCGCTACTACCGGTTCCCCACCGATACCTCCGTCTTCGGGCCCGTCCAGATCGAGGCCCGGATCGATCAGGACCCCACGATCAGCGCCCAGATCACCCTCTGGAATCAGTCGGGGAGCTCGGTCGTTCGAGGCAACCTCATCGTCGTCCCGATCGGCGACACCCTCATCTATCTGCAGCCCGTCTATCTCCAGTCGACGTCGTCGCGATTCCCGGAGTTCCAGCGAATCGTGGTCGCGTCGCCGACGACGGTGGTCTGGGGAGAGACGCTCGGCGAGGCCCTGGACCTGCTCCTTGGTTCCGGTCCGGGCCCCGGCCCCTCGCCGACCCCGGGACCCGGCGCGAGCCCGACGCCCGGACCCGAGGCCACGCCCCGACCGACACCCGGGACGGAGCTCCCGACCGACGTCGCGGCCCTGGTCGAATACGCGAACGCTCACTTCGAAGCAGCCGAGGCGGCACTCCGGGCGGGGGACTTCGCGACGTACGGGCAGGAGATCGAGCTGGTCAAGGCGGCGCTCGCCCGTCTCGACGAGCTCGCGGGCCCGACGCCCACGCCCTGACCGCGGGCGTCGGGCCGATCGACATGGCGCCGGCCGATTCGCGGGCCGGAACTCCCGCAGGATTGCCAGCCGAAGCGCCGACGGGATCGTCGGCCGAAGCGTTCGCAGGACCGCCGGCCGGATCGTCGGGGGGATCGCTGCTGGCATCGCTGCTGGCCGCCATGGCCAGACCGGCCTGGTGGGCGATCGCGCTGGGGGCGTTCCTCGTCCGGGGCGGCATCCTCGTGGTCTTCCTCCCGATCGTCGCCCTGCCCACGGTCGCAGGGCTGGCGAATTCGTTCGGCCCGGCGCTCGTGGGGTTCGTCTTTGGGGGTGTCTCACCGGCGTTCGTCGTGGTCGTCGCCTCGCTGGCAATCGGTCTCACGATCTGGCTCGTGGCGGGAGGGCTCCTCGGGGCCGCCCTCGACCTGGCCCTCGTTCGCGACGCGGCTCGTGACGAGGAGCTCGAGGCCGGGCCGGCGCCACGGTTCGGTGGGCCCGGCCGGGCGTTTCTGGTACGTGTCCTCGCGCACCTCCCGACTGCCGTGGTCATCGGCCTCGGGGCGATCCGCCTCGTCGAGGCCAGCTACGCCGAGCTGATCCGACCTGGCGATCCGAGCCTCCCGGTGGCCGTCCGTGTTGCCCTCCGGATCCCGGAGGTCGTGGCCCTCCTGGCCGCGACGTGGATCGTCGGCGAAGCGCTCGGGGGGCTGGCCGTCCGACACCTCGCCTGGGGCGCTTCCGTGGGGACGGCGCTGGGTCGCGGGGTCCGGGACCTGGGCAGGCCATCCGGGATCGCAACGCTCGTCGTCACGGACGTCGCGCTGGTCGCCGTGGTCGCCGGCTCGGCCGTGGCCGCGGGGATCGCCTGGGATCACCTCCGGGTGGTGCTCGTGGACGGCCGGCCGCCGCCCGACGTCCAGCTCGCCCTGCTCGTCTTCGCCCTGACCTGGCTCGCCGGGCTGTGGCTGATCGCCCTCTCGGTCGCCTGGCGGGCGGTCGCCTGGACATTCGAGGTCGGCCGGCACCAGCCGCCCCGGACCATCGAGTCCCACGGGCCATGACCTCGCGATGGCCTTTCGCCGGACCCGCCGTTCTGGCACCCTGAGGGTCCGGCCGTGCGGCTGCGGCCAGGGGAGCAGAGGGTCCAGGGGAGTTTCGGATGTCAGGTCCCATGCCGTGTCGAAGCTGCGGGCAGCCCGTGCCGCCCGGACGCCTCGCCTGTCCAGCGTGCGGGACGCTCGTTGCCGCGGTCGCCCAGGCCACGCCCGCCGACGTGGCCGACTCCACCGTGGCCGCATCGACGGAGGCCGCCGGGGTGCACGGAGCCCCCGAGGTCAACAAGCCTCCCGAGGCCGCCAATCTCGACCTGGATTCGCAGCGTGGCGGCATTCCAGGCGCCTACCTGCCGCCATCGACCCTCCATCGGTCGGGTGCGATCGCACCGACAGGCGAAGCCGCGGGTCACGTCGTCGACGCGCCGGCGGGACCGCCGACCTGGGCGCCTGCGAGCGCTCCCGCCCCCGCGGCCCCCGCTGTGAGCGCCGGCGGCTGGATTCCGCCCACGCCTGGCGTCGCGGCGCCGGTCGGCGTGGCGCCGTCGAGCAGGCCCGACGTTGGGTCCGCGGCTGGGGCAGACACGCCTCGCGAAACGAGCCCGATCGTCCCGGGGCGGGCCTCGATCCTCGCCGATCTCCCGTTCGACGCGCCCGAAGCGCTCGAGGGCTGGCTGGTCGCCCTCGGTGGCGGCCTCGGGATCATCGGCTTCTTCCTGCCCTGGACGGCGTCGCTCGGAACGGGCCTGGAGGGCTACCTCGGGAGCTGGGGCCTCGGGATCGTGTCCCACCTCCCGGTGTTCGTCTTCCTCGTCGTGATCACCGCGCTGGCCGTCCTCCCAAACCGGGTTGCGCCGTGGGTCCGGACAGGGGTCTGTGGGATGGTCGGCGGCGGGATCCTGTTCGGGATCGTGTGGCTCTACCTCGGCAGCGATGCGTCACAGCTGGGTGCCCTCCTGTGCGCGGTCGCAGGAGTCCTCCTGATCGCGGGCGGCATCATCGCCGTTGCCCCCGGCCGCAACCCGCGGCGAGGCGAGGATGGCTGAGGCGTCACGCCGGGGCGCGGCCCAGCGTCGGAGGGCGGCAGGCGGTTCCGCGGAATGCCCCTGCTACACTGCCCGGCGATCGGCGGAGCCTCGCGCCCGGTGATCGCCACGGTCCACGGAGGCACCCGCCCGGCCAATGGATGAGATCCTCACGACGATCGGCGACGCGATCGGATCGATCTTCGGCAACCCCGTCGTCCAGCTCGGGTTCCAGGTCGCGCTCGCCTATCTCGTCCTGCTCTGGCTCGCGGCGGCCTACTGGGCCTTCCGGGACATGCAGCTCCGGACCGAGAACCCCATCGCCCCCTACCTCGCCGCGGCCGGGATCATCATCTCGCTGCCCCTCTTCCCGCTCGCGATCTTCGCGTACCGGATCGTCCGGCCCCAGGAGAAGATCGGCGAGATCTACGAGCGGAACCTGGCCGAGGAGGCAATGCTCGCCGAGATCGAGGCGATCCGGCACTGCCCGTCGTGCGACCGCCGGGTCGACGCCGAATGGATCATCTGCCCGACCTGCCGGACTCGCCTGAACCGGGTCTGCCCGAACTGCACGAAGCTCGTCGGCCTCGACTGGTCGCTGTGCGCCTGGTGCGGCAAGGACTTCGAGCGACCGGAGCTCGTCGGAGTCCAGGCCCCGATCGTCCGGGCCCCGGTCCGCGACGCGCTCCCGGAGCCCGCTCCGCGGCGGGCCGTCTCCGCGCCGATGCGAAGTGCGGTCCGCGCGACGGGGACGAGGACGGGCGCCGGACCGGCCGCCGCACGCAACCCCGACCCGCTCGCCGAATCTTGACCGACCCGGGGCCCGAGGCGGGCCGCGGGGTCGACGAAGCGGCAACGCCCGATATGGACCCGGGAACCGCAGTCGGCTCGGCGCCCGAGGGTTCCCCGCCGAGATCGACGTCGCACGGCCTCTTTCGCTTCACGATCGACGGGCGCCAGGCTCCCGGGCTCTTCGTCGCCGGCTGGCTGGCGACGCTCGTCGGGGCGGCCTCCGGATTCGTCGGCGTCCTCGCCGGCCCATCGATGGGCGGCGCGATCATCTTCGTCGCCGGCCTCGCCGTCCTGTTCGGCGGCCTCCTCCTCCTCGGTGGCTCGCAGGTCGTGGAGCGGCGGTCGGCCCGGCTGGCGTATGCGGGTCCCTCGCCGATCCTCGTCTTCGGGGCCACGATCGTCGGCCTGTATCTCGCGGTGGTCATCGTGGCGATACCGCTCCAGGTCCTCGGGATCAGCGTGGACGGGGCGCTGCTGAATCTCCTCGGGGTGGTCATCCAGGCGGCCGTCGTGGTCCTCATCCTGCGGCTCCTGGTGGTCGCGCCGGGCGCCCTGTCGTGGTCCGACATGGGGCTCCGGGCCAGCCTCCCGGCCGCTGTCCGCGAGCTGGTCTGGGGCGCGGCCTTCGCGCTCCCCGTGATCTTCGTCACGGCGATCGTGGTGGGCCTCCTTGTCTCGGTCCTGGGGGCCACGCCCGAGAGCCCGCTTCCGGCGACGGGCACCGGAGCCGGGCTGGCCGTCAACCTGCTCGCCGGGGCGGTCGTCGCCCCCATCTACGAGGAGCTCCTCTTCCGGGGCTTCGCCACGACGGCCTGGGCCCGGGTCGTGGCTCCGGCGACGGCGATCGTCCGGACGTCCGTCCTGTTCGCCCTGGCCCACGTCCTGACCCAGGGGGGCGACGACTTCGGCCAGGCCCTCGCGGTCGCGGTCGTCGGGGCCGCGGGCCGGCTGCCGGTCGCTCTCGTCCTCGGCTGGGCCTTCGTCCGGCGTCGCTCGCTGTGGGCCGCCGTTGGGCTTCACGCGGCCTTCAATGCCGTCCTCCTCGTGGTCGCGGAAGCGGCGCTCGGGAACCTGCCCGCCGGTTGATCGGGGATGCAGTCGCCGGTGACCGGCCGATGAGCGCTCAGGTCTAGGCTGCGCCGCGTCCTCGGGTCCGGATGGCGGGAGGAATCGGCGGGCTCTCGTCGTCCGGGCCCCGGGGACGCCGCTCGATGACGACTGCCACTCCCGTGGAGGCCAGCATGACCCAGCTCGGCACCGAACCGGGCGCGCTCGTCCCGTTTCCGCGGGGTCGCGCCCTCCGCGAGCTGCCGGCCGAGGAGCGGCCGCGGGAGCGTCTCGAGCTCCGCGGCCCGGCGGGCCTGACGTCGGCCGAGCTGGTCGGGCTCCTGTGGGGCTCGGGCGCCCGCGGCCGATCCGCGGTCGACCTGGCCGAGGATGCCATCGCCCGGTTCGAGGGCCTCACCGGCCTGGCTCGCGCGTCGGGCCTGGAGCTCGAGGCGATCCCGGGCGTCGGCAGCGCCAAGGCGGCCCAGCTGCAGGCGGCGTTCGAGCTTGGGCGGCGGTTGCTCGCCGACTGGCCGGCCGCCCGCTGGACGGTCCGCTCGCCGCGGGACGTCGCCGACCGGCTGGTGCTCCAGATGGGGCGCCTGGAGCGGGAGGAGCTGCGCGTCGTCGTCCTGAACACGAAGAACGTCGTCCTCCGGGTGACGACGGCCTACCAGGGCAACGTCAGTGCCTCGCTGGTCCGCGTCGGCGAGCTCTTCCGCGACGCCGTCCGCCTGACGGCCTCGAGCGTCATCCTCGTCCACAACCACCCCAGCGGCGACCCGACGCCCTCGCCGGACGACCTCCACCTGACGGCCGAGGCCCTCGCCGCCGGGCGACTCCTCGATATCGCCGTCCTGGATCACCTGGTCATCGGCCACGACGCCTTCATCTCGATGCGCGATCGCGGGATCGACTTCGATCGCCCCGGGCTTCCCCCGCCGACAGCCGCCTGACTCCGCACGGCCGCCTCATGGTCGAGGCCGCGCCGAGCCCTCGGACGACCCGGGCAGGCGATCAGCCGCGATCGGAGTGGCGGGTATACTCCTCGGGCTCATCCGGGCCGCAGCCACCCCCGCCCGCGAGCCCACGATCCGCAGAGGACTCTCTCCGTATGCTCGACCGCCTGCTCGGCATCTTCTCCCGCGACATCGGCATCGACCTGGGCACGGCCAACACCCTGGTCCACGTGCGCGATCGCGGGATCGTCATCAGCGAGCCGTCGGTCGTCGCCATCGAGGCCCGGACCAAGCGGGTCCTGGCCATCGGCGCCGAGGCCAAGCGCATGGTCGGGCGCACCCCGGCCAACATCATCGCTATCCGGCCGCTCCGCGACGGGGTCATCAGCGACTTCGACGTGACCGAGCAGATGATCAAGTACTTCGTGGACAAGGTCCACGACCGGATCGGCCTGATCGCCCGGCCCCGGATGCTCGTCGGCATCCCGTCCGGCGTCACGGAGGTCGAGAAGCGGGCGGTCAAGGACGCGGCCCTCAACGCCGGCGCCCGCTGGGCCCGCCTCATCGAGGAGCCGATGGCCGCCGCGATCGGGGCCGGGCTGCCGGTCAGCGAGCCGTCGGGGTCGCTCGTCGTCGACATCGGCGGCGGGACGACCGAGGTCGCCGTCATCAGCCTCGGCGGGATCGTCGTCTCGAAGTCCATCAGGATCGGCGGCGACGAGATGGACGTCGACATCGTCAACTTCGCCCGCCGCGAGTACAACCTCTTCCTCGGCGAGCGGACGGCCGAGGACATCAAGATCGCCATCGGCTCGGCCTACCCCGGCGAGTGGGACCAGGGCCGGGTGAACCTTCGCGGGCGTGACCTGCTCACGGGCCTGCCCCGGAGCGTCGAGGTCGGCGCCGACCAGATCCGCGAGGCCATCGAACCGTCCGTCCAGCAGATCGTCGACACGATCCGGGACACGATCGAGGAGACGCCCCCCGAGCTCGTCGCGGATATCATGGACCAGGGCATCGTCCTGGCCGGCGGCGGGGCCCTCCTGGCCGGCCTGGACCGGCGCGTGGCCGAGGCGACCCAGATGCCGGTCCAC
>DASWGY010000241.1:0-26035 GCA_036393495.1 Candidatus Limnocylindrales bacterium
CTACCACACGATCAAGCGAGCCCATGTCTCGGGCCACGCCAGCCAGGAAGAGCTCAAGCTCATGCTCGGGCTGACGAAGCCGAAGCACTTCATCCCGATCCACGGCGAGTTCCGGATGCAGGTCCAGCACGGCCGCCTGGCGATCGAGACCGGCGTGGCCCCCGAGAACGTCTTCATCATCGAGAACGGCCAGCCGATCGAGTTCCTGGCCGACGGGTCGGCCCGCCGGGCCGCCCCCGTTCCGGCCGGCTACGTCTTCGTCGACGGGCTCTCGGTCGGCGAGGTCGGCGACGTCATCCTTCGCGACCGCCGGGCCCTCGCCAACGACGGCATGTTCATGATCGTCGTGACCGTCGACAAGCAGACGGGCAACGTCATCGGGAAGCCGGAGATCATCACCCGCGGCTTCGTCCACGGCGCCGAACACGATCGGGTCGTGGAGGCCGCCCTGGAACGGGTGATCGCCTCGGTCGAGAACCCGGGCGACCACATCAGCGAGATCGCCCTCCTCAAGACCCAGATCAAGGACGGGGTCTCGCGGTTCCTGTACGAGCAGACGAAGCGGCGACCGATGGTCTTCCCGGTCGTCGTCGAGGTCTAGGCGTGGCCGGCCGGCGCCGCACCTCGCCCCGCCGCACCCGCCGTCGGGGCGGCCTGAGCCTGCCGCGGATCGCGCTGCCGAGCGTGGGCCCCGAGGTCGCCCGCTCGATCGTCGGGATCCTCCTCCTCGTGCTCGGCGTGTTCACCCTCGTGGCCCTCGTCCTGCCCGGCCAGGGCCGCCTCACCGACTGGTGGATCGGCTCGGTGGGCCCGTGGTTCGGGAGCCTCCGCTGGCTCCTGCCGTTCCTCCTGCTCGGCGCCGGCTGGTACGTGGAGTGGGGCCCCGGGCGACGACCCGCCTCGGGCTGGGGCCTGACGATCGTCGGCATCATGGTGGCCTACCTCGGCCTGCTCGGGGCGATCCAGATCGCCCACATCGGTGATATCAGCGGGGGCCGCCTCGGTCGGTTCTTCGAGGACCTCCTCGTGGCCCCGCTCACGGCGCCGGGCGCCTTCGTCCTGCTCATCGCGCTCGGTGCGGTCGGCCTGATGCTGGCCTTCAACCTGCCGCTTCGGGAGCTGGTGAAGCCCGGGACGACGCTCGCCCGCTGGCTCGGGACGACCGCTGCGGCCTCGATGCGCCGGGAGCCGAGGGCGGGCTCGGACGAGCCCGGACGCCGCGAGCGAGGTGGCGCGGCCGGGGCCCCTGGGGGCCTGGACCGCAACGGCGGCGGGCGGGCCGGGCGCGGCGGCAGGGTCGGCGTGGCAGCCACGCCGTCGGCCGGCCAGACCGGCATCTGGGGCGAGGACGCCGCCGACCACATCCCGTCAGCTGTTCTCTCGACGGTCCCGACATCGGCGACGTTCGCGCCGGCCCGCAACGGCGAGGCGGTGGCCTCCGCCACGCTCCTTGCCCCGCCCCGACCGATCCGGGCCCTCGACGATGTCACCTCGGCCTCGGACTCGCCGCCCACCCGGGACCGGATCGCGTACGTCCTGCCGTCGCACGAGCTGCTCGACGAGACGATCGAGCCGAATGGCCTGGCCAACGAGGACGTCCACCATCGGCGCAACGAGGAGATCATCGTCAGGAAGCTCCAGAGCTTCGACATCGATGCCAAGATCGTCGGCCGCAACGCCGGCCCGGTCGTGACCCAGTACGAGGTCCAGCCGGCGCCCCACATCAAGGTCAGCCGGATCGAGGGCCTGGCCGACGACCTGGCGATGGCGCTCGCCGCACGGAGCCTCCGGATCGAGGCCCCGATCCCCGGCAAGAGCGCGGTCGGCATCGAGGTCCCCAACAAGGAATTCAACGTCGTCGCCCTGCGGGGGATCCTCGATTCGCTCGACTTCGCCTCGCCGGCAACATCCCGCCTCACCTTTGCCCTCGGACGCGATGTCGCCGGCAAGGCCCAGGCGGTCGATCTCGCCAAGATGCCCCACCTCCTGATCGCCGGGGCGACCGGCTCGGGCAAGAGCGTCATGGTCAACGCTCTCATCACGAGCCTCCTCTGCAACGCCACGCCCGATGACGTCCGGATGATCCTCATGGATCTCAAGCGGGTCGAGCTGGCGGCCTACAACGGGCTGCCCCACCTCCTCGTCCCGGTCATCACCGAGCCGGAGCGGGCCAAGGCCGCCCTGCGCTGGGCGGTCAACGAGATGGAGAGCCGCTACCGGCGGTTCGCTGGGGCCACCTCCCGGAACATCCGGGCCTACAACGACACGCGGGCGGATCCCGAGGATCGAATGCCGTACATCGTCATCGTCGTCGACGAGCTCGCCGACCTGATGATGCGCGAGGGCAAGCACGTCGAGGACCCGATCGTCCGGCTGGCCCAGAAGGCCCGCGCGACGGGGATCCACATGGTCCTCGCGACCCAACGCCCCTCGGTGAACGTCGTGACCGGCCTGATCAAGGCGAACTTCCCGAGCCGGATCGCCTTCGCCATGGCTTCGCAGATCGATTCGCGAACGATCCTCGATTCGCCCGGCGCGGAGGACCTGATCGGCCGCGGCGACATGCTCTACCAGCCATCCGACCTTCCCCGCCCGATGCGCCTCCAGGGGGTCTTCGTCTCGGACGTCGAGATCGGCCGGATCGGGGCCCACTGGCGGGACCAGATCGAGGACCCCCACTACGACATGCAGATCGTCGCGAGCGACGAGGACGCGTCCGGTTCCGTCGATGAGGTCGCCGACGAGGAGGCGGACCGGCTCCTGCCGGATGCCATCGGCGTCATCCGGGAGTACGATCGGGCCTCGGCGTCGCTCCTCCAGCGTCGACTGAAGATCGGCTACGCGCGGGCTGCCCGGATCATCGACCAGCTCGAGGCGCGGGGCTACATCGGGGCGTTCGATGGGTCGAACGCCCGGGTCGTGCTCCGGCGCGAGGAGCCGGGGAGCGATCCGGACGAAGGCGAAACAGGGGATGGATAGGCGGATATGGCCATCGGCGACGAGGCACGGCGAAGCGGGGCCGAAGCCCGGGCGGGGGCCCGGGCCGACCGGGCATCCATCGAGCCGGACCTGACGCCGTCACTGCCCGACCGGCTGGTCGCGGCGCGGGAGCGGAAGGGCGTTGACCTCGCTCGCGCCGAGCGCGATACGAAGATCCGGGCCCGCTACCTGGCTGCCATCGAGCGCGGCGACTACCGGGAGCTGCCCGGCGCGGTCTATACGAAGGGCTTCCTCCGCAACTACGCCATCTATCTCAACCTCGACCCCGAGGACGTCCTCCGCCAGTGGCGGCGGGAACGTGGCGACCAGCTCCCGACCGAGCCCGTCGTCGTCGCCCCCAAGGCGATTCTGGAGACGCCCCGGCCGCTGACCTTCTCCCCGTCGGTCGTGGTCGCGGCGATGATGACGGTCGCGGTCGTGTTCTTCGGGATCTACCTCGCCTCGCAGCTGATGCGGTTCGCCAAGCCCCCCACGCTCGAGGTCGTCAGCCCGGCCTCGGCGGTCGTGGAGGCACCAGGATCCGCGACCACCTATCGGCTCGAAGGCACAGCCACCGCCGGGGCCACGGTGACCATCGCCGTCGGCCCGAGCCAGCCGCCGACGTACCGGGTGACCGCCCTGTCCGACGGGACCTGGAGCGTGTCCGTCGATGTCCGCCGCGGGACGAACCAGTTCTACATCGATGCCCTCGACCCGGAGACGGGCAAGCACGCGGACCAGGTGAAGCAGCTCATCATCAACGTCCCGTACCTCGTCATCCAGGCGCCGACGCTGACCGTGACCCAGCCCCAGGACGGGACGACCTTCGAGAACGGCGCCATCCCGGTCGAGGGCATGACGACGAACGCCTCGCGCGTCGTCGTGCGGGCCACCTGGCTGGGACCCCCCGACGGATCGGTCCCGTCGCCGAGCCCGGAGCCGACCGCGACGCCGGTGGCCGCGTCTCCGGACCCATCTGCCTCGGCGCCACCGGCGGAACCGGACGGCGTCACGGTCGATGTCGCCGCGGACGGAACCTTCACGACGCCCCTCGAGCTGACCGAGGGTCGCTGGTCGATCACGATCACGGCGACCTCGCCAGAGGGCAAGACCGCCTCGCTGACCCGAACGGTGACGGTTGCCTACAAGGGCGTGAACCTCGTCGTCACGGTCCAGGGCGGGAACGCCTGGCTCAAGGTCTGGGTGGACGGGGTCATCGACCCGCGCCTGACCCAGGCGGGCAAGACGCTCCGCTCGGGCGACACGATCGTCTTCAGCGGCACGACCTCGGTCGAGGTCCGGACGGGTTCGTCGGGCGTGACCCGGTTCACCCTGAACGGTGTCGCGCTCGGGGCCCTTGGTCGGCCCGGGATTCCCGAGACGTGGCTCTTCCAGCCGCCGGCGGAGCCACAGCTCACCCAGCGCCGGTAGGTCGCCGTGGCATCTCCGGAGCTGCGGGACCTCGCGGAGCGCCTCCAGGGCATCTGTCTGGGACGCGGGCTCACGGTCGTGGTGGCCGAATCGTGCACGGGCGGTCTCGTTGCCGCGACCCTGACCGATGTCCCGGGCTCGTCCGGCTACTTCGTGGCCGGCGTCGTTTCGTACGCCGATGCCGCCAAGACCGCCCTCCTCGGTGTCCACGAATCGAGCCTCGCCGCCCACGGCGCGGTGAGCGCCCAGGTCGCCCTGGCGATGGCCACCGGGGCGCGGGAGCGGCTGGGGGCATCGCTGTCGGGATCCGTCACCGGCGTGGCCGGGCCGGACGGGGGAAGCGACGAGAAGCCGGTCGGGCTAACGTACGTCGGGGTTGCCGACGCGCTGGGCAGCGACGTTCGGCGCTTCGTCTGGACTGGAGATCGCCTCTCGAACCGCGAGGAGAGCGCCCGCGCAGTGCTGGAGCTGCTCATCGAGCGTGCCGAGGCCGCCGGCGAGTGACCCGGACGGCCGCGGAGATCGGCGCCGGGCTCGCGCCGGTTCGAGCCGCTCGCCCGATCCGGGCAGGTGAGCGGATTCACGTCGTCGGCGCCGCGGGCGCCGGCGCCTCGGCCGCGGCGCTCCTGGCCGCCCACGCCGGCGCGAACGTCAGCGGCTGCGACGCGGGCGGCCCATCGCCCTATACGGCGGCCCTCGATGCGGTCGGGATCGAGCTCGCCCGCGGCCATGACCCGCGCCACGTCGAGGCCGATCCGCGCCCCGATCGCCTGGCGGTCACAAAGGCCCTCACCGCGATTGCCCCGGATAACCAGGAGCTCACCGCCGCCCGAGCGGCGGGCATCCCGATCGAGCCGTGGCAGCAGGTCGTCGCCGACACGGCCGTCGACAGGCGCCTCATCGCCGTTGCCGGAACGCACGGCAAGTCGACGACCGCCGGCTGGCTCGTGCACCTCCTCGCGATCGCTGGGCGCGACCCGAGCGCGTTCGTCGGAGCTCTCATGCCCGAGGCGCTGACCGGCGGCTCGCAGGCGACGGCCCGCGTCGGGGCGGGTCAGGAGTTCGTCGTCGAGGCCGACGAGTACGCCGGCAACTTCGATGCCTATCGGCCGGACGTCGTCCTGCTGACGACGATCGAGTGGGACCATCCGGACGTGTTCGCCGACGAGGCCGCCGTACTGGACGCGTTCGAGACGTGGCTGCGGCGGGTGCCCGAGGCCACGCTCGTCGCCAATCTTGGCGACGCTGGCGTCGACGCCCTCGTCCGGCGCGTTGCCGACCGCCCCGGACCGGTCGTCGGGGTCCAGCTGGAGGCGCCCGATGGGGCGCCGCCGCAGGCCGGTCTCGGCCCGACGCCACGGCCGGTGCCGGGCAGCACCGTCGATCGTTTCGTGAGCGGGGCCGCACGTCTGACCGCCCGCACGACGCTGCTGTGGCTGTTCGACCACCGGACCGGCGTCCAGCTCGTCGACGTGGTGATCCCGACGGCGGGCTGGCACAACGCCGCGAACGCCGCGGTCGTCGCCGGTGCCGCCCTCGCGATCGGGCTTGGTCCCGAGGAGATCGCCGAGGGGCTTCGCACGTTCCCCGGGATCGGCCGCCGCCTCGAGCGCAAGGGCGAGGCCCGTGACATCGTCGTCTACGACGACTACGGCCATCACCCGACCGCGATCAGGGCCACGATCCGGGCGCTTCGCCAGCTGGAGCCGGGCCGCCGCACTTGGGCCGTCTACGAGCCGCTCACCTACCACCGAACCGCGGCGTTGCTCGACGACTTCGCCGCCGCGCTGGCGACGGCCGACGCTGTCGCGATCGCCGACATCTGGGCCGGCCGCGACCCGGACACAACCATCGTCTCGCCGGCAGCCCTGGCCGACGCCATCGGACGGCTGCGGCCCGAGATCCCGCGGGCCACGCCCGGCTCGGTCGAGGCGACGGCCGACTGGCTGGCCGGCGAGGTCCGTCCCGGTGACGCGGTCCTCGTGATGGGCGGCGGCCGCAGCTACCGGATCGGCGAGCGGCTGCTGGAGCTCCTCGAGCCCCGGTGACGGTCACATACGCCGAGGCCGGCGCGCTCCTGGCAGCGCTGGGCCGCGCCCGTACGACCTTCGATGGCGACGGCCTCGTCGCACTGTTCTCGGCCGACGCCGAGTACCATGAGGGTCCGTTTGGTCCGCCGATCGTCGGTCACAATGCCCTCCGGGCGTACTGGCTGGCCTTGGCGGCGGGGCAGGACCAGGTTGAGTTCACGATCGAGCGCCACCTCGTGAGCGGCGACACCATCGTGGCGATCTGGCACCTGAGCTACGTCCTCCGCGAGGACGGCGATCGGCGCCGGGCCTCCGGAGTCATGGTCCTGGACACGAGCCACGGATTGATCGGGCGACTGCGCGAGTGGTCGCACGAACGCGTGGCGGGTACCGTCGGCGGCGATCCCGCGGCGGGATGAGGAGGTGATCGAATGGCGGGCGATCAGTCATTCGATGTCGTCAGCGAGTTCGACGTCCAGGAGCTGCGCAATGCGCTCGACCAGGTCCGCCGCGAGGTGGCCCAGCGCTACGACTTCAAGGGCGTCACTGTGCAGCTCGAGCAGGGCGCCGACGAGCTCACCCTCCTGACCGACGACGAGTACCGTGCGGCCGCGGTCAAGGACCTCCTCGAGTCGAAGGCGATTCGGCGCAGCCTGTCCCTCAAGATCTTCGACTGGGGCAAGGTGGAGCCCGCCGGCGGCAACAAGGTCCGCCAGCGGATCGGCCTCCGCAAGGGCCTGCCCGATGACCTCGCGCGAAAGCTGACCAAGCTGATCCGCGATGAGTTCCCCAAGGTGAAGTCCCAGATCCAGGGGGACGCGATCCGGGTCTCGGGCAAGAGCAGGGACGATCTCCAACGGGTCATCGCCCGCCTTCGCGAGCTGGACGAGATCGTGCCGCTCCAGTTCCAGAACTACCGGTAGGCCGGGATGCTCCCCGGTGCGAGGCTCGGTCGAGTCATCATGGCCATCGTGGCCCTCTTCGTCGTCATGAGCATGCTCGTGACCCTTCTGCCCAGTCCGGCCAACTGATGGCCGAGCCGAAGAACCCGATGGACGGGACTCCCGAGTCGGTCGAGGCTCCCGAGACGATGGGCACTCCCGAGGCGGAGGCGTCTGGCGGCGCCCCCGAGACCACCGAGGTGGCGGCGCCGACCGAGCCCTCCGAGGCAGTAGCGGCGCCGACCGAGCCGACCCCCGAGGCAGTAGCGGCGCCGACCGATCCGACCCCCGAGGTCGAAGCAGAGCCGGTGCTGGAATCGCCGGCCGAGGCGACGCCGGAGGCGGGTGTGGAGCCCGCTGCCGAGCGCTCCCCGACGCTCGAGGCCGCGGGCCCGGCCGGGGGGTCGGCGGAAGCCACGGAAGAGCCCGAGGCGGCGGTGGCCACGCCGGCACAGCCGGTCACCGTCGGACGAATGGTGGCGGATGCCATCCGTCGGGCCGGCGTCCGATGGGCATTCACCGTGCCCGGCGAGAGCTTCCTCGGTCTGGTCGACGGCCTCGAGGCCGCCGGAATCCACGTCGTCGCCACTCGCCACGAAGGCGCCGCGGCGTTCATGGCCGAGGCCCATGCTCAGCTGACCGGCCGCCCCGCGGCGTGCCTCGGCACGAGGGCCGTCGGCGCGTCGAACCTCGCGATCGGAATCCACACGGCGACCGCCGATTCCAGCCCGATGTTCGTCCTGCTCGGCCAGGTCGAGCGCGCAGCGCGCGGGCGGGAAGGATTCCAGGAGGTCGACCTGGTCGGGTCGATCGGCACGCTCGCC
Source organism: Candidatus Limnocylindrales bacterium (assembly GCA_036393495.1). GTDB lineage: Bacteria > Chloroflexota > Limnocylindria > Limnocylindrales > CSP1-4 > UBA5189. The sequence goes on from DASWGY010000241.1 coordinate 8,206, forward strand.
AAGTGGGCCGCGGAGCCGGCCGACGTCCAGGAGGCGGTCGCCGCCGTTGACACGGCCGTCACGCAGGCGACAACGGGCCGCCCGGGCCCGGTCCTGCTCGCCTTCCCCGAAGACCTCCTCGACGAGCTGGTCCCTCCGTCCGAGAACGGCGCGTCCGCCCGGGTCGCGCCAGCCCGGCCGAGCGACGCGGAGATCGGATCCGTCCTCCGTCTCCTCACCGACGCCGAGCGGCCCGTGATCCTCGCCGGGGCCGGGATCCTACGGGCCCGGACCTCGAATGAGCTCGTTCGACTGGCCGAGCTCCTTCGCGTCCCGGTGATCGCCGGCTGGCGGCGAGCGGACGTCATCTCCAACGACCATCCGCTCTATCTCGGTGCGACCGGGTACGGCTCGCCGCAGACCGTTCGGGAGCGCCTCGCCGAGGCCGACGCGATGCTCGTCATCGGCTGTCGATTGGGCGAGATCGCCTCGTACGGTTGGACGATCCCGGCCCTCGGAACCCGCTGGGCGCACGTCGACATCGCGCCGGGCAGGCCCTCTCCCGAGCTCGCTCCACCGGAGATCGCGATCTCAGCAGACGCCAAGCAGTTCCTGCGGGCGGCCGTCGGCCGCCTCGAATCCCGGGGCGTCCTGGACGCCGCATCCACCGACGCGCGCGTGGCCCGCAACGCCACGGACCGCGCCGCCTGGGAAGCGGCCACCGTCGTCGACGCTCACCCCTGGTCCGGCCCGGGTGTCCACCCCGGGAAGGTCATCGCCACGCTCCGGGAGCTGCTCCCGGAGGACGGCATCGTGACCACCGATGCCGGCGCGTTCGCCGGCTGGGCGGCGCGGGGCTTCCGGTTCCGACGGCCGGGCACGTTCCTGGGACCGACCTCGGGGGCGATGGGCTACGGGCTTCCGGCGGCGATCGCGGCCGGGCTCGTCCATCGAGATCGGGCGGTCGTGGCCCTCGTTGGCGATGGTGGGCTCGGGATGACCCTGGCGGAGCTCGAGACTGCCGTTCGAATGGGCCTTCGAACGATCGTCCTCGTCTTCGATAACGAGCAGTACGGGATGATCCGCGAGTATCAGGATCGACGGCCCGGGGGCGCTACCAGCGCGACCGACCTGGGACCCATCGACTTTGCCGCCGCTGCCCGGGCGCTCGGGGCCCGCGGCGTCCGCGTGGACGCGGATGCCGGCGTGGAGTCGGCGATCCGTCAGGCCCTCGTGGCTGACCGCCCAACTGTCATCCAGCTGGCGGTCGACCGGGCCTGGACCGGGGTCGACGCGACGCCCTAACGTCGCGCGTCGCAGTGAGCTTGCCGGCTCGACCGCCAGCCGCCGGCGCCGGCGGAGCCGGACGTTCGAGGGCGTAGCCGGACGTTCGAGGGCGTAGCCCGACGTTCGAGGGCGTAGCCGGACGTTAGCCGCACCCGTGATGCTGGGAGCGTCAAATCGGGGCTTGCCAGCTGATACCGCGGTTGCGGTCAGGCCCGAGCGTTGTGCTCGAGCACGAAACTGGCTAGGTCGGCCCCCTCGATCGCGTCGGACCGACCCTTGACTGCGCAATTGCCCGAATTTCGACGGCGGGAGCGTCATCGCGGGCCACTGCCGGGCACGGGCCGGGCCCAGGGCCGTGGTAAACGGTCGTTGGTCGGCCGGGCTGACCGAGGTCCGCTACCCTCTGCCGATGGCCACCAGATCGACCAGAAAGCCGAACGCTTCTCCCCAGCCAGATCCATCGAAGCTGCGACGTGTGGCGGCCGGCCGATACGTGAGCGGCGACGGTCGCTTCACCGTCGAGCAGGCTTCGAACGGCTGGATGGTCGTCGACGCCGAGCAGACGAACGAGCTGGGGTTGCCACTCGTCCGCGGCCCGTTCTCGACCCTCGACGAGGCCCGGGCCGGGATAGAGCTTGCTCGTCGCGGTCCCGCGCCGATCTCCAGCCTGACCGACCGGATCGCGGCACAGCGGGCCAAGGGTTCACGCTCGGTGAAGTCCACCCGAACAGCGGGCAAGGCCGCGCCACCACCGAAGCCCGAGCCGCCACCAATCGCAATCCGTGAATACCGGACCGGCGACGGCGATCGTCTTCGGGAGCTCTGGGATGCCGCCGGCTTCAGGTCGATCGGGGACGACGACCCAAGCCTCCGCGTGCTGGCCCAACGGAACCCGGGGATGCTTCTCGTGGCCGCTCGCGGCGGCGAGATCGTCGCCTCGGCGATGGGCGGCTGGGATGGACGTCGCGGCTGGATCTACCACGTCGCCACGGCGTCGAGCGAGCGGAGGACGGGACTCGCGACCCGCCTCGTCCGCCAGATCGAGACGCGCCTCGTGGCCCTCGGTTGCCAGAAGGTCAACGTCATCGTGCGTGACGGCAATGACGATGCCGCGGCGTTCTGGGAGGCCCTCGACTATGGCCTGGCTCCAGCCCGCGAATTCAGTCGCGAGCTTCGGGAGTAGCTCGGCCAGCGCGTCGCGGCGGGGCGGGCGGGCCCGCTCAGCGCTTGCGGCGACGCGGTCGCTTCGTGGCCGGAACCGGCTCATCGGCCGCCTTGGCCATCGAGTCCTGGATCTGCTTGAAGACCTTGCCCATGCCCGGGTTCATGAGGGCACGGCGCTCGGCCTCGAGATCGTGATCCCTCCGCCGGACCCGCTCGGCCTCGCGGGGATCGAGCTCGTCAGCCACAGGTCACCCCGAGGAAAGGGGCAGCCAGCCCGGATGCGACGATGGTGATCGGCTGCATCCAGGCATTGTGCCGCGCCGGTCGCGTCTTGGGCGGCCCAGGCCCCGGGCCAGGCGCTGATCGAGGGATCCCGCCGCTGGCTGCCCCAGGAACGGGTACCGTGGACTGAGCGTCAGCCCTGCCCGAGCCTGGAGGTACCAAATGTCCGCCTCGATCCCGGCGCCGAGCTTCGCCGGCTTCCGGCCTGAGGCAATCCAGTTCATGGCCGACCTCGCCGTCAACAACGACCGGGCCTGGTTCCAGCCCCGCAAGGCCGATTTCGAGCGCCTCCTCAAGGCGCCCATGGAGGCCCTCGTCGTCGCCGTCGGCGAGCAGTTCCACGCCCGCGGCATCCCACTCCTGGCCGACCCGAAGCGCTCGCCCTTCCGGATCTACCGTGACACACGGTTCAGCCGTGACAAATCGCCCTACAAGACGCATTACGCGGCGACCTTTCCCTGGCTCGAGAACGCTGCGAGGGGAGGGGAGGGCGCGGACGACAGCCCCCATGGCAACGGCGGCTACTTCAACTTCCAGCCGGGCGAGATGTACATCGGGGGCGGGATGTGGATGCCCGAGAAGCCGCGCCTCGATGCCTTTCGACGGGCTGTGTTCGAGTCGCCGAACGATGTTCGGGCCGCGCTCGAGGACGAGGGCTTCGTCGCCTGGTTCGGTGGCGCCCGGAGCCACGAGGCCCTCAAGCGGGTCCCGCCGGGGTACCCGCCGGACCACCCGATGGCCGACCTCCTGCGCTGGAAGGACGTCATCTTCGGACGACGGTTGGCGGACAGCGATGTGACCTCGCCGGACCTGCCCGACGTGCTGGCCGATGGCTACGCCGCCGCGATGCCCGTCTTTCGGTTCCTGGCCACGCTCCGCTGACGCCGCCGTGAACGAGGACCTCGAAGCCTTCCTCATCTGAGGGGCCCTTGCCTGAGGCCCACCGCGCGCTGCCATACTCCGGCCCGTGGAAGCTCGGATCCTGATCGTCGAGGACGACCCCTCGATTCGCGAGGTCACGGCGCTCGGGCTCCGGGCAGCGGGGTTCGAGGTCGAGACCGCGGCCGACGGGGTCGAGGCCCTCGATCGGTGGCGAACGGGCACCCCGGACCTCGTGCTCCTCGACATCATGCTGCCCCGCCTCGACGGCCTGGAGGTCTGCCGGGCCATCCGTCGTGAGGCCACGACACCGATCGTCATGCTCACGGCCCGGGGCGACACGATCGACGTCGTCGTGGGCCTCGAGTCCGGTGCCGACGACTACCTCAGGAAGCCCTTCGAGATGCCCGAGCTCGTGGCTCGTGTCCGGGCGGCACTCCGTCGCCACGGACACGATGCCGCCGCCGCTGCCGGTGCCGCCGCCGCGGGCGATGGCTCGACCCCCACCCCCGAGGCGCTCCGGCTCGGTCCGCTGACGATCGACGCCGACGGCCGGACAGTCGAGACGGAGGGTCGTGAGATCCCGCTCACGCGGACCGAGTTCGAGCTGCTCCTCGAGCTCGCGCGGAGGCCGGGCCAGGTGTTCACCCGGGAGCTCCTCCTCGACCGCATCTGGGGTTACAACTACCTCGGCGATTCGCGGCTCGTCGACGTCGCGATCGGACGGTTGCGGGCCAAGGTCGAAGCGGATCCGGCCGTCCCGACGCTGATCCTCACGGTCCGGGGCGCCGGCTACAAGGCTGCCCGCGGGCCCCTGGAGTAACGAACGCGGTGCGCGGGATCCGGTTCCGGCTCGCCGTCACGCTCCTCGCCCTGGTCGCCGTCACGGTCACCGCGATCGGCGTCGGAACGTACGCCTTCGTCGAATCGCGCCTCCGCCAGACCCTCCTCTCCGAGGCGAGCCGCCAGGCCCAGTTCGACCTGTCCGTCCTGCTGCCGGGGAATCTCCCGCCGGACGCAAGGCGAGCGGACTTCGAGGTGAGTGGCCTGCCCGAGGCGTTCCGGCTGCGCGGCGACGCCGGACTCATCGTCGACTTCGGCGACGAGGACCCGTTCGTCCAGCCCAGCTCGCTCCTGCCAGTCCTGAGCCAGCTCCCCGCGAGCCTCCGAGCGGCGGTCGAGGCCGGCCGCCTTGGCTATTCGTGGCAGCGGATCGGGGAGGGGAGCGCGCTCGTCGTCGGCGGGCGCCAGGGCGACGGCCCGGCGATCTACCTCGTCATCGATGCGGCGCCCGTCGAGGACGCCCTGGGCCAGCTCCGGCTCGGGTTGACCGCGGCAGGCCTCATCGCCCTGCTCGTGGCCCTCGTCACCGCCGGGTTCATCGCCCGCCGGATCCTCCGACCGATCGCCTCGGGCGGCGTGGCGGCGGCCAGGATGGCGGACGGCGACCTCGGGGCGCGGCTGCCGGTCGAGGGACACGATGAGCTCGCCGCGTGGGCCGCCGAGTTCAACCGGATGGCCGACGCGCTCGAATCCACGATCGAGCGTCTCCAGGCGGCGCAGCAGCAGAACCGCCGCTTCGTGGCCGACGTCTCCCACGAACTCAGGACCCCGCTCACCGCGCTCGTGGCGGAGGCCTCGATCATCGAGGCGGGCCTGGACCGCCTGGCGCCCGATGCCAGGCGGGCGGCCGAGCTCCTCGTCGACGACGTCCGACGCCTCCGGGTCCTCGTTGACGACCTCATGGAGCTGTCGCGGTTCGATGCCGAGGCCGAGGCCCTCCGCCTGGAGCCGGTCGATCTCGGGCGAGTCGTGGCGGGGGCGGTCGCCGCGCGCCTCCCCAGTGCCCTCGTCAGCCTGCCGGACGGACCGGTCATCATCGAGTCCGACGTTCGGCGGCTGGATAGGGTCCTCGGCAACGTCCTCGACAACGCCCGGATTCACGCGCCCGGGTCGCGCGTCGAGGTCAGCTTGACGGCCGGCACGACCGACGTGAGCGTCACGATCGCGGACCGGGGCCCCGGCGTGGCCGAGGACGCCCTGCCGCACCTGTTCGAGCGCTTCTACAAGGTCGATCCAGCGCGCGCCGCGACCGACGCCCCGAGCTCCGGCCTGGGCCTCGCGATCGCCGCTGAGCACGCCGCCCTCCTCGGCGGATCGCTGGCAGCGACGGCGCGTCACGGCGGCGGCCTGGCAATCACCCTGACCCTGCCTGTGACCGGATCGTTACCCGATGGCGATGCTGCTGATTCCGGGCCGCGTGAGGCTTCGAGCATGTCGGAGCCCACACCGAGGTCGGAGTCATGAACCACCAGCCCGCCACGCTCCTTCGATCGCTGAGCCTCGTCGCCACCTTCGCCATCGTCGTGGCCTGCGGGCCCGGGACCGGCGACGTCGGCACGGTGGCCCCGCCGGCACCGACGACCGCCCCGTCGCTCGACCCGCCGAGCCCCGAGCCCACACCGGGTGGCACGCCGAGCCCGAGGCCCGACGGTTCGGTGGCCCCCAGCCCCACGCCATCGCCGGCCGAGACGACGACGATCCGGGCCTACTTCTTCCTCGGCAGCTTCACCCATGGCGGCGGTCTCGTCCCGGTCCTCCGGGAGATCCCCAGGACCCAGGCCGTCGGCGCCGCGGCGATGAACGCGCTCCTCGCCGGGCCCAGTGAGGCCGAGCTGGCCGCCCGACCGGCGATGTTCACGACCGTTCCCGAAGGCACCCGCTTCCTGGGGCTGGAAATCGATGACGGCGTGGCCACGGTCGACCTGTCACGAGAGTTCGAGGCCGGCGGTGGCAGCGCCGCGGTCCTCGGTCGCCTTGCCCAGGTCGTCTACACGCTCACCCAGTTCCCGACCGTCGACGCCGTTTCATTCAAGCTGGATGGCGAGCCGGTCACCGCCTTCAGCGGCGAGGGGGTCATCCTTGTCGATCCCGTCGGCCGTGCCCACTACACCGACCAGCTGCCCCTGATCTGGGTGGATCGGCCGGCCTGGGGTGCCGCGGGCGGCAATCCGATGCGCGTCACGGGCCTCAGCAACGTCTTCGAGGCCACCTTCCAGATCGCCGTCCTCGACGGCGACGGGGATGCCCTCGCCGAGGTCACGGCGATGGCGACCTGCGGGACCGGCTGCTGGGGCACCTTCGACGTGACCGTGCCGTACAGCATTGACAGCGCTCAGTGGGGGACCCTGCGGGTGTTCGAGTACTCGGCCCGGGACGGCACGCCCCAGAACAGCACCGACTACCCGGTCTGGCTGACGCCGGCCGGTTGACGCCTGCCGGCTGACCGGCCCTCGTGCGATCTCGCCGTGCCGTCCTCGACGGCGAGATCGCCAGCGAGCCGTTACGATCCCCGGTCATTGCCAAGAACGCCTGCCCCGACAATTGCAGCCGTTTCAGGAGGACCCGCGATGACCGTCCCCGCCACCGCAGCCCTCGATCTCGCCGCCCTTCGTTCCGCCGTCCGCGGCCGCGTGGTCGCACCCGGTGACGATGACTACGACCGTCTTCGAACGGTCATGATCGGCGGCGTTGACCCACGGCCCGCCGCCATCGTCCTCGTCGCCGGTCCCGACGACGTCGCCGCCACGCTCGGCCTGGCGCAGGATCAGGGCGTTCCGATTGCGGTCCGCAGCGGCGGCCACAGCGGCTCCGCCCACGGCAGCGTCGACGATGGGATCGTCATCGACCTGCGGGAGCGCAAGGCGATCGACATCGATCCCGCCTCGAGGACGGCCTGGGCCGAGACTGGCCTCACCGCCGGCGAGGTGACGGCGGCCTGTGCCGAGCACGACCTGGCGATCGGCTTCGGCGACACCGGCAGCGTCGGGATCGGCGGGATCACCTCCGGTGGCGGCATCGGCTACCTGGTGCGAAGCCACGGAATGACGATCGACAACGTCCTTGCCGCCGAGGTCGTCCTGGCCGACGGGCGTTGCGTCGTCGCCGACGAGACGGCGGAGCCGGATCTGTTCTGGGCCGTCCGGGGCGGCGGCGGCAATATCGGCGTCGTGACCCGCTTCAAGTTCCGGCTCCACGAGCTCGGCCGGATCCACGGTGGCTTCCTCATCCTGCCTGCGACGCCCGAGACCGTGGCCGGGTTCGTTGCCGCGGCCGAGGCCGCGCCCGAGACGGTCTCAACGATCCTCAATGTCATGCCGGCGCCGCCGATGCCGGGGCTGGCCGAGGATGTCGTCGGAACGATGGTCATCTTCGCGATGCTCGTGGACTCGAGTGACGCCGCAGCCGGCGGCACGGCCCTGGGCCCGTTCCGGGAGCTGGCCGAGCCACACCTGAACCTGCTCCGCGAGATGGCCTACCCGGAGATGTTCCAGGCGGACGAAGGCGGCGGTGAGGGCGGGGACTACCATCCCCAGGTCGCCGGCCGGACCCTCTTCCTCGATCGCCTCGACCTGGCGACCGCGACGACGGTCATGGGCCACCTCGAGGCGTCGGATGCTCCCTTCCGGTTCATCCAGGTCCGGGTCCTCGGCGGCGCCATGGCCAGAGTCCCGGCGGATGCCACGGCGTTCGCCCACCGCACGGCCCCGATCATGGCAATCGCGGGGGCCTTCTACGACACGCCAGATGAGCGGTCCATCCGGCAGGCGTGGCTGGGGCGGTTCATCGCCGACATCGACCAGGGCATCCCCGGCGCCTACGTCAACTTCATGGACGACGACGGCGAGGCCTCGGCCCGGACGGCTTATCCGGGAGCGACCTGGGATCGCCTCGCGGCGATCAAGGCCCGCTACGATCCGACGAACCTGTTCCGGCGCAACCACAACGTCCCGCCGGCCACCGAGCCTGCCGGAACGGGGGCCTGATCCAATGCCCCGGTTCCGGACGACGATTCTCCAGACCGGCAGGTCGACCCTCGGCTTCACGATCCCGCCGGAAGTGGTGGATTCGCTCGGGTCGGGCAAGCGCCCGCCGGTGACGGTCACGATCAACGGCTACACGTACCGCAACACGGTCGCGGTCATGGACGGCACGTACATGATCGGGGTCAGCTCGGAGCACCGAGCCGCCGCGAGGGTCTCAGGCGGTGAGGACGTCGAGGTCGAGCTCAACCTCGACAATGCCCCACGCGAGGTGTCGGTGCCGCTCGATCTCGCCGCGGCCCTCGAGGCGAACACGAGCGCCGGGGCCACGTTCGAGAAGCTGTCCTATTCGAACAAGTCATGGCACGTGCTCCAGGTCACCGGTGCCAAGACCGACGAGACCCGGCAGCGACGCATCACCAGGTCGATCGAGGCGCTTGCGGCGGGACGGATTCGCTGACGCTCCGCGCGACGGAGTGGCCAGTCAGCCGCCCGAAACCGCCGGAACGATGTGGATCGCGGCCCCTGGCGGGACCTCGGTGTCGAGGCCGGCCCGTTCGGCCGAGACGTAGACATTGATGTGGGCCCGGATCTCGGGGCCGGCATCGAGGAGCCGGTTCCGGATCCCCGGCACCTGCCGATCGACGTCGTCGAGGACCTCGGCGACCGTCGCTCCGGTGGCTTCGAGCCGGCGTGGCGCGTTGGGGAACAGGGCCACCAGGGAGCTCGGCAGGTGAACGATCGCCGGGGCCGACCGAGAGGCCATCCGTGGTCTTCCTCAGCGCCCGGCCGTCGCCTCGACCGACCAGACCGGCGGCAGGTTTCCGGCGACGAGCGACCAGGTCCGCCCCTCGTCGGCGCTGCCGTAGACCTGGCCCGTGCTCGTCCCGAAGTAGACGCCGACGGGGTCGAGCCGATCGACCGCCATCGCCTCGCGCAGAACGCCCACGAAGGCGTCGTGCTGGGGGAGGCCGTCGCCGGAGCGGCTCCAGGTGTCGCCGCCGTCGTGGGTCCGCCAGACCGCGGCTTTCGCCTCCGGCATCAGCCGCCCTTCCTCGGGCGGCGTGAGGGGGATCGTCCAGACCGTCCCCGGATCGCGCGGGTGGGCGGCCATCGGGAAGCCGAAGTCAGAGGGCAGGCCGGCGCTGATCTCCTGCCACTGGCGGCCGCCATCGGAGGTCCGGTAGACGCCGCAGTGATTCTGCTGGTAGAGGTGCTCGCCACCGTCGGCGGCCATCACCAGCTTGTGGACGCATTGCCCGAACTCGGGGTAGCGGTTTTCGGGATAGAACTCCGCCCGGACTCCCCGGTTACGAGTCTCCCAGGTCGCGCCGCCATCCTGGGTCTCGAAGGCGCCGACGGCCGAGATCCCGACCCACAGCCGGTTCCGGTCGGTGGGGTGGGGGACGATCGAATGGAGGATGAGCCCCCCGGCGCCGGGTTGCCACTCCGACCGCGTGGGATGGTTGGTCAGGCCCTCGACGTGGCTCCAGGTCGCTCCGTCGTCCTCGCTTCGGAAGAGGCCGGCCGGCTCGACGCCGGCGTAGATCGCGCGGCCCCCGGCCGTGCCGTCGACGGCCGTCACGTTCCAGACGGTCTTGATCTTCGGCCCGTCCTGGCCATAGGTGAGGCCCTCGCTGGAGTGCGTCCACGTCTCGCCGAGATCGCGGCTCCGCCAGACGGCCGCGCCGTACCAGGGGCTCCCACCGCCGGCGAGGATCGACCCGTCCGCGGGGTCCACGGAGATGTCGTGGATCGGCCAGCCCTCGCACAGCGGGCCGCGGACGGCCCATCGCCGCCGCGTCGCGTCGCCGTCGAGGATGAATGCGCCCTTCGGGGTGCCTACCAGCAATGCCACTCGCTCGGCCACGGAGCCCTCCCGCCTGTCCGGCGATCCCAACCATCGGTCGTTGCGCACAGCCTAGCGTGAGGCTCGAGATTCGGGTGCAGCCTGATCGCCACGCCGCGTCGCAGGTCGAACCGTCGACCGGTGGCACAATCGGCGGGATGAGCGAGGGCGCGTCCCCGACCTCCGCGCCTCGAGCCGAGCGCCTGGCCGCGGGCCGGCGCCGCCAGTGCTTGGCGGCCGCGATGCTCGTGACGGTCGCCTTGCTCGTTGCGGGCTGCACCTCGAGCTCGCCGACGCCCGCTCCCGGCCCGGCCACCGGCACACCGGGCGGTTCGGCCGGCCCGGGCGGCAGCGCCACGGCCACGAGCGGGCCAGCTTCGACGTCGGCCCCGGCTCCGGCAACGACCGCCCCCGGGGCGCCGGCCACGACGACGATGTCGACGTACGATGTTCCCACCGGCTCGCACCCGCACGACGTGGCGCCCGCCGCCGACGGCGGGATCTGGTACACCGCCCAGGGGTCCGGCGAGCTCGGCTGGCTCGACCCGGACAGTGGCCAGGTCGTCGAGATCGATCTCGGGAGCGGCTCGGCCCCGCATGGCGTGATCGTCGGGCCCGACGGCGCGGCGTGGATCACCGACAGTGGGCTGAACGCGATCGTCCGCGTCCATGGCGAATCCCATGCCGTCACCGACTTCCCGCTCCAGGCGCCGGCGGCGAACCTGAACACCGCGACGTTCGACGGCGATGGCGTCCTGTGGTTCACCGGCCAGGGCGGGGTCTACGGTCGACTTGACCCGTCGGTCGGTCGCGTGGAGACGTTCCCGGCCCCTCGCGGCCGAGGCCCGTACGGGATCGCCACGACACCCGCGGGCGACGTCTACCTGGCGTCGCTGGCCGGCAGCTACCTCGGAGCGATCACTCGAACGACCGGCGCTCTGACCGTGCTGGACACCCCGACACCCGGGGGTGGGGCTCGGAGGGTCTGGTCCGACAGTGGCGGTCGGCTGTGGGTGACCGAGTGGTTCGCCGGCCGGCTTGCCCGCTACGACCCGGGATCCGGAACGTGGCTGGAGTGGGACGTGCCCGGCGATGCCCAGCCGTACGCCGTCTACGTCGACGAGGACGATGGCGTCTGGATCACCGACTTCGGGAGCAACGCCATCCACCGCTTCGACCTGGCGACCGAGTCGTTCCTGACCCTGACCCACGACCGGAGCCCGGCCAACGTTCGCCAGCTCCTCGGCCGGACGGGCGAGGTCTGGGGCGCAGAGTCGGCAACGGACCGTTTGGTCGTCGTTCGGTTCGGACCGTGACGGGGTCACCGCGGGGAGGTGGCACAATCGTGCCATGACCGAGGTGACGTCCCCCTCGACCGGAACACCGGCAGATCCCCTCGACGCCGGGCGGGCCGCCCTGGCCGCCCACGATTGGGCCTCGGCATTCGAGCACCTCCGGACGGCTGATGCGGCCGGGGGGCTCCGCGGCACGGACCTCGAGGACCTCGCGACGGCCGCCTTCTTCACGGCCCAGGCCGACGCCGGCATCAGCGCCAAGGAACGGGCCTTCAAGGCCTGGCTCGACGAGGGCGACCCGATCCGGGCCTCGTACCTGGCCCTCGATCTCGCCCGCGAGTACGCGTACCTCGGCAAGACCTCGATCGCGACAAGCTGGCTGCGACGGGCCGAGCGCATGCTCGGGGAAGGGGACAGCTACGCCCACGGCTACCTGGCCCTTGGACGGGCCGAGCTCGCTGCCGAATCCGGCGACCCCGACCGGGCCCTCGAATACGCACTCCGGGCCGTCGAGATCGGCGAGCGGACGACGAACGGCGACCTCCGAGCGTTCGCCCAGGGCGCCCTCGGCCAGCTGAAGATCGCCGCCGGCGAGGTCGACGATGGATTCGCCCTCCTGGAGGAGGCGGCGCTCGCCGCCGTGAGTGGCGAGCTCTCACCGTTTGCCAGCGGCGTGACGGCCTGCCGGATGATCGGCACCTGCCGGGACCTGACCGACTACCGCCGGGCCAGCGAGTGGATCGAGGCCACCGAGCGCTACTGTGCCAAGCAGGCGGTCTCCGGCTTCCCGGGCGTCTGTCGGGTCCACCGGGCCGAGGTCGTCGCGGTGGGGGGCGCCTGGGAGCGGGCTGAGCATGACCTCGAGCGGGCGACAGCCGAGCTCGGGGCCTACAACGCGACGCCGGTCCAGGCCGATGGCTACTACGCCATCGGCGAGGTGCGCCGGCTGAAGGGCGACTTCGCCGGGGCCGAGGAGGCCCTGCGGAACGCCCACGCTCGCGGCAAGTCTCCGCAACCGGCCCTGGCCCTGATTCGCCTCGCCGAGGGCAAGATCAAGGCCGCTTCGTCGGCCATCGACGCGGCCCTCGCCGAGACGTGGGATCGCTGGGCCCGGGCCCGGCTCCTGCCGGCCCAGGTCGAGATCGCGATCGCGGCCGGCGACCTCGAACGCGCTCGGGCGGCGGTGGCCGAGCATGCCGAGATCATCGCCATCCGGCCGTCGCCGGCGCTCCGGGCCAACCAAGCCATGGCCGCAGCTCGGGTCCTCCTGGCCGACGACGACGCCGCCGGCGCCGCGCGCGAGCTCCGGGTCGCGGTCCGCGAATGGCGCGACGTCGGGTCGCCATACGAGATCGCCAGGGCACGAGCCCTCCTGTCGAAGGCCCTGCGCAGGCTCGACGACGAGGAGGACGCCGACCTGGAGCTGCGGGCTGCTCTCGACGAGTTCCGCCGCCTCGGCGCGCCGGGCGAGATCCTGGCCGCAGAGCGAGAGCTGCGGGCCTCCGAGGAACGGCGGAGCGGCCCGGCCCAGGTCCGGATGACGTTCATGTTCACCGACATCGTCGGTTCGACGACCCTGGCCGAGGCCCTCGGTGACCAGGCCTGGGAGCGCCTCCTGCGATGGCATGACGACACGCTCCGAGCCCGCATCGCGGCGGGTGGTGGCGAGGTCGTGAAGACGACCGGCGACGGCTTCTTCGCGGCCTTCGAGTCATCGCTCAGCGGCATCAACTGTGCGATCGCGATCCAACGGGCGCTGCGCGACCACCGCGCTGCCACCGGCTTCGCGATCCCGGTTCGGATCGGACTCCACGCGGCCGAGGCGAACCGACGTGAATCGGACTACAGCGGCATGGGCGTCCACGTCGCCGCCCGGGTCGCGGCACTCGCCGGTGCGGAGGAGATCCTGGCGACCGCCGAGACCCTGGCCGAGGCCGGCGTGACCGACACAGGCCCGGCCCGCGAGACGAGCGTCAAGGGCGTGAGCGCCCCGGTGAACGTCGTGCCGATCGCCTGGGCATGAGCCGGGCGACTCGAGTCAGCTCGCGTCAGTGGCTCGGCGCGGCGGCACCGACGAGGTCGTCGAGGACCTGCCCGATCGACGCCACCGTGATTGAGAGGTGACCCTCGTCGGCGAGCAGGTGGGCCCGGACGTTCGGCAGCTCGTTCGCCAGCCAGGCCCCGTGGGCGAACGGCACCATTCGGTCCTCGCGGCCCTGCCAGAGGCTCACCGGGACTGAGATTTGACCGAGGTCGACGCCCCAGCCTGCGACGAAGGCCAGGTCGTCGTCGAACCAGCCGAAGAAGCCGGGCTCGAGGCCGTGGCGGATCTCCGAGGCAAGGGCATCGGCGAACTCGCCGGTCAGCGCAGCACGATCGACCGGCGGGACGAGATCGCCGAGCGCGTCGGCGATCTCTTCGCCCGTGATCACGCGCAGCTTGTCCGCGAATCGCTCGATGAACGCGTGGCATGCCTCCGGTCCTTCGGCGGCGGCCCCGAACTCCTCGATGTTCTCCTCGCCCATCCCGGCCAGGAAATCGATGCCCGCCGCATCGAACGGTGCCACGCAACCGACGGTCGCGGCCACGGAGACCCGTCCCGGCAGCGCCGCTGCACAGGCCAGGGCGTGGGGGCCGCCGCCCGAGAAGCCGAGGGTCACGCAGTCCGTGATGCCGAGCGCGTCGAGGACCTCGACCGCGTCCGTCGCCACGTCTGCCACTCGCCGGCCCGGACGGCGCGAGGAACCTGCGTATCCCGGCCGGGCGAGGCCGACGTAGCGAAGGCCGCGTGACGCGACCGCCCGGGCCAGGGCAGGCGACGGCAGCCCAGACCCGGGCGTCCCGTGGTGGAACAGGAGGACCCGGCCGTCGGGGTCGCCGTGGAGGTTGACCTCGATCTGGCGCCCGTCAGACAGAGGAATGGATCGACGTTCGATCATGTCGATAGCATGCCCGATCGCATCGGTGAGCGGCTGCGTCGCCAGGCCTCGAACGTCGACCAGCCCCACGGAACCGCTGCGGCCAACCGGCCCGATCAGCGCGCGTCGGCGATGGGGGTTCGAGCCGCGGGGAAGGTCGTGGAGGCTCCCGGCCTCGCAACCAGGGGCCTGAACAGGACGGCCGCGATTGTCCAGAAGACCAGGGTGACGACCGCCAGGACGACGGTGTCCCCGGGGTTCGCCACGGGATCGTCACGCACGACCTTCACGATCGCCATGGCCGCAACGGACGGCGGCACGAGCGCGAACCAGCCGACGACCCCGTAGAGCGCCTTGCCCGCCAAGGGCGACCGCCGGAGGACGGCGATCGCCGTCGCGATCGACGCCGGGACCACGAGCCCGAGATCGAGCAGGAAGATGGACCAGTACATCGTCAGGTCAGTGGGGGCGACCGGAACGGCCTCGTTGCCGGCCATCGCGCCAAGCGCTCCGGACCAGCGCGAGACCGCGAATCCGGCCATGAGCAGCACCGTCACCGCCCAGCCGATCTCGGAGCGCCGCGATCTCCGCGGCAGCCCGGCCGCGTCGATGGCACTCCAGGCGCCGACGAGCACGCCAACGGCCACGATGAAAAGGGTCAGGTGTAAGGCGATCACGGGCTCGTACGTCGCGTACTGCGGTCCCACGACGTATTGCGCCAGCATGTAGGCCGCGTAGCCGCTTGGCCCGAGCGCCACGACGGAGCCAAGCGAGTGGCCACGGGCGGCCAGGACCCCGGCAACGATTGCGAGCGGGGCGATGAGCACGAGCGAGATCGCCTCGAGCCCGAGGGTCTCATTCAGGACCGTCTCGGAAAACGGGTAGGCGACGAGGTCGAGGGCCAGCGGCCCGATGAGGGTATTGAGGGCGAGGCCGGCGCCGAGCCCAACGAGCCCGAGCCCGAGCGCGCGATGTGGAGCGTGATGACTGTTCATCGCCGCACTGTGGCCGCCATCGGCTCGAGCTCTCCACGGCCGATCGGCCGCTTCGGGCAGGCGGTGTGTCACCTTTGCGTGTCAAGTTCGAGTGTCACGATCCGGACACATGCCGCGGCTATTCTCGACCCATGCCTGAGACCAACCGGGACACCCGGCCCCGCCCCGATCCGATGACCAGGACCAACGCCGACTGGCGAGCCGAGCTCAGCCCCGAGCAGTACCGCGTCCTGCGCCAGAAAGGGACCGAGCGGCCATTCACGGGCGACCTCTGGGATGAGCACCGCCCGGGCACCTACCGCTGCGCGGGGTGCGGCGCGCCGCTCTTCCGCTCGGAGACGAAGTTCGAGTCCGGGACCGGATGGCCCAGCTTCTACGACGCGGCCGACCCCGCCGCGGTCGCGACCGAGACCGACCGATCCTGGTTCATGACCCGGACCGAGGCGACCTGCGCTGCCTGTGGCGGGCACCTCGGCCATGTGTTCGACGACGGACCCGCGCCGACGGGCCTCCGCTACTGCATCAATTCGGCCGCGCTCGAGCTCGAGCCAGAAGGACCAGCCCGCGAGCGTTGATCGGCTACACTGGCGGCGCGATAGTTGCAGCTACAACTACATGCCGCGAGGAGCCGAGATGACCGAGACCGACGCCGAAGCCTGGGAGGCAGCCCTGCTCGCCGACATGCGCGCCCATGATGGCGCGGTGACCCAGGGGCCGCTGGCCGGCCATCCGCTCCTCGTGATGACCTCGATAGGCGCGAAGAGTGGGGCGGCCCGGCGGGCGATCCTGACCTTCTCCCGGGACGGGCGCGACTACGTGGTCGCGGGGACGGCCGGCGGCGCACCGACCGATCCAGGGTGGATCCACAACGTGTCGGCCAACCCCGAGGTCACCCTCGAACGAGGCGGCGAGCCGTTCCCGGCGACCGCCGGCCTCATCAGGGGCGACGAGCGAGATCGCCTGTGGGAGGCCCACGTCCGCGCACTCCCGTGGTTCGCCGAGTATCCGGCCCAGACCGGGCGGACGATCCCGATGGTCCGCCTCACGCCGCGCGACGGCTGAGCGCGATCGACATCCCAGGCCCTCATGACGCGGGTCCCGTGGCCTCCTCGGCGGCGCGGACGAGCGGGCTCTCCTGGACGGCCCAGCTGTTGCCGTCCGGATCGTCGAAGAAGAAGAACGAGTTGTAATCTCCGCCCGGCCCATCGACGAAGCCCGTCACGTCGTGGTGCTGGACGGCGCTGACCGGGACGCCCCGGGCGGACAGCTCGGCATGAGCCGCGGCGATGTCACCGACGCTGAGCTGGAGGCCCTTGAGCGTGCCTGGCTCCATCTTCGCCAGACCCTTGCCGATCGTGATCGAGCAGCCCGAACCTGGTGGGGTCATCTGGACGACCCGGAACTCCTCCGTCGGGCTGTGGTCGACGTCGACCGGGAAGCCGACCAGTTCCGCGTAGAAGCGCTTCGCCCGATCGACATCCGAGACCGGCACCACGACGACCTCGAGCCTGTACTGCATGGTGATCCCCTCGTCCTGCTGCGGGTGCGGCTGATCAGCGGGCTGCGCCGGAGGGCGCCGGTGCCTGGGCACCGAGCCGCTCGAGGAGCTCATCGAGGCGGTCGAAACCGTCATTCACGCCGCCTTCCATGCCCGATTCGATCATCGCGTTTCGAGCCTCCACCGACTGGAAGACGGAGTGGTTCCGGACCAGGGTCCGGTCGCCGCGATCGATGAGCTCGAGCGATTCGAGCGAGACGTGACCGGGCGCGCCCTCGAACTCGAACGTCTGAAGCATCCGCTCCTCGGTCTGGGGCCCGTGGAAGACGCCATGGAAGCCGTACGCGCTCGTGGCATCGCGCTGGACGTAGCGCCAGCGACCGCCGTCACGCGGCTCCCAGACCTCGATCTCCATCTCGTACTTCCGCGGTCCGAGCCACTGCTTCACCAGCTCGGGGTCACTGTAGGCCCGGTAGACCAGGGCGCGCGGGGCGGCGAACTCGCGCTCCATGTCGATGAACGGGGTGCCGGCGGGGGCAGTGATCTTCGTGGCTGCCATCGGGGACGCTCCTTCTGCAGGTTGGACGGGTTGGCCGGTCAGCCCTCGGGCTGCCGAGCGAGGGAGGCGAGCAGGGCATCGAGCCGCGCGTGGCTCTCATCCCAAAACGCCTGGTAGCGGGCCAGCCACTCCGTCGCTTCGCGAAGCGGCTCGGCCTCGAGATGGCTGAGGCGGGCAGTTGCCCGGCGGTTGCGGGAGACAAGGCCGGCGCGCTCGAGGACCTTGAGATGGCGTGAGATCGCCGGCTGAGACACGCTGAACGGAGCTGTGAGCTCAGCGACCGTCCGGTCACCCTCCACCAG
>DASWGY010000242.1:0-7247 GCA_036393495.1 Candidatus Limnocylindrales bacterium
TGGGGGGCCACCGGTCGTGGACGACGCGGGACGACTGCGGCACCCTCGTGACCGCCATCCACACCACGCCCCGGCCGACGATCAGGTTCCAGTCGCCGGGGTGGGATTCACCCACAGCCAACGGCCACCCGCCCACCACCCCGCCACGCACGACCGAGCGCGGCCTTCCACCGTGTCCACGCCGTGATGATGACGGTGACGGGCTCTGAAGAATGGAGGAAGATACACAGAGCACCGACGACCCGCGCCGGTGGACCGGAAGCCCGATCCGGAAACGTGATCCTCGACCCGCGGTGCCCGGGATGACGCCCGACGAGGACCTCTTGACCCGCCTGGCCGGCCGGCGCGCCGGTACCATCTGATTGCCCGTTCAACACCCGCCCTGTCTTGGAGTGGCCCGACGTGAAGCTCTCGGTCATGCAGGAGAACCTGGCCCGCGGCCTGTCCGTCGTGAGTCGAGCCGTTTCCACTCGCAGCACCCTGCCGGTGCTCGCCAATGTCCTCCTCCGCACCGAGGACGCCGGCCTGAAGCTCACGGCGACGAACCTCGAGATCGGGATCACCTACTGGGTTCCCGGCAAGATCGAGACCGACGGGGCGACGACCGTCCCGGCGAAGCTCCTAACAGACCTCGTGAACTCACTCCAGGGCGGCGACCGGGTCGACCTCGAGCTGGGGCCGGGCGAGACGCTGCACCTCCGCTGCGGCCGGTTCGAATCACACCTCAAGGGCATCGACGCCGAGGAGTTCCCGGCCATCCAGACGACCGGCGAGCGGCCGACGACGCGGATCGCCCAGAACGTCCTGCGGCGAGCCCTCGAACAGGTCGCCTTCGCCGCCGCCACGGACGAGGCGAGGCCGATCCTGACCGGCGTGCTGTGCCGCTTCGAGGGCGACAGCCTGACCCTGGCCGCCGCGGACAACTACCGGATCGCGGTGAAGTCGATCCCGGTGCTCGATGCCGTCGCCGAGACGAGCGTCGTCGTGCCGGCCCGTGCGCTCACCGAGCTCATGCGGGTCCTCGCTGATTCGGACGACCCGGTCGATCTCGTCCTCGCCCAGGCCCGCAACCAGATCCTCTTCCACCTCGAGGGGGTCGATCTCGTCAGCCGGCTCATTGACGGCCAGTTCCCGAACTACCAGACGGTCATGCCCAAGACCCACACGACCCGAGCCGTCCTCGATCGGGAGGAGCTCCTTCGGGCCGTTCGTCCGGCCGCGCTCATCGCCCATGAGTCGGCAAACATCGTGAAGCTCCAGATCGGCTCCAACGGAGAGGCCGGGATCACCGTCAGCGCCAACGCCGAGATCGGTGATCACGTCGGCCAGGTCGAGGCGGCCGTGGAGGGCGACGGGACGACGATCGCCTTCAACGCCAAGTACCTCGCCGACGTCCTGACCAACGTCGGGGCCGAGCAGTTCGCGATCGAGCTCCAGGGCCCGCTGGCGCCCGGCGTCTTCAAGCCGATCGGCGACGACCAGTATGTCCACGTCGTGATGCCGGTTCGGACGACGTCGTAGGGGCTGCCACGCTCGCCACGCTCCGCCTCACCGACCTCCGGGGATACGGCACGCTCGAGGCGTCGTTCGGGCCGGGTCCGCAGCTCATCTGGGGCCCCAATGCCGCCGGCAAGACGAGCCTCATCGAAGGCATCGTCCTGCTCGCCTGGGGTCACTCGCATCGAACCGCGACGGACCTCGAGATCGTCAGGTGGGGCGCCGACCTGGCCCGGGTCGAAGGCGCCGTCGACGACGATGTCGTCGAAGTGGTCCTCGTTCGCCCCGGCAGCCCGGCTGCCGTCGCCGGCGGCCGCAAGCGGATCCGGGTCAACGGCGTCGCTCGTCGCGCGACCACGCTGGCCGGCGCCCTTCGGGTGGTCGTGTTCGCGCCGGAGGAGATGCTGCTGATCGCCGGCCCGCCGACGCTCCGGCGGACGGCCCTCGATCGCATCGCGGCCAGTCGCTTTCCCGCCTACGCGGCCGCCCTGGCAACGTACAGCCGCGCACTCCAGCAGCGCAACGGCCTGCTCCGCGCGATCCGCGAGGACCAGGCCGACCGCGCGGAGCTGCGCTACTGGGACAGGCCGTTCCTCGACGCCGGTGGCGAGGTGGTGACCGACCGGCTGCGCCTCCTCGGGGAGCTCGCCGGCCCGCTCGCCGCGGCCCACGCCGAGATCGCCCCGGACGAGGCCGCTCGCTCGGCGCTAACCCTCCGCTACGCGACGAACGCGGCGGCTGGACCCGGCGAGTCCGCTCGCGACGCGCTCGCCCGCCGGCTCCTGGAGACCGCGGAGAAGGAGACCTGGAACGGGGCGACGCTCGTCGGACCGCATCGTGATGACGTGACGTTCGAGTTCGACGGCCGCGACCTCGCTGCCTTTGCCTCGCGGGGCCAGCAACGGACGGGGATCCTCGCCTTCAAGCTGGCCGAGCTCGACCTGCTGGGAGCCCTCGACGGGCGGCCGCCGCTCCTCCTCCTCGACGACGTCTTCTCGGAGCTCGATCCGGAACGGCGCGCCCACCTCGTCCGCCGGATCGCGGCCCTGCCCCAGACGTTCGTCACGACGACGACGCTCGACGACCTCGACCCGGCGCTCCTCGAGATCGCCACGACCTGGCAGGTGGTCCCGGGATCGACCGGGGCGGCGCTCGCGGGTCCGGTGGCGGCCCGGCCGGCATGAACGAGGCGGGGCGCCCGGACGAGCGGGCGGGCGCCGGTGGACGGAGCGAGCCGGACGGCCCCGACGAGCCCGAACGCACTCGCCGCCGCCGCGGCCCGATGTCCCGGATCGGCGACCTCATCCCGGATGCCGCGGCCCGCCTCGGGCTTGCCGACGAGCTGCGCCGGGCAAGGGCCGTGGCGGCCTTCGACCGGATCGTGGCCGAGCGGGCTCCGGCTGCCCACGGGGCCTGCCGGGCGCTCAGGGTCGAGGGCGCGACGCTCATCGTCGAGGCGGACGCCCCGATCGTCGCCCAGGAGCTGCGGCTCCAGGCCCGCCAACTGACGGAGGCCTTCCGCGCTGCCCCGGCGGGCGCGGCAATCACCGAGATTCGCGTCACGGTCCGGGCTCGAGGCTCGTCTTCCGGAGGCTAGCCAGGGGCTGCCCGATCCCGCGTGGGCCGCAGCCGACCCCTGAGCGCGTGCGATAATCCCGGCCCGGCCACCCGCCCAGACCTGGCAGAGGCTCCCATGGCCCTCCGACTCCAGATGAAGCTCGGCGTCCTGGCCGAGCGCGATCGCCTGCCCGACTCGCCTGACACGGTGCTCGTCGTCGAGCCGACCGTGGGTTCGCAGGCACGCACCAAGGGCCAGGTCTACCTGCTCGTGACCTCGATGGTCCCCGGTGCCCGCGCCCGCGACGCGACCCGCCTCGTGGCGAACGCGATCCGCCACGAGTACTACTACGACGAATCGGCCGGCATCCGGGTCTGCGTGGTGAAATCCATCCTCGCTGCGAACAAGCGGCTGGCTCACGCCCGGGAGCGATCCGGCCTCGGCCACTCGGACCGGGCGGCACCGATCGGCGTCGGGATCGCGGTCGTCCGGGACCACGAGCTCTATGTCGCGACGGTCGGGCCGGCGGAGGCGTATCTCAGCCGCGGCGCGCGGCTCTCGACCCTGCCGGATCCGCACCGCGAGCGCGGCCTGCCGACCGAGGACCTGGAACCGGACGTCTGGCGGGGCGAGATCAACGTCGGCGATCAGCTCGCCCTCGTCTCGCCGAACGTCATGGGCCGGCTCGGTCCCGAGGAGCTCAAGGACGCCCTCGTCACGCTCCACCCGCAGCCCGCGATCGAGCACCTCCACCGCCGCTTTGCCGAGGCCGGCGGGACCGGCAGCGACGGCGGCCTGGTCCTCGAGGCGGCCGAGGTGGCGGTGACCCGGTCCGGCCGGACCCTAGTCCCGGTCCGGCCGCCCGAGCCCCTGGCCGGGGTCCCGGATCGCTCGCCGATTCCCCTGGCCGACACGGTGAGCGGCGGCGTCGCGGCGGCACAGCAGGGTGCGCGTCGCGCGAGGTCCGCTGCCGGCGGCGTCCTCGGGCGGCTGATCATGCGCCTCCAGGACGCGATGCCCCGTCGGTCGCCCGCCCAGCGCCGAGTGACGCCCCTGGGGGCTCGCCGCGAGATGCAGCAGCGTGCCGCCGTGGCCGTGCTCGTCCTCGTCGCCGTCGCCGGCTCCCTCGGCGTCACGGCCTCGCTCTTCGGCGGCCGCCCGTCGCCTGGACCGGTCATCGGCTCGGTGGAGGCCGGTCGTCTCGCCCTGGAGAAGGCCCGCGAGAATCTCGATCGCGTCTTCGGGCCCGGCGTGGACCTCGTCGCCAACGACCCTGAGCTGGCCGAGGACCTCCTGGCCGACACGATCGAGCAGCTCGACCAGGCGACCTCCGCCGGGATCGCCAGCTCGACGCTCCGGCCCCTACGGACGCAGGCGATCAACGGTCTCGAACGCCTCTACCGGATGGTCGACGTCACGGCGACCGACATCTTCACCTTCGCCGCCGATTCCGGGGTCGCTCTCGGTGGCCTGGTGCGCGGCCCCGACGGTGCGCCGTACGTCCTCGATCCGGCGACGGCGAGCGTCTACCGGATCAACCTGGCCGACAAGACGGCGGTCGCCATCTACCGCGACGGGACCAAGGCGGCCGGATCGGTCGAGGCGGCGCCGGTGATGCTGACGACCGGTGGGCCCGATTTGCTGATCCTCGACGTGAAGAACGTCCTGTGGCGCTGGCGCCCGGCCGACGCCACCGGCAAGGGCACGACGACGCGGGTCAATGTCACCGGCGCGACGGAGTGGGGCGACGACCTCCGGGCGATCGGGACGTTCGTCCGGGACGCCGCCGGCCTCTACAACTTCTACATCGTCGACCCCTCCGAAGAGGAGATCCTGGCCTACACCCCGGCCGCCGACGGGAGCGGCTTCCCGGCCCCGCCCTCGAAGCGCCTGACCGCGCCCCGCCCGGTCGACGGGGTGACCTCGCTGTACATCGATGGCGACATCTGGATCGCCGATTCGGGCACGATCCTGCGGATCGTCGGCGGCGTCACCGAGGGCTGGTCGGCTGCGCTGCCGCCCGACGCGCTGCTGCGGGACCCGCCCAAGTACACGGTCGTGATGTCAGGCTCGGAGCGGCGAGTGGGCAGGCTCTACGGCTTCGATCCGGCGAACGAGCGGGTCGTGGCGTTCTTCAAGGCGAGCGGCGAGTACATCGAGCAGTACCGCCTGGCGGGCGGTGCCGACGACTGGGCGGACGCCCGTGGCTGGTACGTGGAGCCGGGCATCGCCGATACCGCCGACACGATCGTCTGGATCACCGCCCAGGGCGTCCGCCAGGCGGTCCTGGAGCCGATCGCCAGCGGGCTCGGGCCGGGTGCATCGGCCTCGGCAGCGCCGTCCGGCGAGGGCTCCGGCCCGCCGGCCGAGACGTCGACGCCCAGCCCGTGATCCCCCTTCGCGACGCCAACCCGACCCGCCGGACCCCGATAGTCACGCTGGCCCTCATCGTCGCCTGCACGGTCGTCTTCGCGATCGAGCTGAGCGTCGAGGCCTCGGGCGGGCAGGCCGCCCTGGCGAGCTTCTTCGACACCTGGGGCGCGGTGCCGAGCCGGATCTCGGGAGCGCTCGACGGGACCGGCGACCCCGGGACGGCGGCGACCGGGATCCTTGCCAGCCTCTTCCTGCACGGCGGCTGGGAGCACCTCATCGGCAACATGCTGTTCCTGTGGATCTTCGGCAACAACATCGAGGATCGGCTCGGCCGGCTGCCGTTCGTCGTCTTCTACCTGCTCGGCGGCATCGTGGCGGCGCTGGCCCAGGTCTGGATCGAGCCGACATCGGAGATCCCGCTCGTCGGCGCATCCGGGGCGATCGCGGCCACCCTCGGGGCGTACATCGTGCTCTATCCCCGGGCGCGGATCCTGACCCTGGTCTTCCTGGGCTTCTTCTTCCAGCTGATCCAGGTCCCGGCGCTCATCGTCCTGGCCCTGTGGTTCCTTCTCCAGCTCGTCGACGGGATCGCCACCCTGGGGGCCGCGACGGCCGGTGGCGGGGTGGCCTTCTTCGCCCACATCGGCGGGTTCGTCCTCGGGATGCTGGCGGGTCTCGCCATCCGGGCCACGGCGCGCCGGCCGCCCCGGCCGGCAGGCTGGCCCTGATCGCGGCGCCCTCGACGCGGCCGTGACCGTTGCGTCCCCGACCGCGCGACCGATGGGATAATCGGGCCATGGGTCGTCTGGTCGAGATGGTCGTCGAGAGCGTTCGCGTCCACATGCTCTCGAACCGCCACGTCGTCATCCTCAAGGACACCGAGCAGGAGCGCTACCTGCCGATCTGGATCGGGCCCTGGGAGGCGAGCGCCATCGCGATGAAGCTCCAGGGCCTGAGCGCGGAGCGGCCGCTGACCCACGACCTGTTCGTGGCCGCCCTCGATCGTCTTGGCGTCCGGATCGACCGGGTCGTCATCTCGGAGCTGGCCGAGGAGACGTATCACGCCCGGCTCATCCTCGAGCGTGACGGCGAGGAGCTGGAGCTCGACGCGAGACCGTCCGACTCGGTCGCCCTGGCCGTCCGGACGGCCGTCCGAATCCTGGTCGCCGAGGAGGTCCTCGACCAGGCTGCCCTCGGCGTCGATCCCGGCGGGGACGAGGAGTCCGCTGGGCCGGGCGAGTCGACCCGCCGCGGTCGGGCCTCGACGGGCCCCGGCGCCGCGCTCGAATCGCTCGGCGAGGAGGTCGTCGACGAGCGCCTCGACATGTTCCGGGATTTCGTGAACTCGCTCGACATCGACCCCGGCAGCTCGGGCGGCAGCTCGGGTGGGCCGGGCGGGCCGCGCAAGCCGGGCGGCCGCCCCGGCTGATCCGACTCAGCCCTCACCGAGGATCGGCTCGCCGCGCGAGAGGGCTTGGCGAGGGGCCGCCCAGAGTCGGATCCGAAGTGCCCAGAAGTCACGCATCGCCCGGAAGACGACCCGTGGCTTTGCCCCGGTTGGCGAGCCCGCCGTCCGCGGGTAGTGCGGGACGCCGACCTCGACGACCGTCCGGCCCGAAGCCCGAAGCTTGATGAGCAGCTCGGCCGAGAAGAACGCCCCGCCCGATTCGACATTGATCCCATCGAGCGCGTCGCGGCGGAAGAGCTTGCAGGCGCAGTCGACGTCGGTGACCCGGAGGCTGAAGAAGATCCGGTTGGCGAGCCGGTAGGCCTTCGCGTAGAGGGTCCGGACGAGCGGGTCGGCACGCTTGATCCGGTA
>DASWGY010000243.1:0-7025 GCA_036393495.1 Candidatus Limnocylindrales bacterium
CGAGGTCCGTCGGTTCGCCCTGCAGGCCGAGGTACCACTCGCTCTGGACGATCGCGAATTCATTGGTGACGGGCGGGAGGCCCTCGGCCGGCTCGACGATGACCATCCCGTACATCCCGTTGGCGAGGTGGTGGAGGGCCGGCGACGTCCCGCAGTGGTACATCCAGACGCCGGCGTAGTCGGCCTTCCACTCGTAGACCTTCTCATCACCCGGGTTGATCGAGGTCATCTCGTCGTTCCAGGCGACCTGGCTGGCGTGGAAGTCGACCGAGTGGGCGAGCTGGCTGCCGGCCGGGTTGATGAGATGAATTCGGATGGTGTCGCCGACCTTGACCCGGATCACGGGGCCGGGAACCGTCCCGCCGAAGGTCCAGACGGCCTGGACGAAGCCGTCTGCGACGGTCATGAGCTTCTCCTCGATGACCAGGTCGATGTCGTGGACCTCGCCCTCGAGGAGGTCCGGGGCGTCGGCCGCGTAGAGGGTGTAGGCGGGGGCGTTCGGGTCGGGCTGGACGTCCGTCGCCGGCGCGGGGCCGCCGTGGTCGTCGGGGTTCTCGCCGCCGGCCGTGCTGCCGGCGACGGTGATCGCGCCCTTCATGCCCGCATCGGCATGGCCCGGGATCGAGCAGATGAAGGTCAGACCGCTGTCGGGGACATCGACCTCGAGGCTCACCGATGCGCCGGGGTTGGCCAGGCCGGTCGTCCCGTCGGCGAAGGTGATGTCGTGGGGGATCGCGCCGGTGTTCGTGAGCGTGACTGCGTACCGGCCGGCCTTCTCCACCGACAGCTCCGCAGGCGCGAACCCGAGGTCGACAGCATCGAGCTCGAGCGAGCCGAGGACGTCGCCGTTCGCGGTCCCGCCCTGGGTGGGCGCGGGCGAGGAGGCGCCGGCGGCGCCGCCGGGGGTGTACGTCCAGGTGGGGGCGCCGGCCGCCGGCGCACAGGCAATCGCCACCACGGCGACCGCGACAACGAGGGCGGAGATTCGCGTCCGATCCATCTCATGACTCCCGGGCCGTCCGAGGACCCTGTCGCGCCCGGCGCCGGCGTCTCACGCTGCCGGCCTAACATGTACCGAGGCGATATCAATATCATACAGATACGAGATGGGCGCGACAGGCCGATCGGCCCGTCAGATTGGGTCGGAGGTCCCGATCTCGGCTTCGGAGGAGCGGAGCGCGAGGCCATCCCGGGCGAGGTCGGCCAGGGTCGCTGCCGCGAGCTCGCGACGCA
This sequence comes from Candidatus Limnocylindrales bacterium, assembly GCA_036393495.1. Lineage (GTDB taxonomy): Bacteria > Chloroflexota > Limnocylindria > Limnocylindrales > CSP1-4 > UBA5189. Next base: position 1,234 of record DASWGY010000243.1, read on the forward strand.
TCGCGGTCGTCGCCGCGAAGAAGACGTCGTGGACGGCGCAGGTCCCGTCGTACCGGCATGGACCGCCGCGCAGCACGCAGCGGGGCGGATCGCCACGATCCTCGACGGCATCGACGACGCGAAGAAGATCGATCTCCGAGGCCGGGGCCGCGAGGCGGTAGCCGCCGTGCCGCCCGGGCTTCCCGACGACCAGCCCGGCCCGCACGAGGTCGGTCAGGACGTGCGGCAGGAACCGGACGGGGATCGCCATCCGCTCGGCGATCCGCCGGGCGCTCACCGGGCGGCCGTCGTCGAGGAGGGTGATGGCGAGGGCGGCTCGGACCGCGTAGTCGCCGCGGAATGTCAGCTCGATGCGCACGTTCGACTCACTGTCCCGCCGGCGCGTAGCCGGTCAGCTCGACGTAGGCTTCGCCGCCGACGGGCCGCCCATTCCGGGTGGCCCGCACGACCTGCGAGCCCTCCCAGTAGACCACGCCGGTGGTCGGCCGGGTGTCGAGCTCCTGGCCGGCGACCGTCGGTTCGAGGTCGATGACGAGGGCCTGACCGGGGACGCGGATGGTCCACCCGGCCGGATACGTCGCGCCGGTCGAGGGGCTGGTCCATGTGCGCGACGGGTCGGCCTCGAGCTCGAAGTCGCCCCGATCGAGATGCGTCGCCCGGCCGTCGGCGTCGACGATCGTCCCGTAGACGAGAGGGTAGCTGCCGTCCGCGGCACGAACGAGCGAGATCGTGAGGTCGGTGCCGTCGTCGAGGTTCACCGCGAACCAGTCCCAGCCGCCGCCCCCGACCGAGATGAAGTCACCCCACTGATGGTCGAACCAGGCGATGCCCTCGACGGCGAGCTCCTGGCGCTGCGGCCACTGGCCGAGCGTGAGCGTCCCCGACGCCGTCATCCTGGGCCGCGAGTAATAGTACGAGCCGCCCGCGGGTCCGAAGTCGACCCAGCCGTTCCCACGATGCAGCACCGGCGCCGGCCGAGTGTCGACCAGATCGAGCCGGATCCCGAACTCGGCCGATTGAGCCGCAACGTGGTACTTGATCGCCTCGATGCTCTGCATTCGCCAGGCGTCGGCGAGCGTCGGCGAAGGCCCGACGATCAGGTCGAGACCGCTGTCGGGGCTGACGTCGACCTGGGGACCGATCTCCGACCGTTGGTCATCGACGAACCTTCCGGCCGTCTCGTCGGTCAGGGCCACATGCGATGCCCAGGTGATCGGGAAGTGGCCGCGCTCGGCCCGGAAGATCACGAACTCGAAGCCCCAGCGAGCGCCCTCCCCGTCCCGGAGGTGTCCGGTGTAGTACCACCACTCGGTCAGCCGGTCGTGGGGCCCGTCGTCGCGCGGGAACGAGATCGGGATCGGATCCGGCGGCCGCGCCGGGCCGGCCGTCGGGGTGGCCGGGGCGACCGGGACGAGCGGCGGATTGGCGAAGATCGGGCCGGAGCATCCCGCGACGAGAACCGCCAGCAGGGTCACGGCGACCGCGCGCCGCGTCACGACCGAACCTCGTGCTCGGCGATGTCGGGCAGGCGCGCGGCCAGCCAGCGGGGAACCCACCAATTCCAGTCGCCGAGCAGCCGCATCGTGGCCGGGACGAGCAACGCCCGGACGACGGTCGCATCGAGGGCCACGGCGATCGCGATCCCGAGACCCAGGGCCTTGATCAGGACGATGTCGGCGAAGGCGAACGAGCCGGCCACGACGACGACGATGAGCGCGGCCGATGTGACGATCCGGCCGCTGCGCTCGAGGCCATGGGCCACCGCTGCCCGGTTGTCGGCCGTCCGGTCCCAGGTCTCGCGCATCCGGGTCAGCAGGAAGACCTCGTAGTCCATCGACAGCCCGAACAGGACGCAGAACAGGATCACCGGCTGGGTCGTCTCGACGAACCCCAGTGGCCGCGTCCCGAGGATCGCCCCGAGGTTACCGTCCTGGAAGATCCAGACGAGGGCCCCGAACGAGGCCGTGATCGACAACGTGTTCATGGCCAGCGCCTTGACCGGCAGCAGGACAGACCGCAGGAGCAGGAACAGGACGAGGTAGGTCGAAACGAGAATGAAGGCCGCGGTTCGTGGGAAGTCGGCCGCGATCCCGCTCACGACGTCCTCGACGTCGGCTGCGCCGCCGCCAACGAGCACCTCGAGGCCCGCCGGGGGCGCCAGCGCGCCGGCATCGGCCCGGAGATCGACGACGAGCTCCCGCCCCGGGGCCTCATTGGGGCCGTACGGGGTGATGATCGTGATCGCGGTCAGGTCGCCGCTGGTCGTGGCCGCGAGCGACTCCGCCACGAATCGGTCGGGCGGCCCGGACGGGTTGGCATAGAGCAGCTGGTACTGGGTCAGCGTCAGTCGTGGATCGAGGTCGACGAGGCCCTCGACGCGGGCGACCCGGGGATCCGCCGCCAGCCGCCGCGAGTACTCGTACAGCCGGGCGATGTTCGCCGGCGAGGTCGCCGGCCCGTCGGTCCGGACGGCCAGCACGATCGGGGCGAACGGCCCCGGGCCGAAGGCCTCGGTCAGCCGGTCGAACGCCTGTCTCGACGGCACGTGGTCGGGGAGGATCGTCGAATCGGGAGCGTTGAACCGGACGTGGAGGAACGGCGCCCCCAGGACCAGCAGCAGGCCCAGGGTCGGCGCCAGGACGCGGAGGGGGTGGCCCATGACCCAGTTCGCGAGGCGGGCCCACGGTCCGTCCTCGACCTCCGTCGCTCGGACTCGCCGGACCCGCCAGGTGTCGAGTCGCGTCCCCGCGATCGCCAGGAGCGCGGGCAGGAGCGTCATCGCGGCGACGACCGCGAGGCCCACGACGATCGCCCCGGCGATCCCGACCGAGCGAAGGATCATGAACTCGAACAGCACGAGCCCGAGCAGGCCGAGGAGGACGGTCAGGCCCGAGAAGAATACGGCCCGCCCGGCCGTCGCGAGGGTCGCCCCTACGGCGTCCTCGACGGCGTCGCCGCGCCAGCCCCTGGCCGCCAGCTCCTCGCGGAATCGGCTCGTCATGAGCAGCGAGTAGTCGACGCCGAGGCCGAGGCCGAGCAGCGTCGCCAGGTTCAGGACGAAGATGCTCATCGGGGTCGCCGAGGCGACGAGGTAGATCCCGGCGAGGGCCGTCACCACGCCGGCCCCGCCGATCGCCAGCGGCAACGCCGCGGCCACGACCGAGCCGAAGACGAGCAGCAGCGCAAGGGCGGCCAGCGGCAGGGAGATGAGCTCACTTCGCCGGAGGTCCGCCTCCGACACGTCCTGGACGTCACCGTAGAACGCGGGCCCGCCGGCCAGGCCCACCTCGAGCTCGGGGACCTCCACCAGCGCGGCCCGGATCCCGGGCAGGGCCAGGGGCGAGTCGTCGGCCGGCAGGTCGATCGTCACGACGTCGTAGGCGGTGTGGCCGTCGGCCGAGACCTGGTCGCGGGCAAGCGCGTGCGTCACGATCCCCAGGACGTACGGCGCGCCCACGACTCCGGCCACGGCCCGCTGCGCGGCGGTCTCGAAGGCCGGATCGCCGGCTCTCAGCGTGTCGGAGTGGAAGACGACCGCGACGGCCGCCTCCGGGACACCGATGGCGTCGTGCAGCAGCTGCTTTGACCGGGCGGACTCGAGGTCCCGGCGGATGAAGCCGCCGGCGCGCAGGGCGTCGCCGGTCCGGGCGGCGAGGGGCACGGCCGCGAGCAGGACGACCGCCCACGCTCCAACGATCCAGTAGCGCCGGCGGGACGCCCACCGGCCGAGGCGCTCGAAGCTGCTCATCGGCCCGGGCTCGGCATCGCGCCGAGCATCGTAGCGGTGGGCCTGCGTGCTAGCATTCCGGCGTCGTTCTGCAGCCCGGTCCTGTCTCGCTCGAGGGGTCAGTGCAGCTCTTCACTCTCGCCTTCACCCACCCGATCGAGTTCGGCGCGTCGGTCGGCGTCACGGTCGTGATGATCTACATCATCGCCCGGGCCGCGCTCTCCGCCGACGGGCGTTCGTCGTGGACTCGCCGGATGACCGGCCCGAACGCGAAGTGGCTGTTCGGGCTGCTGTTCCTGGCCTGGGCCGTGGTCTTCGGCGTCGGCCTCCAGCTCGTTCCTCACGAGGGTGCCAACTCGCCATACGGTGGCCTCGGCCTCCTGGCCATGTTCACCGGCTTCTTCGTCATGATGGGCTTCATCTGGAGCGTCATCGGCGAGTAGCCGCGGCGCCTCGCGTCAGTCGCGTTTCCGGGCGACCCAAGCCTCCTCGGTTGGCCAGCGGCGGGCCCATTCGCGGGTCGCCAGCCCGAACGGCACCTCCTCGTCCGGAAGCCCCCCGCCGCCCCCGTAGGTCGGCCGCTCCGGCGCCTGGATCTCGACGAGTCGTTCGACCTCGAAGCCGCTGGCCCGAAGCAGCCGGATCCATTCGCCGTGGGCCAGGTGGAACTCGACCGAGGTCTCGTCGGGCCAGGTATAGCGGCGATCGTGGAAATACGGCCGGAGGAGCACCTCGCCGGCCGGGCCGTCGGTCTCGAGCTCGCCGGTGACGAGCATGAACAGGGGATGGTTCGTCAGGAACACCAGCCGGCCGCCGCGACGGAGAAGGCGAGCCGCCTCCGGCACCCAGGCCTCCGGATCGGCCCACAGGCAGGCACCGTACTCGGAGATCGCGAGATCGAAGCTCCCGTCGGGGTACGGGACGGTCTCGGCGTTGCCGAGATGGAGCGGGAACTCGAGCCCATGCTCGGCCTGGAGCTGGCGCGCCGTGGCCAGCTGGTTCGGCGAGTTGTCGATGCCGACCGGCCGGGCACCGAGGCGGGCCAGCCAGGCCGACACGTAGGCCGTCCCGCAGCCGAGCTCGATGACGTCAGACCCGGCGAGGTCGCCGGGGAGCAACCGGAGCTCCGCTTCGGGGACGTTCCAGATGCCCCACGACGGCGATGGCTCGGCCCAGGCCTGGCGACCCCGCGGCTCGAACTCCGAGGCCCATCGATCCCAGGCCTCGCGGTTGGCGGCGACGTGCGGAGGCAGGGTCTCGGCCGGCGATCGTTCGTCCATGGCGGTGGATGGTAGCGGCACGGCCTGCGGGGAGACGGCCCCGCCGATCGACTGGACCCGGCAGGACCCTCGCGCTATGATCGCCGGGCATGCAGAGTGCATAGACTTTATGCGTTGGGCTCGCCGCAGCGCCGAAGACCGCCCGCTCGAGGAGATCGAACCGCGTGGACGCCGAGGAGATCAAGGTCGCCGTCGCCCATCAGGCCGCCGCGGTCGCGGCCGTCGACGCGGGATGGGTCAACCCGCGTGATCCCGCGAAGGCCCTCGGGCCCGACGGCCGGCCCGCGGTCAGCCGCCGCGCCCCGATCTACGCCGATGTCCCCGATGCGCAGTGGAACGACTGGCGCTGGCAGCTCAGCAACCGGGTCAACTCGCTCGACGAGGTCGGGGCGGTCCTCAACCTGACCGAGGAGGAGAAGGAGGGCCTCTCGGCGCCGGACAAGTTCAGGGTCGACATCACCCCGTACTTCATCTCCCTCATCGACCCCGACGACCCGACGGACCCCATCCGTCGCCAGGTCATCCCGGTCGGACGGGAGCAGGAAGCCTTCACCGCGATGATGGAGGACTCGCTGGCCGAGGACCGCCATTCGCCGGTGCCGGGTCTCGTCCACCGCTACCCGGACCGGGTCCTGATGCTCGTTACCACCCAGTGCGCGAGCTACTGCCGCTACTGCACCCGCTCGCGGATCGTTGGCGATCCGACCCAGAACTTCAACAGCCGCGAGCATGAAGCCCAGCTCGACTACCTGCGCCGGACGCCCCAGGTCCGCGACGTCCTCATC
>DASWGY010000244.1:0-5143 GCA_036393495.1 Candidatus Limnocylindrales bacterium
CCTGGCTTCGACGTCCGCTGCGGCGGCGGCCGTCCTCGACGCCTGCGGCTTCGACGTCGTCTTCCTCGAGACCGTCGGAACGGGCCAGAGCGAGGTCGAGGTCGCCGCCGCGGCCGACACGACCGTGGTCCTCGAAGCACCCGAGATGGGCGACGAGGTCCAGGCGATCAAGGCGGGTCTTCTCGAGGTCGCCGACATCGTCGTCGTCAACAAGGGTGACCGACCCGGAGCGCAGCGGACGGCCTCGCAGCTCCGGGCGATGCTTGTCGCGGTTGCCCGGGTCGGGGCCGCCGAGCGTGGCCACCACGCCCCGGCCACAGGCCGCGCGCCCGCGTCGGAGCCGGACCCGAGCGCCGCGGAGCCACTGACCGGCGGACCCGGATCCGGCCGTCCACGGCCAAAGCAGCCCGAGGTCCTCGTCACGACGGCGACGACCGGCGAGGGCATCGCCGAGCTCTTGGCTTCGCTGGATCGTCACCGCGTTGCCGGGCGAGACGGCGGCACGACCTCTGCTGCCCGCCTCGCCCGGGCCGAGGCCCAGGTCTGGGCGATCCTCGCCGACCGGACGCGGGCCGAGCTGGACACCGATGACCGGCGACCCATCACCCAGGCGATCCTCCGCGCCGTCGCGGACCACGAGCTCGATCCGTTCGCCGCCGTCGACCGCCTCCTGGCGAGCCTGCGCAGGTGACCGGCGGCGACAGGCGCGGCCGGGACGACCGGCTGCTGACGCCGGCGTTCCTGGGGATCGCCGCCTCGGTCCTTGCGTTCTTCGTCGCCAGTGGGATGTTCCTGCCGGCGACGCCCAGGTTCACGGCCGGGCCCCTCGGGGGTGACGACCTGGCGGTCGGCCTCGTCGTCGGCTCGTTCAGCATCTCGTCGCTGCTGCTCCGGCCGTTCGCCGGTCGGTGGGCCGACCAGCGCGGCCGCCGGATCATGCTCATCGTCGGCGCGATCCTCCAGGTCGCCGCGGCCGCGGGTCACCTCTTCGCCGACTCGATCGCGATCCTGGTCGCGATGCGCCTCCTCCTCGGCACGGCCGAGGCGATCTTCTTCGTCGGCGGCATGGCCGCGGCGACGGACCTCGCCCCGGAGCGCCGGCGAGGCGAGGCGATCAGCCTGATCTCGACCGCGCTGTACCTCGGCGTCGCGATCGGGCCGGTCCTTGCCGAATGGCTGTTCGGGGCGGCAGGCTACCCGGCGATCTGGATCGCGGCGACGGCCATCAGCATCGCGGCTGTCGCGATCAGCTGGATCGCCCCGGAGACCCTGCCACCGGCCGCGCGGCGCCGGCCCGAGGCCGCCGCCAGCCTGATCCATCGCCGCGGAATCGTGCCGGGGCTCCTCGTCCTGTGCGGGGCCTGGGGGATGGGCGCGTACTTTGCCTTCCTGCCGCTCCTCGGAGACGAGCTGGGCCTCGATGGCGTCGGCGGCTACTTCGCGGCCTTCGCCCTGGTCGTCATCGGCCTCCGGATCGCATTTGCCCGCCTGCCGGACCAGCTGGGACCGGCCAGGCTCTCGGGGACTGCGCTCGTTCTCAGCGCGACAGGCATGGCGATCGCGGGGCTCATGCCCGGCGAGCTCGGCCTGTGGCTGGCGACGATCGTGTTTGGGACCGGTGTCGCCTTTACCTTCCCGGCCATCGTGGCTCTCTCGGTCATGGGCGTTCCGCCCGACGAGCGCGGTGCCGTCGTGGGGACCACGACGCTCTTCATCGATGTTGCGTTCGGCCTGTCGCCGGCGCTCCTCGGGCTCCTCGCCGGCCCAGCCGGGTACCCGGCCACCTTCCTCGTCTCGGGCGCCGTGGCTGCCGTCGGGGCGGCTTGGCTGCTCGTCCGGGGAGGAGCGTGGGCCCGCTCGCGGGCGCTGCCGGCCGGGTAGGGCGGAGGTACGCTGTGACCATGTCGATTGATCATGTCTTCGTCGCCGGTGCGGGCCTCATGGGCCACGGCATCGGCCAGGTTCACGCCGCGATCGGGAAGCGGGTGACCCTCTATGAGCCCGAGCTCGCGAGGGCCGAGGCTGGCCGGGCGCGCATCGCCGCGAACCTCGATCGGGCCGTCGCCAAGGGCAAGCTCGACGGGGCGGCGCGCGACGAGGTCCTGGGCCGCGTGGCGGTGACTTCGGACCTCGATGCCGTCCGCGATGCCGACCTCGTCGTCGAGGCGGTCTTCGAGGATCTCGACGTGAAGCAGGCCCTCTGGCAGGAGCTCGATGCTCGCGCCCCGGTGGGGACGATCTTCGCCTCGAACACGAGCTCGATCTCGATCGACCGGCTGGCGACCGCGCTCTCCGGCGACCGCGGCGAGCGCTTCGTCGGGATGCACTTCTTCAGCCCGGTGCCGGTCATGCCGCTCGTGGAGCTCATCCGGGGAGCGGCCACGACGGACGCCACCGAGGCGGCCATTCGCGAGCTCACGCGGGCCCTCGACAAGCAGCTCATCGTGTCGGCCGATCGGCCGGGCTTCATCGTCAACCGGATCCTGATGCCCCTCCTTGCGGAGGCGATGCGGGCGCTCGATGAGGGGATCGGCACGGCCGAGGACATCGATACCGGGGCGAAGGTCGGGCTCAACCACCCGATGGGCCCACTCGAGCTGGCCGACTTCATCGGCCTCGATGTCTGCCTGAACGTCATGAAGGTCCTCCACGAGGGGATCGGCGGCGAGCACTTCCGACCCCCGAAGGTGCTGGAGGACCTCGTTGCGGCAGGTCACCTCGGCCAGAAGACGGGCCGCGGGTTCCACGCCTACCCCAGGGGCTGACCGGGCGCCGGGCGATGGCAACGACGATGGATGCCCCGGGCACCGGCGGCCTGACCGCCGAAGAGCGACTGCTCCGCGACACCGCCCGTGAGTTCGCCGAGCGCGAGCTCGCCCCGTCTGCCGTCGAGCGGGACGAGGCCGAGCGCTTCGACCGCTCGATCTTCAGCAAGATGGGCGAGCTCGGGCTGGCCGGGGCGCCCCTCCCGGAATCCGTCGGCGGGGCCGGCTTCAGCTACCTCGGCTGGACGCTGGTGATGGAGGAGCTCGGGGCGGCCGACATGGCCTCGGCAGTGATGCTTTCGGTCCACATCCTGAGTCAGTACCCGGTGGTGACCTTCGGGACCGCGGCCCAGCACGCGGACTGGCTCGCGCCGATGGTCGCGGGTGAGGCCCTCGGGGCGTTCTGCCTGACCGAGCCCCACGCTGGGTCCGACGCCGCCGCGCTCCGCACCCGGGCCGCCCGGATCGATGAGGCCGGCGAGGAGCTGCCGCCCGACGGCCCGGCCGATGCCGTGGCCGAGTACCGCCTCCACGGGACGAAGATCTGGATCTCCAACGCACCCGAGGCCGATCGCTACCTCGTCTTCGCGACGATCGACCCGGCCAGGGGACCCAAGGGCATCAGCGCGTTCCTCGTCGAGAAGGGCACGCCGGGCTTCGGCTTCGGGGCCCACGAGAAGAAGATGGGGATCCGGGCCTGCCCCGCCGCCGAGCTCATCTTCGACGGCGCCATCGTGCCAGCCGCGCGGCGCCTGGGCGAGGAAGGGCAGGGCTATCGGATCGCGCTGTCGGCCCTGGCCGAGGGACGGATCTCGATCGCTGCCGCCTGCGTGGGCATTGCCCGCTCAGCGCTCGAGCAGGCCGCCGCCTACCTCCATCAGCGAACGGCCTTCGGCGCGCCCCTGGCCGAGCTCCAGGGTCTCCGGTTCACTCTGGCCGAGATGGCCCGCGAGGTGGCCGCGGCCCGAGCCCTGACCCGCGAGGCGGCCCGGGCCAAGGACCGCGGCGAGCCCATCGGGGAGCTGTCCTCGCTGGCCAAATGGACTGCCAGCGACGCCGCGATGAAGGTCGCGACGGACGCGGTCCAGCTGTTCGGCGGCAGCGGCTACTCGCGCGAGACCGGGATCGAGCGCCTGATGCGCGACGCCAAGGGGGCCCAGATCTACGAGGGCACCAACCAGGTTCACCGCGAGATCGTGGCGGGCGAGGTCCTCCGGCGGGCATCGCGCTGAGCGCGCTGCCGCCGAGCTCCTGAGGCGAGCCAAGCTCGGGTAGGCCGCGCCGGTCGCGCACGGCAGGCCCCGCCCCGCCGCCCGAGCGCGCCCAATATGACCAGAAATCGACCCGTGAGGACTGCCTTCGTCCGCAGCATGACTATCGGCGTCATGTTCCGCCCGGCGTCGTGGCGTTCGGCTCCCAGCCGTATGACGCCGAGGGTCATACGCCAGAGAGAGGCGATCGCCGACCGCCCGATTCTGGTCATAACCCGGCCCAGGGCGGGCCACGCAACGAGGCGCCACGGGCTGAACGGCCCCAACCTTGGGGCGATTGGTCCCTCGGCCGGGACGGCCCCGCGCCGGTATCGTCCCTCCGGGGAATGTGGCTGCTGGAGCCAGCGTCCCGTCACGTCTCTCGGAGGTCTTCGATCCCATGGAAGCGGTCTCGGACACCGTTCCCGGCCGGGCACCCGACCCGGTCAACCCTGAGCCCGTCGAGCCCGGGCCCGTCGCGCCAGATCCCACCCCGGCCCTGCCGATCGCGACGCCGGAGCTGACCCGGCGCGGGTTCCTGCGCGGCGCGGCCCTGACCGGCGGCGGCCTCATGGCCGCAACGCTCGCCGCCTGCGCGCCGGCGACCCCAACGCCGGGCTGGACGTACGGCCCGGTAGCGACCCCCGCGACTCCCGGCGGTTCGCCCACGCCGATTCCGGCCACGCCAGGACCATCCGCGTCGGCCGTCGCCTCGGCGACGCCCGCCGCGTCGGGGATCCCACCGGGCTGGAGCTCCCACGACATCGCCGCCCGCCACGTCATCCGGCGCTACGTCGGGAACCTGGCGCCGGCCTTCCAGGGCATCTTCGGCGATGCCGCGTTCGCCAAGATCTCCGACATGCTGGCCGTCGACGAGGACTATCCCGAGCTCGGCCTCAAGCCGGCCTTCGCCCAGGTGCCGCAACTGGTCCTCAACGACGCCCTCCAGCCCCTGACCCCCGAGCTCGACGCCGGCGTCAAGGTCTTCCGCCTCACCGTCGACGAGCTCGACCAGCAGATCGACGAGATGAAGCCGCCCGTCGCGGCCCTCGGCTACAACAAGCAGACGCCGGGGCCGACGATCAGGGTCACCGAGGGCGACCGAGTCCGGGTGATCTTCACGAACAA
>DASWGY010000245.1:0-2305 GCA_036393495.1 Candidatus Limnocylindrales bacterium
GTCGAGCTCGGCCGCCGGCGCGTCTCCGGCCACGCCCTGCGCGGCTCCCACGGCTCCCGCGGCTCCCACGGCTCCCACGGCTCCCGCGGCGTCACCAACCCCCGCGGCCGCCAGCACCGCGGCACCGGCCTCGCTGGCCCGCCAGGCCTTCATCGCGTCGGCCAGCTGGAACGTCCGCCGGACCGTCTCCATGATCCGGCCCATGCCCTGCGAATCGGAGTTCACGATCGCGATCGCGCCGAGCTCGTGGAGCGGGCCCTCGGCGGCCATCGTCGCCGGGTGGAGCCGCTCCAGGACCAGGGCCACGTCCTCGGGCACGGCCCAGCTCGTGCCGTGGTTGAGCATCGTCATGGCCAGGGTCTCGTCGGCCGCGGAGATGCCCCAGGGGATCGTCGGCGTCGTCGAGGAGCAGATGACGTTCGCCTCGCGGACCAGGCCGATGACGTCGGGCACGTGCCCACCGCCGGAACCTTCGACGTGGTAGGCATGGACCGTCCGGCCGGCGATCGCTGCCACCGTGTCCTCGAGCTCGGCCGTCTCGTGGAGGCCGTCGGTGTGGAGGCTCACCGAGACGTCGCGGCCCTCGGCAAAGCCGAGCGTGTGGTCGATGAGCTCGGGCGATGCCCCGTAGTCCTCGTGGATCTTGAAACCGACCGCTCCGGCCTCGAGCAGCGGCTCGAGGGCCGCGTCATCGGCCGCCCGGGCGTTGGCCTGAATGCCGATGTTCAGGGGCCAGCCCTCGAGGCCTCGAAGCACGACGGCCATCGCCGCCGGCGGCTCGTTGAAGCCGGCCGTCACCAGCGTCGTCACGCCCGCCGAGAGGGCGGCCGGGAGGAGGTTCGGGCTGATCGTGTGGACGTGGGAATCGATGGCCCCGGGCGTGGCGATCAGGCCGTAGGCGGTGATTGGCGCGGTATGTGGCCCGATCGGGAGGTCGATACCCTCGGAGATGCCCGGGTTGCCGGCCCGTCCGATGCCGACGATCCGGCCGTCCTTGATGCCGATGTCCGCCTTCACGATCCCGACGACCGGGTCGATGACGAGGGCGCCCACGACGATCGCGTCGAGCTCCGAGGGCCCGGCGACCTCCGACTGGGCCATCCCGACCCGGAGATCCTTGGCGTAGCCCCAGATCGGCTCGTCGCCGGGTGCCTGGCGATCCTCGCCGACCCGGACCCGGAGCGACGTGTCGGCGAGGCGAACGAGGTCGCCCGTGGTCGGCCCGAACCGGGCCAGCCGTTCGGCCCGCGTCAGCCGGGTCACGATTCCGACCCGCCGCCCGGACCGGCGGCAAAGCGGACGAGGGTGACGGTCCTGGTCTCTCCCGGCCCCCAGCGCTCGGAGCCACCTGCCGGCAGGTCCAGCCGGAACCCGACGGCGGCCTCGCGGTCGAATTCCAGCCTGGCGTTGGCACGATGGAACGGGAAGTGCGAGGAGACCCGGATGACCCGCCGCGACGTGCTCCGGACCTCGAGCCGGCGGCGCTCGAGGCCGGCCGTCGGATCGGCGAGCTCGGTCGCGGCGAGGGTCACGGAGCCGGGCCCGTCGGGCTCGGACCCGGCCGCGTCGAGCGGATCGAGGAGCATGATGAGGCGGGTGCCGTCCCCGAGGAGGACCTCCACACGGACCTCGTCGACGAGCGAGGCGACCCCGGGCAGGACGTCGCCGGACCCGACCGCATTGCGACCGGCGGCCTCGACCTCGGCGAAGCTCGCCCCGGCCCGTGCGGCCTCGAACATGGCGTCGGTGATGAGCGCGATGGCCTCCGGGGCGTTCAGGAGCAGCCCCAGCTCACGGTGCCGTCGAGCGAGCTCGGCCGCGGAGAAGACGAGGAGCCGGTCCTCCTCCCAACGGGTCAGGCGCATCGGTCAGTCGAAGTCGAAGATCGTGTTGCCCTGGTAGAAGAGGAGCACGTAGCCGCAGGTCAGGCAGACCAGCATGTCCACCCGATGGGCCGTGATGCCCCACTCCGAATCGAGCTTGCCGGCCTCGCGCCGGTACTCGTCATGACCGCAGATCGGGCAGCGGGGACGTCCGCCGGTCGGGGTCGAAGCCTGCTCGTCCATGGAAGGCCTCCCGCGCTGGATCGACCTGCAGATCGTACTCGCTCGCATTGGCCGATCGGGCGACCTCGATTAGACTGGTCCGGGACGCAAGCTGCGTGCCGATCCTGTGGGGATGCGTGGTTTCGACAGGGTCCGGAAGACCGTGAACGCGAGCCGAGGTGCCGTCAGGCCTCGTTAAACAGGCGGCAAATCGAAGTACCTGCCAACAAGCAGTCGACTCTCGCCCTCGCCGCTTAGGC
>DASWGY010000246.1:0-8806 GCA_036393495.1 Candidatus Limnocylindrales bacterium
TACGACCAGGCCTCGTGGACGGGACCCGAGAGGATCTCGTAGGGCAGGTCATTCTCGTAGCCCAGGTCCTCGCGGACGTATTGGTTGAAGGCGGCGGTATAGGGGCCGAGGATGTGCGAGTAGGAGGGATCCGCCGAGAACTGCTCCCGGCCGCCGTCCGGCTCGGACGCCGTGAAGCGCGCATCCAGCCGGCCCACGGCGAGGCCCTGATCGCGAAGCAGCTCGGTGAAGAAGCGAACGTGCTCGATCCGGAGGTTGACCCGGTCCACGTACTCGCGACGAAGACCGGTGAGGCGGGCGAGCTTGGCGACCGCGGCCCGTCGCTCCGCAGCCGACAGCCGGTTTCCCCGGGCGAGGACCCTCGGATAGTCGCCGGCCGCATAGGCCTCGGCTTCGGCGACGACGTCCCGAAGCGCTCGCCGCGGGTGCTTGCCGTGGTAGTGAGCGACGGCGGCGTAGGTCGGCAGGTAGAGGGCGTATGGGACCTCGTTGCCCTCGGTGAAGTGGATCGTCCCGATGTCGAGGACGGACGAGACGAGGGCGATCCCGTTCAGGTACATCCCGTGGCGGCTCTGCAGGTAGGCGGCCAGCCCGGCGGCCCTGAGCGTCCCGTATGACTCGCCGGCCAGGAACTTCGGCGACAGCCAGCGGCCGCTGCGCGACGTCCACAGGCGAATGACCTCGCCGACCGACTCGAGATCCCGGGTGAAGCCGTGGTAGTCGGCCGGCTTGACGCCGTCGACCGCGCGCGAGAAGCCCGTCGCAACCGGGTCGATGAAGACGAGGTCCGTGTGCTGCAGCAGCGTCTCGAGGTTGTCGACGAGGTCGTACGGCGGCGGGACGCGGTCATCGACGTCGCCCGACACCACCCGCTTCGGCCCGAGGAGACCGAGATGGAGCCAGACGCTCGAGGAGCCCGGGCCGCCGTTGAAGGCGAACGTCACGGGTCGCGTCCGGCTCGGGGCGCCGTCGAGGGTGTAGGCGGTCACGAAGACCGTGGCCTTCGGCTTGAAGCCGGCGGCCTTGCCGTCCTCGACGACCTCCTCGCGGAGGACGATCCGGCCGGTCGAGGTCGTGTAGGCGAGCTTCCTGCGGCCGATCGTCAGGCTGTGCTTCCGTTCGACGAGATCGTCGGTCGGATCGGCGGGCTTCGTTTCGGTCGACGTCGTCGAGACGGTCGTCGCCTCTGCCTTCGCGCCCGAGGCGGCCGGTCGAGCGGTCTCGTCGGCCACGTCAGAGCGCCTTGACCGCGCTGACCAGCTCGGCCAGGCCGGCCTTCGCGTCGGCGAAGAGCATCCCCGTCTTGGGGTTGCCGTAAAGCTCGTTGTCGATGCCGGCGTAGCCGCGGCCCATGGACCGCTTGATGACGATGATCGCCCTGGCGCGGTCGACGTCGAGGATCGGCATCCCCGAGACCGGCGACCCGGGCTTCCGGGCGGCCGGGTTGGTGACGTCGTTGGCCCCGACGACGAGGGCGACGTCCGCCCGGTCGAACTCGGGGTTGATCTCCTCCATCTCCTTGAGCTGGGGGTAGGGCACGTTGGCCTCGGCCAGGAGGACGTTCATGTGGCCGGGCATCCGGCCGGCGACCGGATGGATCGCGTACTTGACGTCGACGCCGCGGTCCTCCAGGAGCTCGGCCAGCTCGCGGAGGGCGTGCTGGGCCTGGGCCACCGCGAGGCCGTAGCCGGGGACGACGATGACGGACGAGGCATAGGCGAGCTGAATCGCCGCGTCGTCCATACCCAGCTCGCGGACCGAGTGGCCGCCACCGGCGACCGCCCCGGCGGTGCCCTCGCCGCCGCCGAAGCCGCCGAGCATGATGTTCAGGACCGAGCGGTTCATGGCGTCGGCCATGAGCTTGGTCAGGATGGCGCCGGCGGCGCCGACGAGGGCCCCGGCGATGATCAGGACCGGGTTGTCGAGGACGAACCCGGCCATCGCCACGGCCGTGCCGGTGAAGCTGTTCAGGAGGCTGATGACCACCGGCATGTCCGCGCCGCCGATCGGCAGGGTCATCGCCACCCCGAAGACGAGCGCCGCGGCCAGGATCACGAGCATCATCGGGACGCTGAGGTTCGGGACCCACAGGTAGATCGCGCCGGCGGCGACGACGAGCGCGAGCCCGATCGTGACCAGCCGGCCGCCCGGGATCTGGACGGGCCGGGACGGCGTGAACGACAGGCCCATGAGCTTGCCCGACGCGATGAGCGAGCCGGTGAAGGTGATCGAGCCGATGAGGATATCGAGCACGGTCGCGACGTTGACCTGGAGCGTCGGTGGGGCCGAGAGCCCGAGGTAGTCGTCGATCGCGATGAGCGCTGCCGCGCCGCCGCCGACGGCGTTGAAGAGGGACACCAGCTGCGGCATTGCCGTCATCTTCACGGTCCGGGCGGTGTACAGGCCGAGCCCGCCGCCGAGGGCCAGGCCGACCAGGATGATGACCCAGCCCGTGACGTTCAGCTCGCCGTCGCCGCGCTCACCGGCGAGGAAGACGGCGGTGGCGCTGATCGCCAGGGCCATGCCGCCCGCTGACAGGAGGTTGCCGTTGCGGGCCGTGGCCGGCGAGTTCATCCGGATGAGGCCGATGACGAAGGCCACCGCGCCCACCAGCCAGGCGACGCGAACGAGGGTTTCGAGGACCGACAGCTCCATCCCTCAGCCCTCGGCCTTCTCGGCCGCCGGGGCCGCTGGCGCGACCGGCTTCCGTCGGAACATCTGGAGCATCCGGTCGGTGACGACATAGCCACCGACGACGTTCATCGTGCCGAAGGCAACGGCGACGAACGACAGGACGTAGGCGACGGGCTCGTCGGCCTCGATCGCGATGAACATCGCCCCGACGACGACGATCCCGTGAATCGAGTTGGCCCCCGACATCAATGGGGTGTGGAGGGTGGCCGGGACCTTCGAGATGACGGCGAAGCCGACGAGGATCGCCAGGACGAAGGTCGTCAGGGCGGTCAGGAGCTCGGCGTTCATGCGGCACCTCCGGAGCCCGTGGCATCCCCGGCCGGGCGGAGCAGCTTCTTCACGGCTTCAGATCGGACCTCGCCGCCGAGGGTGATCGTGACCGGCCCGGCGATCTCGTCGGCCGGATCGAGGTCAAGCGCGCCGTCCTTGACGAGCTGCAGGAGCAGGGCCGAGACGTTGCGAGCGTAGAAGGCCGATGCGCCGATGGGCATCGTCGCGGGCAGGTTCTCCGGGGCCAGGATCGTGACGAGGTTGTTGGTGACGACGTCCTCGCCGGCCTTCGACAGCTCGCAGTTGCCGCCGAGGGCGGAGGCGGCCATGTCGACGATGACCGAGCCGGGCTTCATCTTCGCGACCGCCGCGGCCGTGACGAGCACCGGCGGCTTGCGGCCCGGTACCTGGGCCGTCGTGATGACGACATCCATCCCACCGATGACCTCATTGAGCTCGGCCTGCTGGGCTTCGCGCTCCTCCGCCGTCAGCTCGCGGGCGTAGCCGCCCGCACCGGTGGCATCGATCTGGGTCTTCAGGGTCACGAAGCCGGCGCCAAGTGATTCCGCCTGCTCGCGTGTCTCGGGCCGGACGTCGTAGGCCTTGACCACCCCGCCCAGCCGGCGGGCCGTCCCGATCGCCTGGAGCCCCGCGACGCCGATGCCGAGGATGAGGACGTTGGCCGGCTTGGCTGTTCCGGCGGCCGTCGTCAGGAGCGGGAAGTACCGCCCGAAGGCGTTGGCGGCCATGACGACGGCCTTGTAGCCGCCGACGTTTGCCTGTGACGAGAGGGCATCCATCGTCTGGGCCCGGCTGAGCGTCCGGGGGATGGCGTCCATGCTGATCGCCGTGACCCCGGCCGCCGCCAGGGCCTCCATCAGCTTCGGGTCGAGGAGCGGCTGGAGGAGGCCGATCACGGCCTGTCCGGACCGGAGCCGGACCGCCTCCGCGGCGTTTGGCTTCTGGACACGGAGGATGACGTCCGCCTCTCCGTACAGGTCGTCGGTCGAGACGACGCGCGCCCCGGCATCCGCGTAGGCCGAGTCGGGGATGAGCGCGCCGACGCCGGCACCGCTCTCGACGAGGATCTCCAGCTCGGCCGCTGTCAGCTTGCCGAGCGCCTCGGGTACCAGGGCCACTCGCCGTTCTCCGGGCGCGGTCTCCCTGGCCACTCCGATCTTCATGGGCACCACCTGCTGGAACGGGGCATCGCGAGGTCTTGCGTTGGCGGCCGCCGCCGGCCGGCTCGGCGCTGCCCTCCGCGACGCCGCGCTGCCAGGTTCGGGGCCGGGTGAAGAATACCCGGGGCCGCGATGCCGTGCCCACGGCCGGGAGGCCCCCGATCGAGGGTCGAGCGGCCTCAGCCCAGGGTTCCGGCCACCGCGGTGACGAGCGTCAGGATGTAGACGTGGCCCAGCGCGCTCCACCAGATCGAACGGGTCCGCCAGTTCAGCCAGCCGAAGACGCTGCCCCCGACGATCGTCGAGAACAGCTCGATCTCGGGCTTGCCGAGATGGGCAAAGACGAACGGCAGGAGGGCGACGATGAGACCGACCGGGCCGATCGCCCTGATGAGGGTGAACATCAGGAAGCCGCGCATCAGGAACTCCGCCGGGATGAGGTCGAGCAGGTGGGTGACGATGAGGTACTCGACGGGCGCACTCGAGATCCCGTAGTAGAGGCGGAACTCGGCGCTCGAGCCGAGGCCGATGACGATCGGCGTCATCACGGCGCAGCCGATGACGGCAAGGCCTGCGCCCCAGCGCCAGTCACCGATCCCCAGGCCGTAGTCGGCCAGGCGGGCCCGGAAGGCCAGCACGATCACGAGGGCCGGCACGAGGCCGAACAGGATCGTCCGTTCCAGCGCCTGGTAGCGGAGCGCCGGCGCCGCCCGGCCGATGTCCTGGACCTCGCGCGGGATCGCCGTTCGGGTGAAATCGAAGAGGAGGACGACCATCACGACGACGAGCGCCGTCGTCGCTCGGAGCGGCAGCTCGAGGCCCATGATCCGGATGGTCCGCCGATCGGCGTCCGAGGCCGGATAGGCCGGCCCGTCGATGAAGCGGGCCGCGAGCGCCCGGAGGCCTGCCCGCCTGCCCGAGTCGGGCCGATCCTCGCTCAAGCCGTGGTCCGCGGCCGCAGGTCGTCCATGGCGCGCCACGCTACCGCATCCGCGTGGTGCCGGGCGGCCCTGATGCACCGCGTCGGCGTCCGACAACGCGCCCGCAACGCGATCCCTGGTCCGTACGGCGCGGATGCCACCCCGGCTGGCCCACGATGGTCGGCGGAGGTGCACGCCATGCCGCAGCTCACCGAAGAGCGACGAGACCGCCTCGACAACGACGACTTTGCATACATGGATTCAGCCGGCGAGCGGAAGCTCCCGATCCACGACGAGGAGCACGTGCGGAACGCGATCGCTCGCTTCAGCCAGACGGACTTCGAGGACCAGTCGGCGCGGAAGGCGGCCGCCCACAGGATCATCCGGGCGGCCGGCCGCTACGGGATCATCCTCGAGGACGACGACGTGGTCGTCCGCGCCAGCATGGATTGACCCCTGCGGGCCCAGGTCTTCATGAACCCGGCGGCCGTACCGCCCGGTAGCCCGGTAGCCCCGTTTCCTCGCCGACCCGCGCCGTCGCGCGACGGGCGGGTCGGCTTCGATGAGCCGTGATGCCCCCGGCATCAAAGGCCTTGCAGAAGGCGGTTGCGTCGAGTCGGTCGAGCCTTCGGGTCAGGCCCTGTCGGAGGCGATACGGGCGAAGCGTTCCGGCCAACCGACCTGGCCGCCCTCGGCAATGAGCCGGACGTCGACGCCGGCGGCGTCCAGGAGGCTGGCCGCGATCGCGGCCCGGCTGCCGGCCTTGCAGGCGACGGTGATCGGACGGTCCTGTGGCACCTCGCCGAGTCGCGCGGGGAGGTCCGCGACGAAGATCGTCTGGGCGCCGGGGATGACGCCATCATCGCGCCACTCGATGGGCTGGCGGACGTCGAGGAGCGGCGGCATCGAGCCTGAGGCCGCCTCGGCATACACGTCGTCCATCGTCGCCGTCGGATAGCTCGCGATCGGACGGCCGTCCGCCTGCCAGGCATCGATGCCACCCTCGAGCGCCCCGACGACGTGCTCGAATCCGATCCGCATCAGCTGCGTGACGGCCTCCTCGACCGCACCCCCCACCGGCGCCGGCATGACCAGCGCGACAGGCGCGTCGAACGGCAGCAGCCAGCCGACATAGGCGGCGAACGACTCGTCGAGCTCGATGTTCAGAGATCCCGGGATGTGCGCCGCCGCGAACGCCGCCCTCCGCCGGCCGTCGACGATCGTGGCGCCGGCACCGGGGGGAGAGGCGTCAGCATCACCCGCGGCGGCGGCCGCTGCGACCGCGGCAGCGAACCTCGCGGCAGCGAACCTCGCGGGATCGAGCATCGCCGTCGGCGGCAGGCCCCCGAGGACCCGCGGCCCGGCCCGGTTGAGCGGGGCCATCTGGGCGTAGTAGGCGGGGAACCGACCGAGCCCGTCGAGGAGCGCATCCCGGAACCCGGTGCCCTCGATGGCTCCGAGGACCGGGTTCCCGGTCAGCTCCTGGCCGATGGTCGTCGTCCGGGACGGCGCGGCCGGGCCGACGCTGCAGAAGCTGCCGGCACCGTGGGTCGGGAAGACCCGAGTGCCGGCCGGGAGCCGCGCGAGGCGGCGAAGCGTCGCCCGCTGGAGGGTGCTCAGCTCATCGACCCGCGCCTCGCCGAGGAGATCTGTTCGACCGGCCGTCCCGACGAGGAGCGAGCCGCCGCTGAAGATGCCCTCGGGCGGGGACTCCCCTGGCGCGTCCGCCGCCGTGACGACCCACGACAGGTGCTCCGGTGTGTGTCCGGGCGTCGCCCAGGCGGTCAGGCGAAGCCCGCCGACTTCGACGATCGTGCCCTCGTCGGCACCGAGGTGGGGGAACTGGTAGAGGCCGCGGGCCGGAGCGACGATCTCGGCGCCCGTCGCCGATCGGATCTCGAGCGCGCCCGACAGGTAGTCGTTGTGAACGTGGGTCTCGAGGACCCGCGTCACCCGGAGGCCGCGCTTCCCGGCGGCGTCCAGGAACCGCCAGGCGTCCCGTTGCGGGTCGACGAGGACGGCCTCGCCGTCGCTGGCGACGAGGTAGGAAGCGTCGCCCAGGCCCTCGGTCGTGAACAGCTCGACGTCCATGGTCGGGCCCATCGTCGCACCTTCCGCTCGCAGCTGGCGGAGCTGGCGGAGCGGGCGGAGCTGGCGGAGCGGCCGCGTTGGGCGCGGCGGCGGATCGCGGGGCGGCGGATCGCCGGCAACCCCGTACCATTGGCGCCATGGCGAAGATCGGCTACTCGGCGATGCTCGAGCAGTTCCACCCGACGGATCTTCTCGACTGGTGCGCCCGGGCCGAGGACGCCGGATTCAGCGCCGGCTTCATGGTCAGCGAGCACTTCCACCCCTGGACCCCCCAACAGGGTCAGAGCGCCTTCGCCTGGTCGTTCATGGGGGCGCTCGGGACCCGGACCTCGCTGCCGTTCGGGACGGGCGTTACGTGCCCCACATTCCGCTACCACCCGGCCGTCGTGGCCCAGGCTGCGGCGACCCTCGGGGCCATGTTCCCGGGCCGCTTCTGGCTCGGTCTCGGCGCCGGCGAGGCCCTCAACGAGCACATCACGGGCCAGAAGTGGCCGGAGATCGGCATCCGCTCGGCGATGATGTTCGAGGCCATCGAGCTCATCACCAAGCTCTTCAGCGGGGAGGTCGTCCGGCATCGCGGCACGCACCTCACGATGGAGAGTGCCCGGCTCTACACGCTGCCCAAGGAGCCCGTGCCCATCTACGTCGCGACGGCCGGACCGCTGAACGCGAAGAAGACCGGCCGCCTGGCCGACGGGATGATCACCGTCGGGGCCGCCGACGCCAAGCTCCAGGACCTGTGGTCGAACTTCGAGACCGGCGCCCGGGAGGCCGGCAAAGACCCGACGAAGCACCCCAAGATCCTGCAGCTCCACCTCAGCTGGGCGAAGACCGACGAGGAGGCGGCCGAGATCGCCGTCCGCGAGTGGCCCAACGGCGGGATGGCCTTTCCGAAGCAGGACATCCGCAACCCCGAGGACTTCGCGGCGATGGCCAGGCTCGTCCGGCCTGAAAACTTCACGAATCGGATGCTCATCTCCTCCGACCTCGAGAAGCACACGGCCAACATCCAGCATTACCTCGACCTCGGGTTCGACGAGATCCACCTCCACCACGTGGGCCGCGATCAGGCCGAGTGGATCGACCTCTTCGGCCGCGAGGTCCTACCCAACCTCAAGCTCGGCTGACCATCCCTCGCCCTCGCGGACCGAAGCGGCGCCTGGTGCCACGCCCTCCCAGCGCCCAGCCCGTGACGCTGCCAGCGTCACATCCGGGGTAGCGGCACCGACAGCGTCGTCGCTCTGGCACCTTGGCGTGCATCGTGACGCTCCCACCGTCAAGAAGCGCCGCGAACCTCGATACGGGCCCACCGCAAGGGGTGACCGGCGGGCCTAAGGCCGCCAAAGGGCTCAATGTGACGGTGGCACCGTCACGGCAAGTCGCAGGCCCGCCGGTGCCGGCGCCCTCGGCTGCCGCCGTTCATCAGAGCCCCGTCGACGGGCTGATCAGCTTCGAGCCGGCCCCGGATCCGACGCCGTCGGACGGCGTCGACCGTTCAGTTGCCGCTCGGCCCCGCCCGGCGCCGCTCGACGACGGCCGACAGCGCGCGCAGGGCCGCGTCGGCGGTTCGGAACGTCGGGATGCCGCCCGCCTCGAGGGCCCGCGCCAACGGGTCGTATTGGGAACCCGCATCGACGACCGTGGCCCACG
>DASWGY010000247.1:0-14511 GCA_036393495.1 Candidatus Limnocylindrales bacterium
GACGTACGCCAGGTCCGTCAGCGTGACGCCTAGGAAATGGGACTCTGACTGCTTTCGCAGGGATCCGATCAGCACTTCCAGTGCATCTGATGCTGCATTCAAGTCGCCCGCAGCCGACGAGTCGATCAAGAGCCGAAACGCCTTGGCGATCATCGCAACGCTGCTCTTGCCCGGATTAGCCTCAAGCACATGGACGACTTCCAGCGCGCCGGGTATGTCGCCTGCATGCATGCGGGCTGTCACTAGATTCAGGACCACGGCGGGCTTTGAAGGATCCACGGAGAATGCATTCTCGGCGAGTTCAAGCGCATGGTCAGCTTGGCCGCGCTGCTGCGCCACCCTTGACAGCACCACGAGGACATTCGCGTCGGGCGCCTCGCTCGCGGGGAGAGAGCTCGCCAGCTGCTCGGCGGCTGCGTAGGCGCCGGTCGCGAGAATCGTTTCGATCGCAGTCCCGAGGACCCGGCGCGCGTCGTCGAGCGATCCAGCGGCGACGTAGTGGTGACCGGCGATGCGCCAGTCGATCTCTTCAGCCGCCACGGCGACCGCGCGATGGATCGCGACCACCGTATCCGTCCCACTCGATCGGACCAGGCGAGCTGAGAGGAAGTCACGGACGAGGGGATGGGCCCGGACGCGATCGCGGGCCTGGGGGCCGATTCGACTGAAGAGGCCGATGAGCTCGCCATCTGCGATCGCCGACCTCGTGGCATCAGCTGACGTCTCCGCAGCGACGGCCGCGAGGACTGGCTCGACGACATCGAGAAGAGAGGTCCGCATGAGGAACTGCTGCAGCTCGGGCGAGAGCTCACCGACGACCTCCTCGGCCAGGTAGTCGTAGAGATCGCCCTCGGCGCCGTTGAGCGAGTTCACGAAGGCGCGGATCTCGCTCGCCGAGCGGTCCCGTATGGCGGTTCGGACGAGCTGCAGCGAGGCCGCCCAGCCCTCCGTCCGGCGCGACAGCTCGGCGACGACCGACGGCTCGAGCGCGAGGGAGTACGTCTCCCGGAAGAGCTGCTCCGTCTCCGATGCGTCGAAGCGGAGCTCGGGAGTCCGCAATTCGGCAACCTCGCCGAGGGCGCGGAGCCGCGCGAGCGGGATCGGCGGGATCTTGCGACTGATGAGGACGAAAGTCAGGCGCTCCGGTGCCCGGGCCACGAGCTCGTGGAGGATCGTGCGGACGTCGGCCGAATCATCGACCGCATGGACGTCGTCGAGCACCAGTGCGGTTGGATCGGGCGGCAGGTCCCCGAGCTCGCGTATGAAGGTATCGAGAACAGTATCGCGCGGCGGGAGCGTCCCACCAGTCTCCCGCAGCATCGACAGCGTGACCGGCGCGAAGTCCGGCAGGTGGATCCGGACCGATGCGACGAGGTAGGACAGGAAGCCGACCCAGTCCCGGTCGCCGCGATCGAGCCGATACCACAGCGCTCGAACCCGGCTCCGCCGGCTGAAGTCGGCGAGGAGCGTCGTCTTGCCGTAGCCGGCCTCGGCCAGGACGAGCACCGCCCGTCGATGGATCTTGACGTGGAGCCAGTCCAATAGGCGCGTTCGCTCGAGCGTCTCGTCGCGCAGCGGCGGCGCCTGGACCTTGCCGATCTGAACGGGGTACTCGGACATCGCGCCGAGCGTGCCTCCGGAACCCGTGTGGGGCGCGACGATCGCCGGTCGGCCCGGTCCGACCGGGACCCCGGCGCGCTCGCCTGGCTGGGCGGGCAGCGATGGATCCGACACACGCTGCGACGGCTCGGGCCGCGCGAACGATACGGACGTCCCGCGGGTGGTGTCAACGCGACCGGGAGCGCCGCTCGGGGACGCCTGTGATGGGGTGGTCTGACGCGCGACCGCGGCCGGTCGTGAGCTGGGCATCCTCGCATGGTGGCGGGCGACGCTCACCCCGCGATTAGCTGCGACCTTCGCGGCCCCGGATACAAGGCAGCGCGACGGCCAGGGCGGCCCCGCGCTTGACCCTGTCCCACCCTCCTTCGAGGTCGGAGGATTCGGTCGTCAGCCCTCGTATTCGAAGCCGATCTTTACCTCGACGTGGTACTCGACGATCTCGCCGTCCTCGACCCTGGCCGACGATTTCACGACGTCCACGGTCTTGATGTTGCGGACGGTCCGCGACGCCGTCGCGACGGCCTGGCGCGCCGCGTCGCTCCACGAGCTCGGGCTTGTCCCGACCATCTCCCGAATGATGATGACGCCCACGCGATCCTCCTCGAGCGGCAGCTCAGTGACGGTCGCGTCAGTCTACGGCGGAGTGGGCGGGTGGCCCTCCGGCACGGTCAGTACGCCTCGTCCGGGAAGAGCGGTCGAAGGGCGAAGGTGTAGAGCTCGCCGTCGGGTCCGACGAGGCTGAGGCCGCTGAATCCACCTTCGATCTCGTCCAGCCCGAGCGCCATGACCTCCGCCGGAGTCATCGTACGGACCGGGAACTGCGACGCGCTCGGCTCCGGGTGCTGGACGAACTCGCCCGGGTCGATATCCGGCCACGGCCAGCCACGCGCCGGATTGAAGGCATCGCGCGTGAGGACGCCCCGCCAGCGGTCGGGTGTCCACGTGATCTCGCCCTCGACCTCGGGGCCGAAGGACCGGAGCCTGTCGCCGAGCCGGGCAAGCGCCTGGAGGACGAGGGTGTCGGGTCCGGGCTCGCGCTCCATGCCGAGCGCCATGACGCTCACTGTCTTCGACTGGCGACCGGCGTTGATCGTGAATGTCGCGGTCGGGAGGTCAGCGCCTGGCCCGGAGTACTGGGCCCGGGCGACGCCCAGCCCGCCGTCGGCGACGGCGAAGTGGAGCAGCGCCTGGACCTCGTCCTCGCTCAGGCTCGCCGTCTGAAAGGGTGCCGCCCGGATGATCCCATCTCCGACTGCCGGTGGCGCCGCGGAGCCGTCCCTGAAGATCACCGTGCCATCGCCGTAGAGGGTGAAGATCGGTGCCTCGGTGGCGAAGAACCCCACCGGCACGAAGCCACCGCCCTCCTCGAATCGGACGACGACGTCCGTCGCGCCCCTCGGATATTCGATGTCGCCGATCACCGGCGTGCTGGTGGGGCCCGGGCTGGGGCTGGTGCCCGGTGAGCCGTCGGGCCCAGACGATGGGCTTGGGGGAGCGGTGGTCGCACAAGCCACGAGGGCCGCCCCCATGAGGACGGCGAGGACGGCCCCACCGATGCGTCCGCCCGGGCGGATCCCGGAGCGCACGGCAGCGGCGAGGGCGGACGGCTTCATGGGCCACTCGACGCGGGTCCGCCGGCGCGAGTTCCTTTGCCCGTCCCGGTCCGGCCCGTCCCCGCCCGTCTCACCCTGTCCGAGCCCGATTCGAAGATCGCCGTTTGATGGTGCTGGACGTTGCGGGAATCGCGCACCGTGCCTTGATCGGGCGGGTATCCTCGCAGGCAGGATCTTTCCCGGGCATGACGCCCGGGCGGGACCGAGCGCGCGCGAGCAGCTCCCGCCGGCGGGCGTCCCACCGCCCGGCCGCTCTTCGTCTGCGCGCGGTCCCGATCTCGGGGCGCGACCGAGACGGAGGGTAGGGCCAGGGTGTACGAAGACCGCACGCTGACCTGCCGCGATTGCGGCGAGGCATTCATCTTCTCGGCCGGAGAGCAGCGCTTCTTCGCGGAGAAGGGACTCACGAACGAACCACAGCGGTGCCTCGACTGTCGGGCGGCGGCGAAGCAGGCCCGGGCCGGCGGCGGCCCACGGGAATATCACGCGGCCGTCTGCGGGGCCTGCGGCAATCAGGCGATGGTGCCGTTCGCCCCGCGGTCAGACCGCCCGGTGTATTGCAGCACGTGCTTCGACAAGGTCCGGGCCGGGCTGATCTCGCCTCCGACGTCCCCCGCCGGCGCGGGCTGACCCTCGATCAGGCCTCGGCGTAGCGCTGGCCGGCGTAGCTCTGGAATCGCGTCTGGCTCTTCTTGAACCACAGCTGGATGTCGCCGGTGGGCCCGTTCCGGTGCTTGGCGAGCTTGACGTTGACGACCTCGCCGTCGGTGTCCTGGTCCTCGCCGGGCTTGTCCTTCTCGCGCCACAGGAAGATGACGAGGTCGGCGTCCTGCTCGATGGCGCCCGACTCGCGGAGGTCCGACAGACGGGGCTCCTTCGACTCGCGCATCTCCGGCTGGCGTGACAGCTGCGACAGGGCAATGACCGGGACGGAGAGCTCACGCGCGAGGGCCTTGAGGCCGCGCGAGATCTCGCTGACCTCCTGGACCCGGTTGGCATCGCGGCTCTGGGTAGTCGCCTGCATCAGCTGGAGGTAGTCGACGATCACGAGATCCAGGCCGGCCTCGGCCTGGAGGCGGCGAGCCTTGGTCCGGAGCTCCATCGAGGTGATGTTCGGCGTGTCGTCGATGTAGACGGGGGCCTCCGAGAGGTCGTTCATCGCCGGCGCGATCCGGGCGAAGTCGAGCTCCTCCAGGAAGCCAGTCCGGAGTCGCTTGGAATCGATGTTGGCGACGCTCGAGAGCAGTCGTAGAACGAGCTGCTCCTTGCTCATCTCGAGGCTGAAGACGCCGACGCTCCGTCGCTCGCGCACGGCGGCGAACTCGGCGACGTTGAGGGCGAAGCTCGTCTTGCCGACCGACGGCCGAGCCGCGACGACGATGAGGTCACTCTTCTGGAAGCCGGTGGTCAGGGCGTCGAGGTCCGGGAAGCCGGAGGTGATGCCGCTCAGCTCGCCGCGGTGGGCGTGGAGATAGTCGAGGCGGTCGTAGGCGGCATGAAGGAGGTCCCTGAGCTGGGCGAAGCCGGCCGTGATTCGGCGGTTCGAAACCTGGAACAGCTCCGACTCGGCGCGGTCGATTGCCTCCTGGATCTCGGCTGGATCCTCGTACCCGATCCCGGCGATCTTGCCCGCCGCCCCGATGAGGTTTCGGAGGACGGCCTTGCGCTCCACGATCCGGGCGTACTGGGCGGCGTGGACGGCCGTCGGGGTCTGGTTGGAGAGCGTGGAGAGATAGCTCCGACCGCCGACGCCCTCGAGCTCGCCCTTCCGCTCGAGGGTCTCCGACGTCGTGACGATGTCGACCGGCTCGCGTCGCTCGAAGAGATCGAGCATCGCCCGGTAGATGGTGCCGTTGGCCTGCCGGTAGAAGTCCTCGGGACGGAGGAATTCGGCGATCTCGATGATCGTCTCGCGATCGATGAGAATCGCGCCGAGCACGGACTGCTCGGCCTCGAGGCTCTGGGGCGGCAGGCGATCAATCACAGATGGCTCCGACGTCGTTCTGGGTGCGCTACTCCGCGCGACTCCTGACTCTCGGGGGCCTGTCCGATTCGCGCTAGGGCCTTATCTACGAGGTTCTGAATCCGTGCCCGCGATCCGGTGGAAGGCCCGTCGCCGGGTGTGGACGACCTGTTGACGAGTCAGCACACGGCGTCCCGACGCCTTCGGGCGAAGGCGACTGCGAGCAGGTGAGCGAGCGCACTCGGGGTGCGTGAGCGAGCCCGCGGAGCGGTCAACGCACGCCCGAGGGATGGTGGGGCGCCGCCCTCAATCAAGACGCCGAATAACGCCGATGAGCTTCCCCTGGATCCGCACGTCCGGGTAGAACTGCGGGGGGTAGTTCGAGTTGGCCGGCTGGAGGCGGATCCGGTCCTTCTCACGGAAGAACGTCTTCAGGGTGACCGCGTTCTCCTCGACCTGGGCGACGACGATGTCGCCGTTGCGGGCCGTGTTCTGGGGCCGGATCAGGACGAAATCGCCGTCGGCGATGTGGGCATCGATCATCGAATCGCCTCGAACGCGGAGGACGTACGCGTCGCCGCTCGGGGCGAGGATCTCCGGCACGGCCATCGTGTCCGATGCGTCCTGGTAGGCCTCGATCGGTCCGCCGGCGGCGATCTCGCCGATGATCGGCACGACGTGGGCCTCGGCGGCGGCCGCCTGCGGGACGAGCTCGCTCGAGAGGCCCAGCTGAAGCGCCGCGGTCGGCGTGAGGCGGATGGCCCGCGACTGGGCCGCGCCACGCTCCAGGTAGCCGTCCTTCTCCAGGACCTGGAGGTGGTGGTGCACGGCCGATGTCGAGTTGAGGCCGACCGCCAGGGCGATCTCGCGGACCGAGGGCGGATAGCCGCGTGCCCGAAGCGTGCCGGCGATGTGATGGAGGATCTTCAGCTTCCGATCGGCATCGTGCCTGGTCACGCGGGCCTCCTGAGGCGACTGGAAGCATCATACAGAACGGACGTTCGATGTCAAGGGTGCTGCGGTGCACGTCGTGGCCGGTTGCGGTCCACGCCCGGCGGCCTGGTTCGATCCGATCGGCTGGTAGACTCCGCTCCCCGCGGACCACGGACGCTCGGGCGTCGCCACCGCGGCGGCGGATTCGGAGGCGAATTCCAGGCATGGGCCGAGAGGGTCGAACTGACAACGGCGGTGGCCGGCGGGGCCGGCGGTCGCGAGGCAACACGGCGGGCGGCAGCGTTCGGCGCGCGGTCGGGCTGCTGGCCCTGCTGCCGCTGGCCAGCCGGGCGCCGCTGTACGCCCGCCTCGTCTGGGCCCTGGTCCTCGACGAGCGGACGCCGGCCTCCCGGAAGGCGATGCTCGGCGCCGGGCTCGGCTATATCCTGCTCGGCCGGGACCTGATTCCCGATGACGTCCCGCTGCTCGGCGGCCTCGACGACCTGGTGGTCGCGGCCATCGTCCTCGACGTCTTCCTCGACGGCATCGACCCCGACGTCCTCGACGAGAAGCTCGAGGAGCTGTCCATCGAGCGGGCCGCCTTCGACGATGACGTCGCCCGGATCCGGCGCTTCCTGCCCGGTCCCGTCCGACGCACGATGCGCCGCCTCCCCGGACTGATCGCCGGCGCGGGCGAGGCGTTGCAGCAATCGGGGCTCGGCCCCAGACTCAGGACCTGGATCACGGGCGACAGCGGACCTGTCGCCGAGGACAGCAGGCCTGTCGCCAAGGAGGGTTCGATCGCGTGAAGGTCATCCTGACCCAGGACGTCACCAAGCTCGGCAAGTCGGGCGAGATGAAGATCGTGGCCGATGGCTTCGCCACCAACTTCCTCATCCCGAACAAGCTGGCCGTACCGGCCGCGGGTGGCGCCTATCGGGCCTGGCAGCACGACATCGCCTCACGCGAGGAGAAGCGGAGCCGCGAGCGGGCCGATGCCGAGATCGCCGCCACCCGGATCGCCTCGACCACCCTCACCATGGGCGTCAAGGTCGGCGACGGCGGCAAGCTTTACGGCTCGATCACGGCCAAGGACATCGCCGATGCGCTCGGGCGGCGGGGCATCGACGTCGACCGCCACAAGATCGAGCTCGACGACCCGCTCAAGTCGCTGGGCACGTACAAGGTAGCGATCAAGGTCTTCTCGGGCATGACGCCCGAGGTCACGGTGGTGGTCGAGCCCAAGGGCTAATTCGCCCCGGCCGCGGCGGCCCCTGCCGCGGCGGCCGGCCCCGCGACCGCCCGGTGGGGCCGTGGTTCCGCGGTTGTTGACCGACGGCGAGAAGATGCGGCCGTGACAGCCACTCGCCGGGACTCCGCCGCCGCGCAGCTCGCCGCCCGTGGCCCGAGGACGATCCTCCACGTCGATCTCGACGCCTTCTTCGCGGCCGTCGAGCAGCGCGACCACCCGGAGCTCCGCGGCAAGCCCGTCGCCGTCGGCATGGGCGGGACCGGCGACCGCGGGGTCGTGAGCGCGGCCTCGTACGAGGCCAGGAAGTTCGGCGTCCACTCGGCGATGCCGATCCGGACAGCGAGGCGGCTCTGTCCCGACTGCATCTTCGTGCCGGTCAACGGCGCCCAGTACCAGCGTGTGAGTCGCGAGGTCATGGCGATCCTGCGGCGCTTCACGCCGCTGGTCGAGCCGATCTCGATCGATGAGGCCTTCCTCGACGTGACCGCCTCGGCCGCACTCTTCGGGGATGGTGAAGCCATCGCCCGGTTGATCAAGGACGCGATCCGCGACGAGCTCCAGCTGACTGCCTCGGTGGGCGTCGCCGCCACGAAGCTCGTGGCCAAGATCGGCTCCGACCTCCGGAAGCCCGACGGGCTGGTGGTGGTTGCACCCGGCGACGAGGCGGGCTTCCTCGCGCCGCTGCCGATCTCGCGCCTGTGGGGTGTCGGCCCGCAGACCGCGGCGGCACTGCGGGATTTCGGGATCGCCACGATCGGCGACCTCGCGGCCATGGATCGGCCCTCGCTCGTCCGGCGCTTCGGCAAGCATGGGGCCACGCTCGTGGATCGGGCCCACGGGCGGGACGGCGATCCCGTCGACGACCCGGATGCGGCCAGGACGATCGGCCACGAGACGACGTTCGACGTGGACACCTCCGATCGCGAGGCCCTCGAGCGGACGCTCCTGGCCCTGTCCGAGGGTGTCTCCGGCCGGCTCCGGTCGGCCGGCGTCAAGGCCCGAACGGTGACCGTCAAGGTCCGCGACTCGAGCTTCCACACCGTGACCAGGCAGCGGGGACTGCCCGAACCTACCGATCTCACCGAACCGATCTGGCGGGCCGCGGTCGAGCTCGCCCGACCCGAGATGCGAGGCAAGAAGATCCGGCTGCTCGGGGTGACGGCGTCGCATCTCGGCGAACGCGAGCAGATGGCGCTGTTCGAAGAGGTCGACCCGCGCCGTCGCCACGTCGTCGAGGCGACCGACGAGCTCCGAAAGCGCTACGGGCCGCGCGCGGTGACCCGGGCGAGGCTCCTGCGATCGGGCCTCCCGGCCCCCTTCGAGCGCGACTTCGGGACGGCCGCCGAGCGGCGCGGCGAGCATGCGGCCGACGTCGAGCGATCCGGTCGGAAGCGGCCGGCGCCGTCGCCCGCGCCGCTCCCGGACCTCGACGTCGACATCGACGTGCGGGCCGGCCAGCCCGAGCCCGAGGAGGTCCTCGAGTCCTCCGAGGGCGAGTGACAGGCTAGCTGGCACGGGGCGCCTTCACGGTCCTGCTCACGGAGCCGGACCGCTTGACATCGAACAGGTGTTCGATCTAGGCTCCGACCATATCGAACACCCGTTCTGGCGACCAGTGCCCGGCCGCAGGAGCAGGCGCAGCACCTTCCGCCCCCGGAAAGGAGCCATCCGTGGCCATGATCCGAGTCGATCCGGTGCAGGTCCAGGTCCGGGCCGACTGGTTTGACGGCCGGCCCCGCGAGATCACGTGGCATGCCCAGCGCGTGCCGGTGACGGGCGTCGTCAGCGTTCGCAACGAGACCGCCGCGTACCCCGTCGTCGTCGGCCCCAGGACGATCTTCGAGGTCGAGACGCCGATCGCCCGGCTGACCCTCTCCTACCGGCATCGAGCGCGGCGGTGGTCCATCGAGGCGGTGGACCGCGCCGCCTAGGCACGGCGTCCAGCCATCCGTCATGCCGGCGTTGGCTCGCTCACGCACTACCAGGTGCGCTCGCTCGCCAGCCTCGGCGCCGCCTTGGCCTGAGGGCGTCTGGACGCGGCGGCTAGTTCGAAGGGCGGCGTCTATCCATCCACCATGCCTGCGTTGCGCGCTCCGCTCCCTCGCTCACGCACAGGAAGTGCGCTCGCTCGGGTGCTCGCACGCGCCTCGGCCTGGCGGCGTCTGGACGCCGCGGCTGGTTCCGTGCATCTCCCGCGCCTGACCCCGAACTCCCGCGGGGTCGGGCGGTGCCCACCGGCGATGGCTCCTCCCCTCGCCGGAGCGTGATGGAGGCGGGGTGGGTGCGGCCGGTACCGCGCCTACCCCGCCGACCATCCGGTGACCCGGCCGAATCGCGGCCCGCGGACGAGCCGGTTGCCGCTCCGGATGCGGGTCATACGGCCCGCCCGCCGCACCGGTTCGCGCGCCTACAATCGGCGGCGTGCAGGACGATCCCACCCGATTTCGGGAGATGACCGTCGGCGCGTTCGTCGATGCGCTTGCATCGGCGGCGCCGGTTCCCGGTGGCGGCAGTGCATCGGCGGTCGCGGCCAGCCTCGGAGCGGGCCTCGTTGCGATGGTCGCCTCGCTCTCGGAGGGCCGGCCAAGGTACGCCGATCATGCCGAGCTGCATGCCCGCGCGAAGGTGGCCGGGTTGGAGCTCTCAAACCGGCTGCTCGGGCTCGCGGACGAGGATGCGGCGGCGTTCGCGGCGTTCGCGGCGGCGTTGAAGCTGCCTCGCGAGACCGACGAGCAGCAAGCTGCCCGGGCCGGCGCGATGCGGGCGACCGCGCGGGCCGCGGCCGAGGTTCCGCTCCGCTGCGTCGAGTCGTGCGCCGAGGTCGTCACCCAGGCTGAGCAGCTTGCCGGCCGGAGCAATGCCAACGCCTCGTCCGACTTGAACGTCGCCGCGCTGCTGGCTGAGGCCGGCGCCCAGGGTGCCGCGGCCAACGTCCGGGTGAACCTGCCCTCGGTCAGTGATCCGGCGTGGGCCGAGGCCACGACGGCCAGGCTCGAGGAGCTCCTCGCCCGGATCGCAGAGCTTGCCGCGGCGACGCGGGCCGTCGTGGCATCCGGCGAGCCCCGCCCGCCCCTCCCGCCGGCCGTATGACGGTGCAGGCTCCCGCCCGTCTTCTCGAAGGCGCCCCGATCGCGGGGGAGATTCGGGCCCGGGTCGCCAGCGACGTTGCCGAGTTTGCAGCCACCCACGGCCGGCCACCGGCGCTCGCGGTGGTCGTTTGCGGCCGGAGCGCACCCTCGATGGTCTACCTCGAGCGGATCCTGAAGGCCTGCGCTGCCGTCGGGATCGACAGCCGGTTCGTGGACGTCGCCGGCGACGATGCGGTCACCCAGGCCGCCGGTCTGGCCGCCGCGGTTCGGGAGCTGAGCGCAGACCCGAAAGTCTCAGGGATCATCGTCCAGATGCCGCTGCCCGCCGGCATCAGCCTCCGGGTGGTCGTCGACGAGATCGATCCGCTCAAGGACATCGACGGCATCCACCCCCTCAATGCCGGCCTCCTGCGACTCGGCTACGAGGGCTTTGTCCCGGCGACGGCCCATGCCGCGCTCGAAATGCTGGAGCGGTCCGGAGCGACGATCCCCGGGTCGGAGGCCGTCGTCATCGGCCGCTCCCCGGTCGTCGGGATGCCGGTGGCGTTCATGCTCGCCAAGGCCAGTGCCACGGTAACCGTCTGCCACAGCCGGACCCGCGACCTCGCCGATCACACCCGACGGGCGGACATCGTCGTTGTGGCGGCCGGCCGGCCGGGCCTCGTGACCGGCGCCATGCTCAAGCCCGGCGCCGTCGTCATCGACGTGGGCATCAACGTCGTCGACGGCAAGCTCGTCGGTGACGTCGACTTCGAATCGGCCCGTGAGGTCGCCGCGGCGATCACGCCGGTCCCCGGTGGCGTCGGGCCGCTGACCAACGCCCTCCTCCTCGCCCATCTCGTCCGCGCCGCGCAGCGCCAGGCCGCCGAACGCCCCGGCGGTGCCGCCCACGCGGCGGCGACATAGCCGGCGCGCGCCATCCACGAACCGCAGACCGCCTACCGCCCGAGGAACCAAATGAGCCTGCCATCCGACCTGGAGATCGCCCGGTCCGCCACTCCCCGCCCGATCCTCGAGGTCGCCCGCGAGCTCGGCCTGCGCGACGAAGAGGTTGAGCCCTACGGCTTCACCAAGGCCAAGATCGGCCTCGCCGCCATCGAGCGCCTGGAGGCCGAGCGCCCCCGCGGCAAGTACGTCCTCGTGACGGCCATCACCCCGACACCACTTGGGGAGGGCAAGAGCACGACGACCGTCGGGTTGGCCCAGGGCCTCCACCGCATCGGCCATCGGGCGGCGGTCTGCATCCGCCAGCCGAGCCTCGGTCCGGTCTTCGGGATCAAGGGCGGTGCGGCCGGCGGTGGCATGAGCCAGGTCATCCCGATGGAGGATTTCAACCTCCACCTGACCGGCGACGTCCACGCGATCGGGGCGGCCCACAACCTGGGTGCCGCCTTCGTGGACAACCACATCCATCACGGCAATGCCCTCGCCATCGATGCCCTCAACGTCCTCTGGCCGCGAGCCGTCGACATCAGCGATCGGGCCCTCCGCAAGGTTGTCGTGGGCCTGGGTGGCCGCGAGAACGGTTACCCCCGGGAAACCGAATTCGTCATCACCGTCGCCTCGGAGGTCATGGCCGTCCTGGCCCTGGCGAGCGATCTCGCCGACCTCCGCGCCCGTCTCGGGCGGATGGTCCTGGCGACCACTCGCGACGGCGTCGCGATCACCGCCGAGAGCCTCAAGGTCGCCGGCGCCATGACCGCCCTCCTGACAGATGCCATCAAGCCCAACCTCCTCCAGACCCTCGAGGGCGGGCCGGCATTCGTCCATTGCGGGCCGTTCGCCAACATCGCCCACGGCAACAACTCCGTCCTCGCCGACCGGCTCGCCCTGGCGACGAACGACATCGTCTGCACCGAGGCCGGCTTCGGGGCGGACATGGGGGCCGAGAAGTTCTTCGACATCAAGTGCCGGGCCTCGGGGCTGCGCCCGGACGCGGCCGTGGTCGTGGCCACGATCCGGGCCCTCAAGATGCACGGCGGGGTCGGCCGGATCGTGGCCGGCAAGCCCCTGGACCCAGCCCTCCAGGAAGAGAACGTCGAGGCCGTCACCCGGGGGGCCCAGAACCTCGCCAAACAGATCGAGAACGTGAGCCTCTTCAACGTCCCGGTCGTGGTGGCCATCAATGCCTTCCCGACGGACACGAAGGCCGAGGTCGACGCGGTCCAACGGGTGTCGCTCGAGGCCGGCGCGAGGGACTCGGTGGTCGCCAACCACTGGGCCGAGGGTGGCGCCGGGGCGATCGATCTCGCCGCGGCGGTCTGGGCGGCGGCCGAGGAGGGCGCCCCGAACTTCCAGCTCCTGTACCCGGACGAGGCCCCTCTTGCCGACAAGATCGAGGCGATCGCCACGAAGGTATACGGGGCCAACGGGGTCGACTACCTGCCGGCTGCGGCGAAGGCGCTCAGCCAGTACGAAGCGCTCGGCTTCGGCCACCTCCCGATCTGCATGGCCAAGACCCAGTACTCGCTCAGCCACGATGCGGCGCTGAAGGGCCGGCCGGCCGGCTTCCGGCTCCCGATCCGGGAGGTCCGACTATCGGCCGGCGCCGGGTTCGTGACCCCGCTCGCCGGCGAGATGCGGACGATGCCGGGCCTGCCCTCGCGTCCCGGCGGCGAGAACATCGACGTCGACGCCAACGGCGAGATCGTCGGGCTGTTCTAGGAGCGCGCCCCGATGTCGTCCCGCATCGAATGGGTCGCCGGCCAGTGCCGGCTGCTTGCCACGATCGCCGAAGACTTCGATCGGACGCGGCCGTTCGCCGGCCTGACGATCGGGACCGGGATCCACCTCGAGCCCAAGACCGTCGCCCTCCTCCTGACCCTCCGGCGCGGCGGGGCACGGGTCCTCTCGACCGGCAACCTCAACACAACCCAGCCCGAGTCGGTGGAGTACCTCAACGCCCACGGGGTCGAGGCGATCGGCGGCCCGACCCAGGACGAGGCCGTCCGGGCCGGCCACATCGACACGATCCTCGACGCCGAGCCCGACCTCCTTCTGGACAACGGCGGCGACCTCTTCGCGCGCTGGCTGGAGCGTCGCTATGACCGGCTCCGGGGCGGGACGGAGGAGACGACGAGCGGCCGAATCCGCCTCGCGCCGCTCCGCGAGCGTCTCGACCTGCCGATCCTGGTCATCAACGACAGCCCGATCAAGCAGTTTGCGGAGAACCGCCACGCGGTCGGGCAGAGCACGGTCGAGTCGGTCCTGCGGATCACGAACAAGGCGACGAACGGCCGGCGGGTCGTCGTGTTCGGCTACGGCGGCGTCGGCAAGGGCGTCGCGTTGAGCTTCCAGCGCGCCCACGCCTTCGTCAGCGTCATCGAGCTCGATCCGGTCCTCCGGATGGAAGCGATGTGGGACGGCTTCATGGTCCCCGACCGGGACGAGGCCCTGGCCGAGGCGGACATCGTCATCACGGTGACCGCCGCGCGCTCTGTCGTGACGGCGCGCGACCTCGCGATCCTGCCGGACGGCTGCACCCTGGTCAACGCCGGCCACCTTCCGGTCGAGATCGACGTCCCCGGGATGGCCGCCGACCCGGCCGTCGCATCGTTCGGGCCGACCGACGACGGCATCTCGACCTTCGAGATGCGGGACGGTCGCCGGGTCCACCTCCTGACCGACGGCCACATGGTCAACCTGGCCGGGCCCCGACCGCTCGGCAACTCGATCGAGTCGATGGACCTCGGGTTCAGCCTGCAGGCCCGCTGCCTCGAAGCTGTCGCGAACGGCGAGGTCGGACGCGACTCATGCGTGGTCCCGGTCCCGCGGCGGATCGACGAGTGGGTCTCGCGGGCGTACGTCGAGCTGGCGAGCGTGAGGCGGGCTCCGTCAGCCTGAGCATGCCCGCTGTCGCCGTCGGCGTGGAACGGGGCGTCAGCCGAGCCAGCCGGTGCTCGCGGCGATGACGAGGGCCACCACGAGCCCGGCTCCGATCCCGACCAGGCCAGCGCCCCAGGCGATGACGTCGACCGGCCCGAGCGCTTCGTCGCTGCCGTGCGCATGGTCGTCGTGGCCGTGGTCGCCGCCGTGATCGTC
>DASWGY010000248.1:0-3526 GCA_036393495.1 Candidatus Limnocylindrales bacterium
AGCAGGTGCGGAGCCTCGTTCGCCGCCAGCACCGCCTCGTAGAAACGCACGGCACCGAGCAGGTTCGTGATGAAGCCCTCGTCGATCGGCGGATCGAACGCGACCGCGGCCGCGCAGTGGATGACGACGTCGAGCCCGCCCGGTAGTACGAGGTCCTCCTGCGTGAAGTCGCCGTCGACGACCTCGACGCGCTCGTCGAGCATGGCCTTGATCCCGTCGGCGCCGACCTTGTCGCGAAGGGCGTTGAAGGTGGGCCGGCCGGTGATCGACTCGACGCGGTCGCGCCCGCTCGAGCCGAGCTGCGGGCGGACGAGGAGAGTGATCCGGGTGTCGGGAAAGTCGAGCAGGAGACGCTCGAACAGGGCCTGGCCTAGGAACCCGGTCACGCCGGTCACCAGGACGTTCTTGTCCGCCAGGAGACGAGTGATCGACGCCTGGCGCGAGCTCCGCGGGGCCGCCGCGCTCTCTACCACTCGGCAGATTATGCCTCTCTACCGCTCGGTAGACAAGTCCTGGGTTTCCGTGCCCCGCTACGCTCGCGACCGTGACGAGCGAGCCCGCCCGGACTGTCTCCGCCGCCCCGCCGTGGCGCGAGGTGTTCGCCGGCGCGCGAGGCCGGCTGACCGCGGGTCTGCTCCTTCTCGAGGCGCTCGTGGCGATCGAGTCGCTCATCGTCCTCACGATCCTGCCCGCGGTCGAGAGCGAGCTCGGAGGACTGTCGCTGTACGGATGGACCTTCACGGCGCTGACGCTCGCGTCGTTCGCGACCGTTCCGATCGCCGGGCGCCTGACCGATCGCCTTGGCCCTCGGCCGGTGCTCGCGATCGCGCTCGTGCTGTACGTGGCGGGGCTGCTGATCGCCGCCGCTTCACCCTCGATGCTCGTGCTGGTGGCGGGACGGTTCGTCCAGGGGATCGGCGGCGGAGGCCTGTACACCGTCTCGCTCGGCGCGGTGGCCAAGACCTATCCCGAGCGGATCCGTCCGCGCGTGATGGCGCTTCTTGCCTCGATGTGGATCGTCCCCGGTCTGCTCGGCCCTCCGGTCGGAACGCTGATCGCCGCGACGCTCGGCTGGCGCTGGGCGTTCCTCGTGCCCATCCCGGCGATCGTCGTGGGCGTCCTCCTGGTCATCCCCTCGTTGCGTTCGATCGGCTCGACCCCCGACACCGAGCGGCTGCCGGTCGCCGCGAGCCTGCTGTTGATGCTCGGAGCCGGGGTCTTCCTGGCCGGGCTCACCTCACTCAACATGCTGAGCGTGGGACTGATCCTCGTGGGGCTCGCCGTCGCGATCCCGGCGCTGCGACGGGTCACGCCGCGCGGCACCTTCACGGCTCGTCCGGGCATCGGCGCGGCCGCGGCGGCCGCGTTCCTGGCCTCGTGCGCGTTCCTGGCGGTCGACGGATTCCTGACCTTGATGCTCACGAAGGTGCGAGGGCTCTCGGTCGGCCAGGCCGGGCTCGTGATCACGGCCGCCACGGTGGCCTGGGCCGCGGGCAGCTGGTACGAGTCGCGCACCGTCGGTCGCCGGGGGGCTCGATGGATGACGACCCTCGGCGCGGTCGTGATCGCCCTCGGGACGCTCGTCGTCTCGACGGGGCTGATCCGCGAGGTTCCGATCGTCGTGGCGTACGTCGGATGGGGCCTCGGCGGCCTCGGGATGGGGATGGTGTTCCCGACGATCCCGCTCGCGGTCATGAGCATCGCCACGGAGGGGCATGAAGCCGGCGAGCTCTCCTCGACGATCCTCATGGACTTCCTCGGCGTCGGCCTCGGCGCCGGGCTCGGCGGCGCGAGCGTCGCCCTCGCCGACCGCGGCACGATCTCGCTCGAGGCCGGCATCGGCGGTGCGTTCGCGATCGGCCTGTTGTCCAGCCTCCTGCTCATCCTCGTCGCGAGGCGGTTGCCCGACGCGGGACGGACAGAGCTCGTGCCCTGATCGTGATGCCGGGCGGGACACCATCGACCCGGCGAGGGACGCATGACACGCTCGGCCGCGCGCTCGTGTCTTCCTCACGCGTCGGCGACGCGACCCTCACCTGATGTTCGACCAGGCGAGGCGCACACGGCCAGATACACGTGTTCACCGTCTCCTCTCCTCACGCCTCGCAGTTCGAAACGTCTTCCCCGGTCGTGCACGTGTCGGCTCCGTCGCCGCCATCGAGGGTGTCGGTCCCCGGCCCGCCGTCCAGGTTGTCGTCTCCCTGGAAGCCGACGAGTTCGTCGTTCCCCTCGTCCCCGAAGAGCTCATCGTCGCCCGAGCCGCCGGCCAGGAAGTCGTCCCCACCGCCGCCCCGGATGACATCGTTCCCGTACGGACACGGATCGTTGTCGATGAAGCAGCCGCCGGCCCCTCCGGGGTCGCCGTAGAGCTGGTTCCTCACTCCGTCACCGACGAGCGTGTCGTCGTAGACCCCGCCGAACACGGCCTCGACGCTCGACAGCGAGTCCGTCCCCTCGCCCGAAGCGGTCCCGGCCGACAGGTCGACCGACAGTGGCCCCGGGGCCTGTTGGAGGTCGAGCCAATCGAAACCGAGACCCCCCTCGATCTGGTCGTCGCCGGGCCCGCCCTCGATGAAGTCGTTGCCGTCGCCTCCGTCGATCGAGTCGTTCCCCTCCCCACCCTGGAAGAAGTCATCCCCGCCGAGGCCCGACAAGACGTCGTCGCCCGCGAAACCCACGAAGGTTTCGTAGAGGCCCTCGGGGCCACCTGCGTCCGACCCCGAGAGCACGTCGTCGAAATCGGAGCCCCACACGCCGGCGATCCCTGCGACGGTGTCAGAACCCCAGCCCACGGCCGTGCCCGCCAGGAGGTCGACCGTAACGGAACCGGGGGCAGCCCTGTAGTCGAGCAGGCCGAGCTCGGGTCCGCCATCGATCTGGTCGTCCCCCGGGTCGCCGAACACCCAGTCGAACCCAGGCCCGGCGTCGATGACGTCGTTGCCGCCGCCGCTCTTGATGAAGTCTCCGCCGCGGCTTCCGAGGATCGTGTCGTCGCCGCGACCCCCGCAGATGAGGTCGTCTCCGCGGCGCCCCTCGATCGTGTCCGCTCCGCCGAGCCCGACGATGACGTCTCTTCCGGAAGTCCCCTTGAGGACATCGGCGCGATCCGTCCCGACGATCGTTGCCTTCTTGCCCGAGCACCGAGGAACGGCGGCCGCCGCCTCGGGGATGCCGACCCACGAAATGGTGAGCACAAGTACCGTCGAAGCGAGCATGCTCAGCCAAGTACGTTTCCTGAACATCGCTGGGTTCCCCCCTTCACGTCCGTCGACCTTCGCCATCGATCCGATGCTGAGGTACCGACGATCGTTCGACGCCAGATCCCGACGCGAAAGAGGCGCAACTGATCGCCACACCTGCGGCCACGAGAGAGAGCCTCGAGGGCCGCAGACCGGGGCGGCGCGAGGGCGGGGGCCCCTCAGGCGACATGCCGGGGGCCCCGTCGACTGCGCTCATCTCTCGCCCTGCGCCTCAGAACGAACGCGACCACCACCGCGGCCAAGACCGCGACGGCCACCACGACCAT
>DASWGY010000249.1:0-19318 GCA_036393495.1 Candidatus Limnocylindrales bacterium
GATGGGCACGACTACGAGGCCTGGGTGCCAGACCCGCTGCCACCCACGGTCGAATTCGATTCGGAGATGGCGACGCGCCTCGCAGATGCTGCCGGAGCGCTGGGCGAGCTGGCGGGAACGGGCCGAAACCTGGCGAATCCCCACCTTCTCCTGCAGCCCTTCTTGCGGCGTGAGGCCGTCCTCTCGTCCCGAATTGAAGGAACGCAGGCAACGATCGCCGACCTCTACGCCTTCGAGGCAGCACAGATGCCACTCCCGGGACTGGGATCTGACAATCAAGTTGCGAATGGAGACGGCGACGTGCGCGAGGTGCTCAACTACGTCGACGCCCTGAACCGGGGTCTCGCGGTCGTTGCGGACGCGTACCCGGTGTCCCTGCGGCTACTCGAGGATCTGCACCGGGACCTCATGAGGAACGTTCGAGGTCGAGATCGCCGACCTGGCGAGTTCCGATCGACACAGAACATCATCGGACCGACTGGGTCGACCCTCGAGTCCGCCACCTACATTCCGCCACCGGTCGTTCAGATGCACGATGCGCTCCGCGATCTCGAGACCTACATTCGCGACGACACTTCGACCCTTCACCGCCTTGTGCGATTGGGCCTTATCCATTACCAGTTCGAGGCGATTCATCCCTTCAACGATGGAAACGGCCGGGTGGGACGCCTCCTGATCTCGCTCCTCTTGGTGTACTGGAAGCTGCTGCCGATCCCGCTGCTTTATCTGTCGGCGTACTTCGAGACGCACCGGGGCGAGTACTACGATCGGCTTCGCGGCGTCACGGAGCGAGGTGAGTGGCGCGAGTGGATCATGTTCTTCCTGCTGGGCGTCGCGGAGCAGGCAGTCGATGCCGCGCAGCGCGCCAAGCGACTTCAGGACCTGCGGCAAGAGCTGCAGGACCGTGCCTATGCCGCCAAGGCTCCCGCTGGTGCGGTGGCCTTGGCGGGACGATTGGTGGAGCAACCCGTCGTGACGATGAGGTCGGCTGAGCACGTGCTCGGCGTCTCTTACCACAACGCCCGTCGCCAGGTACACCGACTGGTAGACATCGGGATCCTGCAGCCATTCCCGCACCGTGGTCAGCGCGAGCTGTACGTGGCGCGCGAGGTCCTCGACGCCGTAGGTGAATAGCCCGCGTCCATCTACGCACCTAGCACGTGTGATTAAGCCAGCACGTGCGATTTGGCCACGAGGCCTTGGGCGAGGTCGTGGCTGGGCCCCTGCTCGACGCCGGGCTGACTGCAGGGCCGAGGAATGTGCGATATTCACGCACGATCATCGGGGTGTGGCGTAGTTGGCAACGCACGTGCTTTGGGAGCACGAGATCGTCGGTTCGAGTCCGACCACCCCGACCACGACTCCGAGAGAGAAGATCGCGGCTGCAAGCGGGGACCCTGGGGCCGAGGCGAACGGGCCGTCCGGCTCGTGAATCGGGGCTGGCGAACACCGAGGATCGGTCGATGAAGGCGCTGGTGATCCTCAACGATGGGCCGTACGGCAACGAGCGGTCGTACAACGGCCTTCGCCTGGCGCTCGCCCTGACCTCGATCGACGGCGTGTCCGCGCGGGTCTACCTGATGGCCGACGCCGTCGCCTGTGCCAAGGCAGGCCAGACGACGCCCGAGGGCTACTACAACATCGGCCGGATGCTGAAGAGCCTGCTCAGCCGCGGCAGCGAGATCGGGGCCTGCGGCTCGTGCATGGAGGTGCGCGGCTACGGCGATGCCGACCTCATCGCGGGGGTCAGCCGTTCGTCGATGACCCAGCTCGCCGAGTGGACCGTCGACGCCGACAGGGTCATCACCTTCTGACGCATTCGCGACCCACGACAGCTCGGTCAACCCAGGGCCGCGGGCCCGTGGATCCCGGGGGTCGAACCCATATCGGATCGGTTCCCGCCTGCACCGCCAAATTCCGCAGCCCTGGGCATGGTCGTGGCCGCGTGGTCGCTCGCAGGCTGTACCCTCGTGCCGTGGAGGCACTGGGAGGGCGGCCACTCCGGGTCGGAGTGCAGCTGCCCGAGGTCGAGCGGGCGGTCCGCTGGCCTGAGTACGTCGCGATGGCGCGCCGGGCCGAGGAGCTCGGCTATGACGCGTTGTGGCTCGGCGACCACCTCCTGTACCGGTTCGACGACGGTTCGTCCCACGGTCCGTGGGAGGCCTGGACGATGCTCGCCGCGATCGCCGCGTCCACCTCGCGGATCAAGATCGGCCCGCTCGTCGCCGCGACGGCCTTCCACAATCCGGCGATGCTCGCCAAGATGGCCGCGACCGTCGACGAGATCAGTGGCGGCCGCCTCGTCCTGGGCCTCGGCGCGGGCTGGAACGAGACCGAGTTCCGGGCCTTCGGCTTCCCGTTCGACCATCGCGTCGCGCGGTTCGAGGAAGCGTTCACGATCATCCGGACGCTGCTTCGCGACGGGGCGATCGATTTCGACGGGACGTACTTCCAGGCCCGCGACTGCGAGCTCCTGCCTCGCCCGGCCCGGCCCGGTGGGCCGCCGCTCCTCATCGGCAGCCGGGGCGAGCGGATGCTCAGGATCACGCTGCCCTACGTCGACGCCTGGAACGTCTGGTTCAGCGACACCGACAACTCGGCGGCCGGGGTGCCGCCCCTCCGCGGCCTCGTCGACGACATCTGTCGCGAGGTGGGCCGGGACCCCGCCACGGTCGAGCGAAGCGTCGCCGTCCTGGTCAGGCTGGCCGGCGGCATCGGGCGGGTCGAGGGTGCCTACGCGGAGCCCAACGCCCAGGCGCTGACCGGCACGCCCGACGAGATGGCTCACGAGCTCCGGGCCTACGCCCGTGAGGGCCTGGCCGAGGTCCAGGTCGTGCTCGATCCGATCAGCCTCGAAACCATCGAGGATTTCGCGCAGGTCCTCGAACGACTCGACAGCGCCGACGACGGATCGTGACGTCGCCGGACATGGTGCAATAGCCGGACATGGTGCAATAGCCGGGCCACGACCGTTCCGGGGGACGATGAGAGGACGAGGATGCCGAACGGCCGAACGGGACTTCGCCGCCAGGACGAGCTCTCGCCGCTGGACAAGCGGATCATCGAGCATCTCCAGGCTGACGGGCGCCGACCGTTCACCCAGATCGCCCACGATCTCGGGGTCTCCGAGGCGGCCGTCCGGGCCCGCACGAACCGGCTGATCGAGCGCGGGATCCTCCAGGTCGTCGGCGTCGCCGATCCAGGCAAGCTCGGCTTCCAGCAGGCGCTCATCGGCATCCGCTGCGAGCCCGGCCGCCTCGTGGCCGTAGCCGAGGCCCTCGCGGAGCTGCCCGAGGTCGACTACGTGGTCGTGACGACCGGCCGCTTCGACATCCTCGTCGAGACGGTGTCCGAGGACAACGAGGACCTCCTCCGGTTCCTGACGAATCGCCTCCAGGCCATCGACGGCGTCCGCGACTCGGAGACGTTCACCTACCTCCGGCTCGTCAAGCAGACCTACCAGTTCGGGGCCCGCTGACATGCCGTCAGGGGCGCTGATGGTCATCATCGCGGCGGCGATCATCGCCAATGTCGTGGTCATGGCCGCGATCGTGATCCCGCCGCTCATTGGCCGGCGCAGCCCCCTGACGTCCGTCGGCGAACCAGAGCACGACACCCGCGACCTCGAACGGATCGACCAGGCCGCGCTCATCGGCGGCCTCGTCGGCCGGCCGGGCGAGGACCGGGCGACCTACGACCGGATCGTCCGGATCGTGAGCTGGGCGTTCCTGCTCTCGACGGCCGTCGTGGTCGGGACGAGCGGGCTGTGGCCGGACACGACGGCGGCGATCTTCCTCCTCCTCGGGATCGCCGGCGGCTTCGTCCTCCTCGTCCACGACCTCCTCCCGCCGACCGCTCTCGGGGCGGCGAAGTACGTCCTCGAGGGCACGGTCGCGCTGACCTTTGCCACGTTCCTCATCCTGCTGACCAACGGCCCCGAGAGCCCGTTCTTCTTCACCTTCCCGTTGATCGTCGGGGCCGCGGCGCTCGTCGTCCGGCCGACGGCGACGTTCGTCCTCGCGATCGCGGCCGCGGTCGGCTACATCGTCGCGACGACCATCGGCAGCGGGATTCCCACCCCGGTCCAGGTGGCCACCATCGGGATCGACCTGATGGCCCTGTTCCTGCTCGCCTACGTCGGGTCGGTCATCGGGCGCGAGCAGCGCCGGTCCCGGGACGCGGCCCTCCGCCTCTCGGCCGTGGACCCCCTGACCGGGCTCTTCAACCGGGCCTTCTTCTTCGCCGCCCTCGAGCGCGAGATGGCCCGCAGCGCAAGGTCGGGGCGCGGCTTCTGCCTGCTCATGCTCGACCTCGACGAGCTCAAGGCGATCAACGACCGGGCCGGACACCACGCCGGCGACGCGGCCCTGCGAGCAGTTGCCGACACGGTCCAGGGCGGGATCCGGCGGATCGACGTGGCGGCGCGCTACGGCGGCGACGAATTCGTAGCCCTCCTGCCCGAGACCGACCCGACGGGCGGCTGGGTCCTTGCCGAGAAGATCCGGATCGGCGTCACGGGACGCGCGATCGAAGACCTGGTCGAGCCCCCGACGGTCTCGGTGGGGGTCGTGTCCTTCCCGCGCGACGGAGCCACGGCCGACGCCCTGATGATCAGCGCCGACCGGGCGATGTACGCGTCAAA
Organism: Candidatus Limnocylindrales bacterium; assembly: GCA_036393495.1. Taxonomy (GTDB): domain Bacteria; phylum Chloroflexota; class Limnocylindria; order Limnocylindrales; family CSP1-4; genus UBA5189. The sequence goes on from DASWGY010000249.1 coordinate 4,643, forward strand.
GCGGGCCGGCCGGAATCGGGTGGCCGGGCCGGCGACCGAGGTCGGGACGCCCGACGAGTCGAGCGCCGGCCCGGAGGAGGGGGCGCGCGTCCCGCGCTCGATCCGGATCGAGGAGCGGCCAGCCGCCCGCGGGGAGAGGGTCGAGCCTCCGGTGTAGCATCGGGCCAATGACCGGCCCCACCGGCCCGATCGGCCCCCGCGACCCCCATCTCCCGGCGCGATCATCGGCCCCCGTCCAGCCCGTCGGCGATGCGACCCGGGCGATCCGGGCGCCGGCTGCGGCCGCGTCGCCCGACGCCTGACCGCGGACCGTCGATGTCGACGCTGACCGCACGCCGGTCGGCGGACCGGCCGGGCGACGGGCTCGGAGCCCGCCTCGACGCGATCTGGCTGGCCGTCTGGCGGCTCTTCACGTCCGTCAACTTCGCCGTCCTCCAGATCATCGTCCTGGCGCTCCTGGCAGTCGTCGGAATGACGATCCGGCAGCTGCCTGACTTCGCCTTCCGCTCGGCCGGCGACTACGCGGCGGCGATGGCCGATATCCACGCCCGCTACGACGCCGTGCTCGGGGTGGGCGTCGTCGACGCCATGGAGCGCCTCCAGCTGTTCCACGTCTTCAGCTCCACGTGGTTCACGATCGGCCTCCTCGTCCTGATCCTGTCGATCGTCATCTGCACGATCGACAGGACGCCGCGCCTGTGGCGGATGTCGGCCGAGATCCGGGTCGTCCAGCCCGAGGCGTATTTCGATCCGCGCCTCCCGGACCGCGTCCGGATCGCCGGGGGAGCGGACTCGCCGGACGCGAACGCCGTCCGATCCATCCTCCGGCGACACCGGTTCGCCGTCCGGGCGACCGAGGTCGACGGGGTGACCTACCTGTACGGCGACCGGAACCGCTGGGTGAAGCTGGCGACGCTGATCAGCCACCTCGGCCTCGTCCTCTTCCTCGTCGCCGCGGCGCTGACGTCGCGGTTCGGCGACGAGCTGGGCATGGTCATCGCCGAAGGCGACACGCTGACGGTCCAGCCGATCGGGACGCCCGGGCTCCTCCTCGTCCAGAACAACGGCTTCGAGGCGCCCGGGCTGTTCGAGAACGGGGTCGCCTCCGATTTCGTGACCGATGTCTCGGTCTACCGCGATGGCGAGCTCCTCGCCCGCAAGGAGATTCGGGTCAACGACCCCCTGAGCGCGGGTGGCTACACCTTCCATCAGAACGGCTTCGGGCCGGCGCCGAACCTCCGGCTCCGGGATCTTGATGGGTCGGTCCTGTGGTCCGGGCCGGTTCCCATGACCGATCAGGCCGGCGGCCTGCCGTTCGGGACGCTGGCCGTCCCGGGACGCGAGCTGGGCCTCCAGCTCCTGCTCGACCGGACGTCGTCAGGGATCGGCACCCTGCTCGTCCTGCCGTACATCGTCAGCGGCACGAACCCCGACGGGACGCTGGAGATCGAGACGGGGTTCCCGCTCACGGTCACCAACGGCACCACGGCCGCGTTCGAGGCGCTCGACCTCGACGTCAGCCTCGAGGGCTTCAGCGAGTACACCCTTCTCATCGCCAAGCGCGATCCCGGCCAGGGCCTCGTGTGGCTTGCCTTCGGGGCGCTCATCGTCGGGCTGTCGATCACGTTCTACCTGCCGCGTCGCCGCGTCTGGGCCCGCCTCGCCGCCGGTGGCGAGCTGGCGCTCGTCGGCCGGTCCGACCGCTACGTCGACTTCGATCGTGAGTTCGGCCGGCTCGTCGATGACCTCGTGCGGGCCCGAGGAGGGCCCGTCGTGACCGGTCGTGCCTGACCTCGCCGAGCTCGGCGAGGCGCTGTATCCCGGCGCCACGATCCTGGCCGGCGCCGCGATCGAGGGCGGTGCCGAGAACCGGCCGAGCCCGCGCCAAGTCGAGCCGCGCGGAGGTGGCCAGATCTCCTGGGTCCGGGTAATGCGGGCCAGGGTCCCGGCCTTCGACGCCCTCGAGCCGGGTGACCTGGCCATCGTGCCGGAGGCAGCGCTCGCGGTCGTGGCCTCGGGCCCGGAGGAGGTCCGTGCTCTCGCCGCGGGCTGTGCCGCGGCCGGAGCGTCCGGGGTCGTCGTCGTGGAGGTCGAGGCGGGGGCCCCGGCGCTCGAGGCCGGACCCGGTAGCAGGACACGCGCCGCGGCCCTGGCGGCGGATCTCGTCGCGGCCGGGGTGCCGGTCCTGCGCCTCGCCCACCGCGACGTCGGGGAGCTCGAGCGGAGCATCATTGGCTACCTCCTCACCCAGGGCGCGGAGCTCGAGCGGCAGGCCGCGGCCCTCGAGCACCGGCTCGATCGGGTCGCCCTCGACGGCGGCGGCCCGACGGCCCTCGTCGCGGCGATCGCCGGATCCTTCGGACGGGCCGTCGCCCTGGAGGGTCGTCGGGGCGACGCGCTGGCGGTCCACGCCCCGGCGGAGATCCCGGAGACGGCCCTCGCCGCGGCCCGCTACCAGGCCCGGCCGCGAGGTCCCGTGGCGCTCCGCGTCCCCATCCCCGCCGGCGCCAGCGCCGCCGACGCCAGCGCCGCCGGCGCCAGCGCCAGCGCCGCCCCCGCCGGCGTCCCCGGCGCTGTTTCCGCGGGCGCCCCCGCCCACGTTGTGGCGGCCGCGCCCGATCCCTCGGGCAGCCCCCGGGCTCGACGCGATGCGTCCCCGCATGCCGCGCCCGCTTCCGCCGGCAGCCTCGTCCTGCTCGGAGATCGGCCGCCGACGGATCTCGAGCGGCTTGCCGTGGGGCGAATCGTCGGGCTGCTGGCCCTCGAGCTGTCCCGCGACGAGGCGGTCCGGCGTGCTCGAGACGCCGCCCGTCGGTCCGAGGCCCTCCCGGCTGCGGGACCGCCCTGGATCGTGCTCTTGGCCCGCCAGCGTCTGGCCGGCGACCTCGACGACATGCCGGCGTCCCTCGAACGTCGAGAGGCCGTCCGGCGAGAGCTCCGCCTCCTCGCCCCGGCGCGGCGCCTCGCGCTGCGGGGCGATGCCAATTCGCTCGAAGTCCGGGCGGTTGTTGCCGTCGACGCGCCGGGTGGACCGGACCCGGACGGTCGAGCCATCGGCGCCCGGATTGCGGCGTTCCTCAACCGGACCGTCGCCCTCTCGCGGCCCTTCCAGACCGCCGCCGAGCGGCCGGCGGCGGAGGCGGAGGCGAGGTCCGTCCTCGAGGCCGCGGAGTCCGCCCCCGGGTCCGGGCCGGTCGTCCAGGCCACGAGGCTGCCCGTTCATCGCCTCTTGGGCGCCCTGCACAACCTCCGCGACGGCGACGCGCTCGCCCGAGCGCTCCTCGAGCCGATCCTGCGCGGCCGCCCGGACGTTCGCCGCGAACACATGGCCACCCTGCGAGCGGTGCTCGACGGCGGCGGCGTGGCAGCCGCGGCAGGGAGCCTCCGGGTCCACCGCAACACGGTCGCCTACCGGCTCGGTCGGATCGAGGCCGTGACGGGTTGGGACCTGGCCGACCCGGAGCTCCGGCTGGCCCTCTCCGTGGCACTTAGATTTGTGCAAGATCCATAAGTTCTAGCCACTGGCATGGCACACCAGCCATCGGCGCGCCCCTCGGCGCCCGGCTACCATGGATCCATCGCGCGGGCGTCGGTGCTCGTTCGTGCGTCCCGCACAAGAACAACCCGTGCCGCCACGGGTCGTCATCACCAGCTTGTCGTGATCCGCCGCGTCCACAGGAGAGACATGACCGCACGTCGCAGGGCCATCGAGACGATCGCCAACCACCGCGTCGCATCGACCGAGAACTTCCTGGAGGCGGCCGGCGCCGACATCTATGGCCAGTACGTGTTCCATGACGCGGCCCAGCGGCAGTACCTCGCCAAGCCGATCTACCAGAAGCTCCGCCAGACGATAGATGGCCACGAGCCTTTCGACCCGGCGATCGTCGATGCCGTCGCCCACGGGGTGAAGGAATGGGCGATGTCCCACGGGGCGACCCACTTCACCCACTGGTTCGTGCCGATGACCGGCTCGACCGCGGAGAAGCACGATTCCTTCCTGGCCCCCACCAGCGAGGGCAGCTCGATCGCCGAGTTCTCCGGTCGGAACCTGGTCCAGGGCGAGCCCGATGCAAGCTCGTTCCCGTCGGGTGGCATCCGGGCGACCTTCGAGGCCCGCGGCTACACGGCCTGGGACGTGACCAGCCCGATCTTCCTCCAGGTCGAGCCCAACGGCGTCACGATGACGATCCCGACGGCCTACGTGTCCTTCACCGGCGAGGCTCTCGACCACAAGATCCCGCTCCTCCGGTCCCAGGAGGCGCTCGGCAGGCAGGCCCTCCGGGTGCTGCGCTGGTTCGGCAACGCCACCTCGAAGCGGGTCTTCACGACGATCGGACCAGAGCAGGAGTACTTCCTCGTCGATCGCCGCCTGGCTCTCCAGCGGCCTGACCTGATCCTCACCGGCCGGACCCTGTTCGGGGCACCCTCGCCGAAGGGTCAGGAGCTCGAGGACCAGTACTTCGGTCCGATCCGCGAGCGGATCCTGGCCTTCATGATGGACCTCGATCGCGAGCTGTGGCGGCTCGGCATCCCGGCACGGACCCGTCACAACGAGGTGGCCCCGGGGCAGTTCGAGATGGCCCCAGTCTTCGAGCCGACGTCGGTCGGCTCGGACCACAACATGATCGTGATGAGCACGATGCGGCGGCTCGCCGCACAGCACTCGCTGATGTTCCTCATCCACGAGAAGCCGTTCGCGGGGATCAACGGCTCGGGCAAGCACAACAACTGGTCGATGAGCACGGACGACGGGGAGAACCTCCTCGACCCGGGCAACGACCCGCATGCCAACGCCCAGTTCCTGGCCTTCCTGATGGCCGTCGTCCGCGGCGTCAACCGCCACGCCGACCTCCTCCGGGCGAGCATCGCCGATGCAGGCCAGGATCACCGCCTCGGGGCCAACGAGGCGCCGCCGGCGATCATGTCGATCTTCCTCGGCTCCCAGCTCGAGGACGTCATCGCCCAGCTGGAGAAGGGCCCGGCCGCGGCGTCGAAGCAGGGCGGCAACGTCGCGCTCGGCGTCACCTCCCTGCCGGTCCTGCCGAAGGACGCCACGGACCGCAACCGGACCTCGCCGTTCGCCTTCACCGGCAACAAGTTCGAGTTCCGGGCGGTCGGCTCGTCGGCGCCCATCTACTGGCCCCAGACGGTCCTGAACACCGCCGTCGCCGACTCCCTCGAGGAGCTCGCCGACGCTCTCGATGGCCTGGCCCCCGGTGACTTCGAAGGCCTGACGAGGATCCTGTCGGGCATCGTCCGGGACCACAAGCAGGTCCTCTTCGAGGGCAACAACTACGCCCCGGAGTGGCACGAGGAGGCGGCCCGCAGGGGCCTGCCGAACAACCGGACGACGGTCGACGCCCTGCCGGCCCTCGGCTCCGACCGGGCGAAAGACCTCTTCGGCCGCTTCGGCGTCCTGTCGGAACGCGAGCTCGCCTCGCGGGTCGACATCTTCTGGGAGCGCTACGTCAAGGTCGGGAACATCGAGGCAAGCTGCGCCCTCGACCTGGCCCGGACGATGATCCTCCCGGCCGCGGTCCGATATCTCGGCGCGCTGGCCGCCGCGTCAGCCTCGAGCGGGGCATCGACCGTCGCTGGTCGGGTGGTCAGGCTGACCGACGATCTCGTGGCAGCCGCGGACGCCCTCGAGGCCGCCCAGCACGTGGCCCACGAGGAGGATTCGGTCCCGGCCGAAGCACGGGTGGTGGTCGACCGCGTCATCCCCGCCCAGGAGGCGCTCCGGGCCGTCGCCGACGAGCTGGAGGCGGTCGTCGCCGACGACCTCTGGCCGCTGCCGAAGTACCGCGAGCTCCTCTTCCAGTACTGAGCCCGGCGATGGCCACCGATATCGAAGACCGGGTCGCCCGGATCCAGGCCGCGCGAGAGGCCGGGATCCGCTTCGTCCAGCTCCAGTTCACCGACATCATCGGGGTCGTCAAGGCCGTCACGATCCCGATCCACCAGCTCGAGGGCTCCGTCCGCCACGGGACCTGGTTCGACGGCTCGTCGATCGAGGGCTTCACCCGGATCGCCGAGAGCGACCAGTACCTGGTGCCCGACATGGCGACCTTCGCCGAGATCCCGTGGCAGCGAGGCGACGGCCCCCGCGGCACGGCCCGGGTCATCTGCGACATCTTCACGCCGCGGGGCGAGCCGTTCGTGGGCGACCCCCGCTACGTGCTGCTGCGCCAGGTCGAGCGAGCCCGGAAGCTGGGCTACGTGGTGAACATGGGCCCCGAGCTCGAGTTCTTCCTCTTCAGGCGCGGATCTGACGGCGGGATCGAGCCGCTGCCCCACGACCAGGCCGGCTACTTCGACTTCTCGACCGACCTCGCCCAGGAGGTCCGCCAGGACATGGTCGACGCCCTCGAGGCGTTCGGGATCCGGGTCGAGGCCGCCCACCACGAGGTCGCCGCCGGCCAGCACGAGATCGATTTCGAGTACGCCGACGCGCTCCAGACGGCCGACAACGCGGTGACCTTCAAGTTCGCCCTCAAGGCGATCGCCCAGCAGCACGGCCTGTACGCGACGTTCATGCCCAAGCCGATCCACGGCATCAATGGATCGGGCATGCACACCCACCAGAGCCTCTTCTCGATCGCCGAATCCCGGAACGCCTTCGCCGACCCCGAGTCGTCCTACGGGCTGTCGTCCATCGCCAAGTCCTACATGGCCGGGATCCTGGCCCACGCCCGGGGGATGATCGCGATCCTCGCCCCGCTCGTGAACTCGTACAAGCGGCTCGTGCCAGGCTACGAAGCCCCGACCTACCTGACCTGGGGTCGGACCAACCGCTCGGCCCTCATCAGGGTCCCGATGGTCTCGCCCGGCAAGTCCGTCGAAGGGACCCGGGTCGAGGTCCGCTGCCCGGACCCGTCGTCGAATGCCTACCTCGCGTTCGCGGCGATGATCGCGGCGGGCCTGGACGGCGTCGAGCAGGGGCTGACCCTTGGCGAGCCGGTCGAGGAATCGCTGTTCGAGATGGACGCCGCGACGATCGCCGCCCGCTCGATCCGGGAGCTCCCCGGGACGCTCGGCGAGGCGCTCGACGAGCTGGCCCGGGACGACGTCATCCGGGAGGCGCTCGGCGACCACGTGTACAGCCACTTCGCCGCGGCCAAACGGGCCGAGTGGGACGAGTACCGGACCCAGGTCTCGGAGTGGGAGGTCGAGCGCTACCTCGAGCTGTTCTAGGCGCGATCGCAGGACATGTTGTTCACGCTCGGGCCAGGGCCGATCTGCTGGTTCTCAGGTACCAACCCGTGGGGTCGCAGATCAGGATTCGGGCGTGGCTCGACGACCCCGGCCCAGCCCTGAACGGGGACGGGCCCGATCAACCCTGTCGAGCGACAACCGGGGACCCCACTTCTTTTTTTCGTACCACACCGGTTGGTCGGTGATGAGAGAGCGCCGGCCGCAAGGGGGATCGGCCTATCAGCGCCCCCCTCAGCCGGGCTGGCGGAGCCCCTGGACGACAACCTCGACCATCCGGGCCATGGCCTCCTCCGATGGCGTATCGCCGGTCGCCAGCAGGTGATTGAGGGTGGCGCCGACGATGAGGTCGAAGGGCAGCGTCGGGTCGATGTCCCTCCGGTAGCCCTCGGTCTCGGGCGTCGCCGTGAGCTCCGCAGCGAGGCGCTCCCGGTTCGGGCCGATCTCGTCGTAGTGGGTGGCGGGCGAGCGCGCCAGGAGTCCCCGGGCGAGCTCGGGAAAGATGGCCTTGAAGAGGGGCTGGGCGAGGGCGGTCCGCGCCCGCTTCGCGCCGGTGACGAGGTCGGCGGCAAGGTTGCCGGTGAGCGGATAGCGCGGCTGTCCGAGCGCCTGCCGGGCGGCCGCCGCGAGGAGGGCGTCGCGGGTCGGCCAGCGGAGATAGACCGTCGCCCGGGCCACTCCCGCGCGCGCCGCCACGGCGTCGATCGTGGTCCGGCGAAGCCCAGCCTCGGCCAGCAACTCGATGGCAGCCTGGAGGATGGCGGCGTCGGTGTCGTTACCGCGCGGCCGGCCTGCGTGCCTGTGGTTCGTGCGCTCCGCCTCGACGGCGGCGACGGCCCTGTCACCCATGCCCGGGACGCTACCACAAATCAATACTAGACATCCAGTATAGAAATGGTGTAGGCTGCGCGTCCGAACCTGAACCGGTTCAGGAACGTCCATCGTGCAGACCGAGTCGATGCCGCCAACGACCCCAAAGCGTCCCAGCCGCGCGGCCGCGCCGCGCCAGAGTCTCGCCCCAACCACTGTCGCCCTCGACGGGAGCGGCTGGCCTGTTCCCCCCACAGACCGGCCGCTCCCTTCGCTGGCGCCCGAGACCGACCCGTTGTGGGCGGCCCTCGACGCCGTCCCCGACGCCGTGCCGGTCATGACGGCGATCCGCCACAGCGGCGGCTACTGGTTCGGCAAGCCGGCTCCGATCGACTGACTCGCGGGAGCCTCGGCGGCACGCCCGCGAACCGGAAGGGTGAAGCCGAACGTCGAGCCTGAGCCGGGCGTGCTGTCGAGCCACATCCGGCCGCCGTGGTGCTCCACGATCTGGCGCGAGATCGGCAGCCCCAGGCCCGTGCCTCGGGGCTTCTCGGTCAGCGTGTCGCCGGCGGCCTGCCCGAACTGCTCCCAGACCCGGTCCCGGTCCTCGGGCGCAATGCCGATCCCGGTGTCGGCGACGGTGACGACGATCTCGCCCTCGACGAGCCGCGCGCGGACCGTGACCGACCCGTGCGGCGTGAACTTCACCGCGTTCGAGAGGAGGTTGATGAGGACCTGGATCAGGCGATCCCGGTCACCCCTCGTCTCCGGTACGTCGAGCGCGACATCGACCACGAGATCCAGCCCCGTCTGCTCGAAGAGGGCCGCCGTCGCGGCCGTCGCCCGGGCAACCAGCTCGCCGATGTCGATCGGACCATCGCGCCATTCGAGCCGACCGGCCTCGATCTTGGCAAGGTCGAGGACGTCGTTGATGAGGGCCGTCAGGCGCTCGCCCTCGGCGACCATGATCCCGAGGTTGTCATCGACCTGGCGCATCGCCCGTTCGAGCTTCGGATCTGCGGCCACGGCCGCCGCGGGCACGACCGGGAAGACGACCTCGCCGAGGCGCTTGCGGACGAGCTTGGCGAAGCCGATGACCGAGGTCAGGGGCGTCCGGAGCTCGTGGCTCACGTTCGACAGGAACGCGCTCTTCGTGGCCGAGGCCGCCTCGGCGACGGCTCGGGCGGCCTGCGCCTCCTCGATCGCGCCGGCGAGGGCCGCGGTCCGCTGGGCGACGCGCCGCTCGAGCTCGGCCTTCTGGGCCTCGACCTCGGCGTACAGGCGAGCATTCTCGATGGCCCCGGCGATGAGCGATCCCAGGGTGAACAGGAGCGGCCCGTCGCTGGGGCTCACGTCGCCGCCCGAGAGTCGGTTGTCCACCGCCAGGATCCCGATCGTCGACGACTTGGTGACCAGCGGCGTGCCCAGGAACGAGGTCACCCCGAGCGCCGCGGCGAGCTGACGGTTGGGCTCGAAGGGATCGTCTTCGACGTCCTCGAAGAGCATCGGCCCGTCGGACCTGGCGAGCTGGCCGAGGAGGCTCTCCTCGACGTCGATCGGCGTCTCGAGGCCGGCGATGATCGCCGCCAGGTCGGGCGACGCGCCGACCGTCCGGCCGTGGGTCAGGACGCCTCGCTCGCGATCGAGGAGCAGGATCACCGCCCGGTCGAAGCGAAGGTGGCGGACGATCGACTCCAGGCTGACCTCGAGGATGGCGTCGAGATCCAGGGTCGAGGAGATCGCGACCCCGAGCTCATTGAGGGTCGTGAGCTCGGCCAGGCGGCCCTCGAGATTGGCATTGGCGGCCTCCGTCTCGCGGAGCGTCCGCCTGGTCAGCGCCTGCTGGTCGCGGAGCGCCCGGGCCCGGCGCCGGGCGTCGGCGCCGTAGAGGATGAGCCCGGCCGGGAGGAGGACCGCGGCGACGAGCGCGACCTGCTCCCAGAAAGGGCCCCGGAGGAGGAAGTAGGCGAGCAGGGCGGCGCTGCCACCGATGCCGATGATGAGCGACGGGAGCCGGCTGGCCACTCGATCGCTGTCGCCGTCCCTGGCGGGCGTCCGCGACTCAGTCGTGGCCGGCGGTCCCGAGGACAGCCTGGTGCGCCCGAGCCTGATCGATCGTCGGGGCCGCCAGGGCGGCGATCGCGGCGAGGACCTTCAGGTCCGCGGCACGGTACTCGACAGGGGCGTCACTCCACGCCCCGACGACGCCGATGCGCTGCCCCCGGACCTTGAGGGGCGCGGCGATCAGCGCCACCGCCGCCCGCTCGGCGACGGTCGCCCGTGGATCAGCGGCGACGTCGTTGACGATCTCTGCCTCGCCCTCGAGGACGGCGCCGAGGATCCCTGCTCCCGCCCTCGCGCCGGCCAGGGCGGGCGGGGTGGTGTCGACGTCATCGGTCGATTCCAGCGCCCCGCGGGCGGTCCGCAGGAGGAGGAACCCGGTCCCGCCGGCCGGCAGGCGGCCGGCCTCGCGAACGGCCACGGCCGCGACGGCCGGGATCTCGAGCGTCGCCCCGATCTGGTCGGCGAGGTCGTAGATGAGGTTCAGCTCGCGGTACCGCTCGAGGGCCTCCTGGGCAAGAGCTCGCTTGTCGTGCTCGCGCGCGGCCGCGTAGCCGAGGACCGCCGCGACCGACGCCGCGACGCGGGAGCCCTGGACCCAGCCGACGGCCTCACCCTCGAGGAGGATCGGAAAGCGCTGGCCCTCGCTGGTGAGGACGCCGGCGGGGCCGGAGCCTTCTCGATGGAGGATGACGGTGCCCTCGGCGTCGGTGACGATCACCCGCGCATCCGTGCCGGCGAGGAGCGCCGAGAGCATCGGCGCCACGTGTCGGTGCCGGGTGACAAGGCGCTTGAGGTCGATGTCCATGCGGTCGCCGCTGTCCGCCGGCGACTCAGCCGCCCAGGGCGAGCAGCTCGCGCGCCGTGGCGAGGAGCTCGTCGGGGTCGAAGGGCTTGGTCACGTAGCGGTCCGCTCCGGCCGCCAGTCCGGCCTCGCGATCTACCGCCTGGCCCTTGGCCGTCAGGAGGACCACCTTCGTCGCCGCCAGCCCGCGCTCGTGCTTGATCGCAGTGCAGACCTCGAAGCCGTTCTTCTTCGGCATCATCACGTCGAGGAAGACGAGCTCGGGCTTGTGGATCTCGACGACCTCGAGCGCCTCCTCGCCGTCCGCGGCGGTGAGCAGCTGGATCCCCTCGTCTTCGAGCTCCTCGAGTGTCTGCTCGATGAGCAGCCGGATGTGCTGCTCGTCATCGACGATGAGAACGGTCGGCATGCGACCTCCGGAGGCAGGGACCAGGAGCACGGACGCCGGGCGTCGGCGTGCACTGCGAACGATGCCGGAAACAGCCGTCCGGTGCAATCCGCTGTCGCCGGGTTGGGTTCGACCGATGGCCGAGTCGCCGACCTTGGGGTGAAGTTACCAAGGTGACGGGAGACGTCTTCCCAGGTGCTGGAAGGTCCGTCCGAGCGCCGGTGCTATCATCCCCGAGCCCTGCAAACGGGCATTCGGTCGGGGCGTGGCGCAGCTTGGTAGCGCGTGTCGTTCGGGACGACAAGGTCGGAGGTTCAAATCCTCTCGCCCCGACCAAACTCACGGTCATGCCCGATCTCGAACGTGGCCGCCAAGGGCGCCGAGGCCCTCGGCTCGGACGCCCTCACAGCAGCGACCGCTGCCGCTGACGACCCTCGAGCGCCGGCTGCGGCGGCCCCGTCCCGGGGTTGCGACCGAGAGGCGCACGCTCCCCAACCAACACGCCTGACTGGAGGACCAGCCCGTGCCCGACCCGCTGTACCCGGCACCTCTCACCCTCGACCCCAGCTGGTCTGCGGATACGGTCACCGTCCAGTCTGGCCGGCCACCGCGGGACCCAGGCGCTCCGATGAACCAGCCGATCAGCATGAGCTCGACCTACGTCCACGACGCCGCGCTCGAGTACGGCCGGGACGGCAGCGCCACCTACGGGGCCCTCGAGGCGGCACTCGGCGCGCTGGAGGGCGGCACGGCCGTCACGTTCGCCACCGGCCTCGCCGCAGCCACCGCCATCGCCGACCTCGTGCCACCGGGCGGCACCGTGGTGCTCTCGACGGTCACGTACTACGGCGTGCGGAACATCTTCGAGCGGCTCACGGCCGCGGGGCGCCTCCGGGTTCGGATGGCGCCCGCGGACGACACGGCCGCGCTGCTCGACGCAGCCAACGGCGCCGACATGGTCTGGGTCGAGTCGATCGCGAACCCGCTGCTCCTCGTCGCCGACGTGCCGGCCATCGCCACCGGCGCCCGCGAGCGTGGCGCCTTGACCGTCGTGGACGCGACCTTCGCCACGCCGCTGCGGCAGCGGCCGCTCGAGCTCGGGGCCGACATCGTCTTGCAGTCGGCAACCAAGTTCATCGGCGGGCACTCGGACCTGCTGCTCGGAGCGGCGATCTGCAGGGACGAGGCCCACGCGGCCTCCGTCGCTGCGTTCCGGCACGACCACGGGTCGAACCCCGGCGCCCTCGAGGCGTTCCTCGCACTCCGCGGCCTGCGGACCCTCGCCGTCCGGATCGATCGGGCCGAGTCCTCCGCCGCGGAGCTCGCACGCCGGCTCGCCGACCACCCGTCGGTCTCGGCCGTCCACTACCCGGGCCTTCCCAGCGACTCGCAGCACGAGCGCGCCGTCCGCGTCCTGCCACTCGGGTCCGGGTCGATGCTCTCATTCGAAGTCGCGGGGTCGGTCGAACAGACCGAGGCGTTCCTCGGACGGCTGCGGCTGTTCGCCCACGCGACGAGCCTCGGCGGCGTCGAGTCTTTGATCGAGCGGCGGGCACGCTACGAGGGCGATGCCGCAGTGGTCGGCCCTACCCTCTGCCGGGTCTCGGTAGGCCTCGAGAACGTCGAGGACCTCTGGGCGGACCTCGACGTCGCCCTCCGGGCGGCCATCGCCTGAGCCTGGGCTGACCGACGTCTCGAGGAGGCGCTTCGACCGGCGAGGACGACGTCAACCGAGGCTCGCCGAGCTGACCCGAGGCGCTGAGGCCGGGCTCTGCCGATGCACGGTCGGCGGCCGGCGGCGCGACCAGGTCGAACGGACCGGTCGGCCCGGTGAGGGGTGACCTATGGCCGTGGTCATGGGTCCACCATCAACGCGATGCTCAGGCCTGCCACCGGATCGCCGCGACGGATGACCGCGGGTTCGGTGCCGCAGGAGATCACCACTGTGCGATCCGCTGGTCACAGCGAGGCGGTCGAGATGTACCTGAAGTCGCTCGCGATCCTGGGCGGCGCGGGCCATCCGGTCGCGGCCGCGCTCCTCGCCGAGCGGCTCGAGCTGACCCCGGTCGCGGCCAGCGAGATGCTCCACCGGCTCGACCGCGATGGCCTCGTCGTCCACGAGCCGTACCGCGGCTACCGCCTCACCGATGCCGGTCGCGAAGCTGCCTGGGACGTCATCCGCCGGGAGCGGCTGTGGGAGCGGTTCCTCGTCGACCACCTGGCACTCGACCCATCCCTCGCCGTCGGCTGGGCCTGCCTCCTCGAGCACGCCACGGCCCCCGAGGTCATCGAGGCCCTCGATGACTTCCTGGGTCACCCGGCGACCTGCCCCCAGGGCCAGCCGATCCCGCGCTCTGCCACCGATCCCGTCCGCCTCGACGGCCGGCCGCTGGCGGACGTCGAGGTCGGGGAGACGGTCCGGCTCATCGCCTTCGACGACGAGGAAGCCGAAGTCCTCGACTACCTCCGGCGAACCGGCCTGGCCGTGGGTGCGTCGGTCCGGGTCGTCGAGATCGGCCCCCATCGGAGCCTGATGTCGCTCGAGGGTGACGGCGGCTCGGCGGTCATCGGCCTCGACGTCGCCGCCGCGATCCGGACGGCCCCGGCGGGCCTTGAGCGAGCCCGGGAATGAAGGTCAGGCAGCTCGGCATCGGCGAGCGAGCGGTCGTGACCGGCTATGACGCCGGCGATCCCACGTATCGGGCCAGGCTCCTCGCGATGGGCCTGACACGGGGCGCCGTCCTCACCCTCGTGAAGGTCGCGCCGCTCGGCGACCCGGTGAAGGTCGAGGTTCGGGGCTACGGCCTGTCGCTCCGGAAGGTCGAGGCGGACGCTCTCGACGTCGAATCGGTCCGATGACCTCGCGACGCCGGACGATAGCGGTCGTCGGCAACCCGAACAGCGGCAAGACGACCCTCTTCAACGCCCTCACCGGGCACGATCAGCGTGTCGGCAACTGGCCCGGCGTCACGGTCGAGCGCAAGGACGGCCGGGTCACGCTCGATGGCGAGCCAGTCACGATCGTCGACCTGCCGGGCGTCTACGCGCTCCTCGCCGCCTCGGAGGACGAGCGAGTCGCCCGCGACTACATCCTGGGCGGCGAGCCGGGTCTCGTCATCGACATCGTCGATGCGACGAACCTCGAGCGGAACCTCTTCCTGACGACGCAGCTGATCGATCTCCAGGTCCCCCTCCTCGTCGTCCTCAACATGATGGATCGGGCGACCGCCGACGGCCTCGCCATCGACCCGGTGCAACTGGCGGCCGAGCTGGGTTGCCCGCTCGTCGCCATCAGCGCGACCGAGAAGCGCGACGCGGGCCGGGTCCTCGAGGGCATCGCCCAGGCCTGGCGGACACGCGACCTCGCCGCGTTCCCGGCGATCGAGCAGCTGCCGGC
>DASWGY010000250.1:0-6203 GCA_036393495.1 Candidatus Limnocylindrales bacterium
GGGCCCACAGGCTGACGGCGCTCGAGGCGACGTAGCCGCCGAGGCTCCATTGCAGGAGGAACGGCAGGATCGTCATCATCGCGGGCTGGGTGAGCCGCAGGAACCTGTAGCTCTTCGTCCTGGCGAACACGACCAGGCTGCTGATCGAGGCGACCTGGTAGGCGAACGGGATGGCCGCAGACCGCGGGATGCCGAGGGCCCAATAGGTCCCGACCCAGGCCACGGCCAGGAGGCTGACGATTGCCGCCGCGAGAACCAGTGCTCCCTTCTGGTCGCGGGTGGCGTCGTCGTCGGTCGGCAGCGTCCCGATCGCGGCAAGGCGCGACACCACGCCGGCCAGGGCTGACACTCGGCTCATCGGGCCGAGTATGGCGGGCGCCGGCGATGGGAACACGGCGCCCCCCGGTGCGACGCCGCGGCCCTCGCCGCGACGGTGTCAGACGAACAGCGAGACGTCGGCGTCGGCCGCCCAGTCGAGGAAGTGGGTCGCCCCGCAGACCGGCTCGATACCTTCGATGAAACCCTTCTCCGAGAAGCCGAAGACGTCCATCGTCATGCCGCAGGGGATCATCTTCACGCCCAGCTCGACGCACAGTTCGACGAGCTCGTCGATCGAGGCCACGCCGTGATCCTTGAACTGGCGCTTCATCATCCAGCTCGCCATCGGCGTCATCCCCGGCAGCGCCGTCAGGAGCTGCGGCATCGGCACCGGCATCGGCATCGCCGGGTTGCCGGTCGTGCCGACCTCGAGGTGACGGTCCTTCTGCAGGATCTTCAGGCCGTAGAAGGTGAAGAAGATCCCGACGTCCCAGCCCAGGGTCGCGCCCGTCGACGCCAGGATGAGCGGCGGATACGCCCAGTCCAGGGTCCCCTTGGTGGCGATGATCGCCATCTTCTTGGGCTTCGCCGCCTTCTCGGCCGCCTTGAGCGCCATGATCTCGTCCACCCGGGCGGTGACCATGGAATCCACCCGGTCGCGGATGAGCGCGTCCAGGTCGGCCCCCGCCCCGGTCCCGGGCCCGGCCCCTGCTGCCGTGTCGACCATCGTGCTGACCTCCGTTCTTGCCCGGCCTCAGGCCGGCACTGCCGTGGAGGTGGTCTGCAGGATTGCAGTCACCCAATCGTCTGGCGTCACGCCCGGTGTCTCCGGGCGCCCCTGCTCGTAGAACGCGAGGACGCGCGATCGGATCGCGTCCTCCATCAAGGGTGAGCCGATCAACGCCTCGGCCAGGCGCTCCGGCACGTCGGCCGGACGAGCGGTGAAGTCGCCGCTGAAGGCGACGTCCTCGAGGACGTCGTCGCGGACGACGGCCATGCACCGGATGAGCCCGCCGCCCGCCTTGTGGGCCCCCTCGGCCACCCGGACGCCCTCGTGGATCTTGACCCCCGGGCGGCGCAGGCCGCCGCCCTCCTCCAGCCATTCGGTCGAGGCGAACCGCTCGTCGAGCTGCTCGGCGAGGGCGATCTCGTCGTCCCGGAGGACCCCCGGCTCGATGGGCCGGCCGAGGGCGGCGGAGCAGGCGTTCACGTAGGCATCGATGACGACGGAGCGTGCCGGCGGCTCGCCGAGCTCGCGGCGCATCGTCGTCATGTACTCGCTCATCGTCTGGAAGACCTTGTCCCGGAACTTCTCCGAGGGCACCTTCAGGACCCGCGACATCGTGAGGACATCGAAGTCGAACATCAGGCTGCCGACGACGACCTCGGCCCGGTCCATCCGGGCGGCGCCGGTCCCGCCGATCTTCCGGCCGTTGACGTGGATGTCGTTGACCGGCCGGTAGGCGGCCTCGATCCCGAGGGCCCGGTAGGCATCGACGAGCGTGGTGCAGTACAGGGTGAAGCGCTCCTCGACCGTCGCCGGGAGGCGCTCGGCGGCGAAGATCCACTGGGTGAAGAGCTGGTTGCCATCGAGGTACACCGCGCCGCCGCCGACCTCGCGCCGGATGACCGGGAAGCCGAGCTCGGCGCAGACCGCCCGATCCACCTCGCGATCCACGTCCTGGTGGCGGCCGATGCTGACGTACGGCGTGTTCGGCGAGACGAGCAGGATCGTGTCCGGGTCGCCCTCGCGCATCGCGTAGCCGACGGCGTGGAAGATCGTCTGCGAGCGGAGGGCGTCCACCGTCCCGAGGTCGAGCAACCGGATCGGGCTGTTGTGCTGGCTCATCGGAGGCTCCTCTCCATCTCTAGTCGGCGCAACGGATGCACGAGACGCCAAGCGCCTCGATGCGCTGCTCGTACTGTTTCACCGCGGTGGACCCGGTGACCAGCCCGGCCGCATTCGGATCCCAGCCGTCCGGTTCGAGGCGGACCAGCCAGCCGAGCTCGTAGGGATCGCGGTTGGCGACGAGGATGTCGGCCGCGAAGGCGTCCGCGTTGGTGGCCACGACCGTGCCGCCGACCGGGCTCGGGAAGGGGCCGGCCCATTTCGCCGACTCGATCGTCGCGGCGCTCTGGCCGGCCTCCACCCGCCGGCCGACCTTCTTGAACAGGATGTGGAGGACCTTGCCGGCCCGCGTCTGGGCGACATCCGTCATCCCGAGGGTTACGCGTCCGTCGTCGTCGGGCCGAAGCCAGACGTCGCGGCCGACGTCGTACCACAGATCCAGCGGGATCAGGCAGCCGCGGTGGACGATGCCGTTGCCCGGGTCGATCATCCGCAGCTGATCCCCTCGGCGGCGAGGAACGCGGCGTATGCCTCGAGACCCGGAGCGCCGGTGGCCAGCTCGCCCTTCTGGCCATCCCAGTTCGAGGGCCGCAGCCGGACGATCCAGCCGGCCCCGTACGGGTCGCTGTTGACGAGCGTCGGGTCCGCGGCCAGGGCGTCGTTCACGGCGGTCACCTCACCGTCCACCGGGGACGGCACGGGCCCGACCCACTTGCCGCTCTCGACCGTGGCCACGCTCTGGCCGCGCTCGAGGACCTTGCCGACCTTCTTGGTCGTGATCGCGACCACCCGCTTGGCGAGGTTCTGGGCGACGTCGGTGATCCCGATCGTCAGCTCGCCCGAACCGTCGTCGCGGGCCCAGGCGTGCTTCTCGATCCAGTAGTAGAGGTCGTCGGGGAGATTGCAGCCCCGCGTGTCCGTCATGGCGGTCCTCCTGCGGTCGCCGGCTCCTCGGGGATCGGCGGGAGCCCGACCAGCTCGGCGTGGGACGCCTGCAGATGGTAGAGGAGCAGATCGAACGCGACGAGCGCGATCTCCCGCCGGAACTCGGCCAGGAAATCGGCCTCCCGGCCGCGCGGGTTGGCGACGCGCTCCAGGCCCTCGTCGCAGAAGGGGCAGTCGAGGGCGAACTTGAGGGTCCCCTTCGCCTCGTCGCGGAAGGTCCGGACCTGCTCAGGGTGGCCGTCCCAGAGGTGAGCATGGACGTCCATCCGGGTCCCTTCGCGGGAGCAGTAAGGACAGTTCATCGGCCGGCCCCCGCCACGGTTGGCGTGGAGGTC
This sequence comes from Candidatus Limnocylindrales bacterium, assembly GCA_036393495.1. GTDB lineage: Bacteria > Chloroflexota > Limnocylindria > Limnocylindrales > CSP1-4 > UBA5189. The sequence goes on from DASWGY010000250.1 coordinate 3,448, forward strand.
GCGCCGTCGTCGCCGGCCGAAGCCACGCCGAGCGCCGCCTCGCCAAGCTCGGTGAGGAGGACCCGATCGCCTTCGAGATCACGGCCGACGAGGCCGGCCGCGGCCAGCACGCCGACCCTCGCTGCCAGGGCGACGCGGTCGCCCGCCTCGAGGCCCAGGACCCCGTCGGCCACGAGGGCGGCCATCGGCCGCCCGTCGCCCTCGACGAGGCGGAGGAAGGCCGCGACCTCCGGGTCAGCCGCCGTCGCCACGATCCAGGCGCGGATCGCCGCCTGGCTCGTCGGGGCCGGCAGCTCGATCGCTGGCTGGCCCTCTCGAAAGGCGAAGGAGGTGAGGCGCTCCTCGGCCGCGGCCTGGCGGGACAGCCAGGCGGCAAGGGCGGCGTCGAGGGCCTCGTCGAGGGCGCGGTCCGCCGGGCTCATCCTGGCAAGACCCCGGCGACGATCGGCTCATCAGGCGCTCCGGGCCCGGCCTCAGCATCGAGCGCCGCGGTTTCCTCCGGGAGGTCGATGGCCGCAGCCACGAGCTCGATCAGGTCGGCGATCGCAAGCCGATCCTCGTGCCCGGTGGCCTTGGCCGCCGCCGTGTACATCGTGAGGTCCTTGGGGCAGGAAGTGACGAAATCGGTGATCCCCGCGAGCTCGGCCGCTTCGCGGATGCGCTGCTCCGAGGGGCGCTCGGCGAGACCGCTGTCGTCCATCCAGATCCTGCCGCCGCCGGCGCCGCAGCAGAACGTGTTCGCGCCGTTGCGGGGCATCTCCACGAGCTCCGCTCCGATCGCCGCGAGGACCTCGCGCGGTGCCGCCGTGACCCCCGCGTAGCGGGCCAGGTAGCACGGGTCGTGATACGTCACCCGGCGGTTGGCCCGCCGGCTGACCTGGAGATCGCCCGAGGCCAGGAGGGCCGCCAGGACCTGGCTGTAGTGCCAGACCTCGTATTCGCCGCCGAAGTCGGGATACTCGAACTTGAGGGTGTTGAGGGTGTGCGGATCGGTCGTCACGATGCGCCGGAATCGGGCCTTCGAGAGCTGGCCGACGTTGTGCTCGACGAGGACCTCGAAGAGGCCCTCCTCGCCGGCCCGGCGGACGTCGTTGCCGGCGTTCCGCTCGCCCTCGTAGAGGATCCCGAAGTCCATGCCCGCGGCCTGGAAGACACGGGCCACGAGGCGGGTCGCCTCCTGGACCCGGACGTCGAACGAGGCGAAGTCGCCGACGAACCACAGCCAGTCGACGTCCTGGCGCCGGACGTCGACGATCGGCGTCGCCAGGTCGTCGGTCCAGCGGCCGCGCGTCCGGCCGGACTGGCCGAACGAGTTGCCCTGCTTGGCGAGGCTGGTGAAGGCGGCCTGGAGGGTCGGCTCCACGATCGCCTGGTCGACGAGGGAGCGGCGCATCCCGACGATCGTCGGGACGTGCTCGATGCCGACCGGGCAGGCCTCGACGCAGGCGAGGCAGGTCGTGCAGGACCAGAGCGTCTCGGCGCTGATGAGGCCGCCGGCGAGGAGCGAGCCGCCGTTCGTCGCGGCGGTTGCGGCGGTCGCGGCCACCGCGGCGCCGTCAAGCGCCCCTCCGTACAGGTGATCGGAGCGGTGCTCGCCGAGCGGGGCGAGGATGGACCAGGCGGCGTCGGCCTCCTGGCGGAGGTCGAGGATGAGATCCCGCGGCGAGAGCGGCGCACCGGAGGCGACCGCGGGGCAGGCCGCGTGGCAGCGCCCGCACTTCGTGCAGGCGTCGAGATCGAGCAGCTGCTTCCAGCTGAAGTCGGCGAGATCGCGCAACCCGACGTGACCGTCCGTCGCGATCGGGGCGGCCGTCGCGGTCAGGGCGGGCGGGGGATACGTCGCCGAGGGCAGGACCGGTAGTCGCTTGCCGGCCAGCGGCGATCGGAGCGCGACGTTGGCGCCGTCGGCGAGCATGTGGATCGCCTTGGCGTACGGGATGTAGGCGACGAAGCCAAGCGCGATGATGGCGTGGAACCACCAGAGCCCCAGGTGGAGGTCGGTGGCCACGGCCCCCGACAGTCCGAGCGTCCCGAAGAGCCGGGCCAGGACCATGCCGACCGGTGAGAAGACCTCGAACCAGGGATAGCCGCTGGCCACGATCCGGACACCCTCGACGACGAACCCGGTCAGGCCAAGGAGGAGCAACCAGCCAAGGAAGATCCAGTCGCCGGCGGCATACCCGGATCGATCACTCGTCGCCTGACCGATGTCCACCCGGCCGTAGTCGAGCTCGGGCCGCCGGAAGCGCAACCGGCGCCAGGCCATCGCTCCGAGGCCCACCACCATCGCCAGCCCGAGGACATCGAGGACAAGCGAGTAGACGACGTAGAAGGGACCCCAGAAGAAGTGATATTCGGGCGCGAAGATCCCGATGATGTCGGTGTCGACAGTCAGGATCGCCGTCCCGATGAACAGGACGATGAAGCCCCACATGATCGCCGCGTGGAAGATGCCCGCATACGGATCGCGCCTGGCCACGGTCCTGTTGAGCGCCGTGCTTGCGACGCTCCTGGTCACTCGCCGCGCGAAGCCCAGCGGCGAGCCGATGACATCCTGCCGGCGGCCCGAGGCATACTTGTGGAGCTTGACCCCGACGCCGACGACGAAGATCAACGAAACCAGCCCGGCCAGAACGTAGAACAGGATCTCGCCGGTCGGCGCAATCCCTTCGAAGATCTCGCGGGTGACGCTTCGATCCAGCACCCGGCGAAGGCCCTCAGCCGAGCCGTGCGGTCAGGGCGGGCACGACGTCGAG
>DASWGY010000251.1:0-8748 GCA_036393495.1 Candidatus Limnocylindrales bacterium
GCGCACTCTAGGACGCTCTTGCGCACGTGTCCAACAACCGTCTAGGATGGCCGCCTCGGGCAGCCTTCCCCGGCCCTTCGGCCGGCCCCGGGACAGCGAGGGGCGCGCTGCATGATCCGGACGACGCCGTTCCACGAGCGCACTGCCGCGCTCAACGAGACGGGCATCTGGGAGCACTGGTCCAACCACCTCGTCGCGACTCGTTACCAGATGTCGGAGAAGTTCGAATACTTCGCCATCCGGAACGCGGCCGGACTGTTCGACACCTCGCCCCTCTACAAGTACCGGATCCACGGGCCGGACGCGGAGCGCTACCTGGCCGGTGTCCTGGCCCGCGACATCCGGACCTGCCCCGAGGGACGCGCCCAGTACACGATCTGGTGTGACGACCGGGGCTTCATCGTCGAGGATGGGGTGGTCCTCCATGTCGCCCCGGGTGAGTACCTGCTGACGGCGGCCGAGCCCAACCTCGCCTGGTTCCGGGCGCTCATCGACGGCCTCGACGTCGCCGTCGACGACGTGTCCGCCGATTGGGGAGTTCTGGCCGTCCAGGGCCCCAAGTCGCGCGACATCCTCGCCGGGCTGGCGCCCGACGTCGCTCGCCTTGCCTACTTCGACGTCATCGCCACGACGATCGCTGACGTCCCCGTCCACGTCTCGCGGACCGGCTACACGGGCGACCTGGGTTTCGAGATCTGGGCCCCGGCCGCCGACGCGCTCGCAGTCTGGGACGCGGTCTGGGACGGGAGCCGCGGGCGCGGTGTCATCCCGATCGGGATGACCGCCCTGTACATGGCCAGGATCGAGGCGGGCCTCGTCCTCCTCGACGTCGACTTCCATTCGAGCCGTTTCGCCTGGACCGACGCCGACCGGTCGACCCCGATCGAGCTCGGCCTGGGCTGGATGTTCCGGGACCTGGCGAACGACGACCGGGTCTTCCTGGGCCACGAGGCGATCCGTCGCGAGGTCGCGACGAAGAGCTCCCGCTGGCGGCTCTCGGGGCTCATCATCGATTGGCAGGCGTACGACCGGATCTTCGATGCCGCCGGCCTCATCCCGCCCAAGGACCATACCCCCATCCAGGACGAGTACTACATCTACGACGACGAGCTCAACCAGCTCGGCTACGCCACGAGCCAGATGTATTCGCCGATCCTCCAGCGCCACATCGCCCTGGCCCGCGTGCCGCTGCACCTCACGGCACCCGGCTCCCGGGTCAAGCTGGAGCTGGGCGTCAGCCACCGCTACGAGTACTTCGACGCGCAGGTCGCGCGGCTGCCCCTCTTCAACCCCGAGCGAAGGACCGCCTGACATGCCGAAGTCGACAGCCCCAACGAAGCGCTCGACTTCGAAGTCGAGCCCGGCAAGGTCCGGCGGCTCGCGAGCCGACCGCGCCGCCGACCACGCCTGGGACGCGATCGTCATCGGCGGCGGCCACAACGGCCTGACGAACGCTGCCTACCTGGCGAAGGCGGGCCTGCGGACCCTCGTCCTCGAGCGCCGTCACCTCGTCGGCGGCGCGGCGATCACCGAGGAGCTCCGCCCGGGCTTCTGGTTCACGACCTTCTCGTATGCCCTGAGCCTGCTCCGGCCGGACATCATCCACGAACTCGAGCTCACGAAGCACGGCTTCATGCCGATCCTCATGCCCACGACCTTCTGCCCGATGGAGAACGGCGACTACCTCCTTCTCGGTCAGGACCACCAGGAGAACCACGCCGAGCTCGCCCGCCACAGCCAGCACGACGCCGACGCCTACGACGCCTTCAACCACGATGTGCTGAAGGTCTGCCAGGCGATCAAGCCGCTGCTCGACGCCGCCCCACCCGACATCTTCAGCGACGACCCCGAGGAGCTCGTGGCCCTGGCGATGCTGGGCCAGCGCTTCAAGCGGCTCGACAAGAAGGTCCTCCACGATGCTGTCCGGCTGTTGACCGGCTCGGCCGCGGACTTCCTCGACGACTACTTCGACTCCGACATCCTGAAGGGCTACCTCGCCTCCTCGAGCATCATCGGGACGAAGGTCGGGCCGTACTCGCAGGGCTCCGGGCTGGTGCTCCTCTACCACCTCATGGGCGAGCACGACGGGGAGTTCGGGGCGTGGGCCTTCCACAAGCGCGGCAACGGCGGCTTCACCGAGCTCCTCGGCAAGGCGGCAGAGTCGTTCGGGGTGGAGATCCGGCTCGAGTCGCCGGTCGAATCGGTGATCACGACGGCCGGGCGGGCGACCGGCGTCGCCCTGGCCGATGGACGCGAGTTCCACGCTCCGATCGTCGTCTCGGCTCTCGACCCGCGACGGACGTTCCTCGAGCTCGTCGACCCGCGCCAGCTCCCGACCGACCTCGTCGAGGCGATCACCCGCTTCCGCTTCCAGGGGACCTCGGCAAAGGTCAACTTCGCCCTCGACGGCTACCCCCGCTACCCGGCCCTCGGCGACCGGATCGACCAGTACCGCGGGTTCACCAACATCGGGCCGTCGATGGAGTACCTGGAGCGGGCCTTCGACGACGCCAAGTACGGCCAGTTCAGCAAGCGCCCCTACCTCGATTGCGCCGTCCAGTCGGCGGTCGATCCCGACATGGCCCCGCCGGGCAAGGCGGTCATGAGCTGCTTCGTCCAGTACGCCCCGTACCACCTCCGCGAGAGCGACTGGGACAGCCAGCGCCAGCCGCTTGGCGACACCGTCCAGGCGACCCTCGAGTCATTCTTCCCGGGCTTCGGCGACCTCGTCCTCCAGCGCGAGGTCCAGACCCCGCTCGACATCGAGCGGACCGTGGGCCTCAGCGAGGGCAACATCTTCGCCGGCGAGTTCCTGGCTCCCCAGATGTACTTCTTCCGGCCGGCGCCCGGCTGGTCGCAGTACCGGACCCCCATCGACGGCTATTACCAGTGCGGCTCCGGCACACATCCCGGCGGCTGCGTCATGGGCGCCCCGGGCAAGCTGGCGGCGCTGCGGATCCTCCGGGACCGGGAGCGAGCCGCGGGGGCAGGCGTCGGCGCGTCATCGGACCGGGTGGCTTGATCGAAGCGGGCCGCGTGATCGGACCCGTCGCGAGATCGGATCAGGCCCGGCCCGGGAATGGCAGGGCGATCGGATCCGGGGCGAGTCGGCTCCGACCCTCGGCATCGAACCGGTCGAGGCCGTAGTCCGCGACGTCGACGACCTCGGTCCGGCCCTCGATCGCCAAATCGGCCGCCGCTCGGGCCACCGCCGGGCCCCACATCATCCCGTGGCCTCCGGCCGACGCGACCGTGAGGCCGTCGATCACGTCGCCGGCCGGCGTCAGGCCGGGCCCCAGGATCGGCTGGTGATCCGGCGTGTAGTCGATCGTGGCGGCCCAGGTCCGACGCAGGCCCAGGCCGGCCGTCACGGGCACGAGCGCGGCGAGTCGGGCCCGGATCCGGCCCAGGGCGGCCTGGTCGACCTCCATGGCCTCACCGGGGGCCTCGTCGGGATCGCTCCAGCCGAACAGCAGGCCGCCCTCCTCGAGCCGCCAGTAGAGGCCCGCGCCGACGTCGAAGACCATCGCCGCCCGGTCGACATCGAAGGCCGGGTGGGGCGCCGTCACGGCCACCGTGTGGCGGGCGGCCCCGGCCGGGATCCGCAGCCCGGCCAGCCGGCCGACCTCGCGCAGGCCGGGCCCGCCGGTCAGGAGGACGCAGTCGGAGGCGATGGGCCCGGCCGAGGTCTCGACCCCGATGACACGCCGTCGGGCGGGATCGAGCCGCAGCCCAGTAAAGGCGGTCCGTTCGCGGAGCTCCACGCCGGCCGCCTTCATCGCCAGCGAGTAGGCCCGGACATTGCGCGGCGGCGAGATCGCCCCGTCGGTGGCCAGGTAGCTGCCGCCGCGATGACCGTCCGGGGCGAGCGTCCCGGCGACGTCGACGGCCTCGGTCGCGCCCAGCCAGCGGACATCCAGGCCGAGGGCACGCTGCATCGCCACCCGCTCGTGGCCAACCCGCTCGTCGTCCTCGGTAACCGCAAGGAGCAGGTAGCCGAGCTCTCGGAAGCCGGAATCCGTCCCGTAGCGGCCGGCCTGGGAGCGGTAGAAATCGATCGACCAGCGACCCAGCTCCACCGCGCCCGGCGTTCCGCCCTGGGCCCGGACGATCCCCGCCGCCCGACTGCTCGCGCCATCGCCGGCCAGGCCCCGTTCGACGACCACGACCCGCGGCAGTCCGGCCTCCGAGGCGAACACCGACGCCCAGCCGCCGATCGTTCCCGCGCCCACCACCACGAGATCCGCTTGCTCGGCGCTCATCGATCGCTCCCTGCTCGGTACCCGAGGTGGGTACCACGATCGCCGCCCCGGCCGCAACCCGTCGTTCCGTTCCCGAGCCCGGAGACCTGGGCCCGGCACATCTGCGGCCGTCACGCTAGCCTTGCCCAGCACGCGCCGCCGATCCCGAGACCCCGGCTGCGCGACCCTGCGCACCGCCCGCGTCCTCGATCGTTGAGGCTTGCCGATGGCCGACCGCCGATCCCGCTTCCAGCTGCCGACGAGGCGTCTCGCCCGGCCGAAGATCGACCGCTCAGCCGGGCCGGCGCCCGAAGTCTCGATGGAGGCCCATCCCGAGGACGTCGTGACCCCCGTCGAGCAGAGCGTCGTGGACGCCGCGATCTACCGCGACGGGCAGCGGATCGACACCCCGGCGACCGTGGCCGACGCTGCCCGTCGCCTCCGGGAGGAGCCCGGGACGATGGCCTGGATCGGGCTGTTCCGGCCGAACGAGGCCCAGCTCCTGCCGATGGCCGACGAGTTCGGGCTCCACGAGGTGGCGATCGAGGATGCGATCGTCGCCCACCAGCGCCCCAAGATCGACCGCTACGGCGACACCCTCTTCGCCGTCCTCCGGGCGGCCACCTACCTCGACGACGTCGAGGAGGTCGAGTTCGGGGAGATCCACGTCTTCAGCGGCCCGAACTTCGTCCTGACTGTTCGCCACAGCCGGACGCCCGACCTGGGCGCCGTCCGGCGCCGGATGGAGGCCGACCCCGAGCTCCTGGCCCGTGGCCCGGAGGCTGTCCTGTACGCCATCCTCGACAGCGTCGTCGACGGCTACGCACCGGTCGTGGCCGGCGTCCAGAAGGACATCGACGAGATCGAGATCGAGGTCTTCCGGGGCGATCCGCGAGTCTCGCGCCGCATCTACGAGCTGTCGCGCGAGGTCATCGACTTCCAGCGTGCGACCCGGCCGCTGCTGTCGATGCTCGCCGCGCTCGAGGCCGGCTTCGAGAAATACGGCACCGACGAGGAGCTCCAGCGCTACCTCCGCGACGTCGCCGACCATGCCACGACCGTGGCCGAGCGGGTCGACGGATTCCGGCAGCTGCTGTCGGACATCCTGGCCGTCAACGCGACCCTCGTGAACCAGGCCCAGAACGAGGAGATCAAGCGCCTGACCGAGGCCAGCTTCGACCAGAACGAGGAGGTCAAGCGGGTCTCGGCGTGGGCCGCGATCCTGTTCGCCCCGACCCTCATCGGGACGGTCTACGGCATGAACTTCGAATCCATGCCGGAGCTCCGCTGGGCCTTCGGCTACCCGTTCGCCCTGGCCCTGATGATCGCCACGAGCGTGACCCTGTTCCTCGTCGCCCGGCGCCGAAACTGGCTCTGAGCTGAGCCTCAGCGCGCCCGCTGATCAGTCGGCACGTTCCAGAAAGACAGTTGTGACGGCGAGATCAGCAGCGAGTAACGAATCGAGGGCCTCGACGAGTCGCCCGATCGTCGGCTCGGCGCCGCGCGGAAACTGCCGGTTCGTCGTGTAGATCACCGGCGGGAACGGTTCTCCGCGGGCGAGCGCAGCGGCCTCGAGACGGCGGTAGTCGGGGACGTTTTCCGTCACGATGGCCCGACGCTCGGCCAGGGCCGCCACCACGACCTCCGCATCTGACGCTCCCTCCAGGCCGCGATACTCGGGATCGTGGATCGACACGACGTCGCGTCCGCGATCCCGGAGTTGGCTCGCGATGACCCCCGAGTACATCTCGTCAAGGAGCAGCCTCACCCGATGAGCCGTCGCTCCCGCTCGAGGACATCCTTCAGCTCGTCAGCCTCGCGCTCCGCCGTCGACAGGAATCGGTCGATGTCGTCGGGGTACTCCGCGTAGTAGCGGATCGCGGCGCGGACCTGCTCGACCCGCGCCCCGATCCGGGCCGCGATCACATTGACGAGCGCCTCCCCCCGCTCGGGCGCCGAGCGAACGGCCGCGATGACCTCCCAGACATCAGGCCCGCCAACGACAACGGCACGCCTCCCAGCCGGGCCGTCGCGGAAGACGATGCCGGGGTGGCGATCGAGTCGCATGCCCTCGTCGATGTAGCGGCGAGCGAGCCGCACGATCGGTTCGCCACTCTGCTCGCTGCGCGCTCGAAGGGCGCGGAGCGTTTCGGATTGGATGCGGATGGGTTGACTACGCATGTAGCGAAGTGTAGCCGATCGTGATGGCCTTGGCCGCAGCGGACCGCTGCCTCAGGCCGGACGTTGTTGCGTGGCAGCGCCCCCGCGTGAGGCGGCTCGGATCGGGTGACTGGCCGGGTCTGGCACTGGACGAGGGGTTCTTCAAGGCCGGAGACGGAATGCATTCGGGCACCAGAGGGAGCTGTGCCTACCGCGCGCCTATTCGTCCGGTAGCGAACGTCGATCAGCGCGAGAGCGGCTCGATCTCGACGCCGAGCGCCTCATAGGTCGGTCGTGCGCGCATGTCGCTCGTGAGAAGCGGCAGGCGGTGCTGTCGCGCGGTCGCGCCGACGAGCGCGTCGTACACGGATCCGCCGGCGATCCCGAGCCGGGCGAGCTCCGGGCCCAGGTCGGCGGCCTCGACCACGCCCAGGAACCGCGAATCAGGAAAGTCCGAGGTGAGCAGCCGCAGGGCGTCGACGGATGACCGGCGGAGCGTCGCCGGCAAGCGCGTCAACACCGAATACGTCTCGAACCAGGCATGGCCCGCCAGGCCCAACCGGCGACCGCGAACTGCGGCGAGCGTCGCCGCGTGGGCAACGTGATCCTCGACGACGAGGGCGATCGCGGTGCTCGCATCGAGCAAGACGATCGGCGTTCGATCAGCGTCGATGTCGGTCGGCATCGAGCAGGTCCCGCACGACGGCATCGTCGACCTCGACCCCCGACGCCGGGATGACCAGTAACCCGCCGTCGACGCGGAGCTCGCTCCCGGCGACCGGCTCGATCCTGATGCCCGCCCCGTCCAGCTCGACGTCGACCTGGCCGCCGCCCGCCAGGCCGATCCGATCGCGGATCGGACGGGGGATTACCAGACGTCCTGCCTTGTCAATGGTAGTACGCATGGTAAATACGCTACCACGGCTGCCTGGCGACGCGGATTCAGGCGCGGTCGAGGCGCTCTAGCACCGGGCCCATCGCCTCGAGCGTTGCGACGGTCGTTGGCCAGAGCATGCACTCGACCTGCGTCACGCCGATCTCGGTGAAGGCCCGGATGGCATCGGCGACCTGGTCGGCCGATCCGCGGACCGGTACGCCCAGGCCCATCGCCTCCGAACCGGTCGCGGCCGTGGGCTCGACGATGATCCCCGCCGACCGGCCGATCGTGGCCGGGTCACGGCCGATCGCCTGGCACGCCGCCTCGAGCGTCTGCACCAGCGGCTCGAACTCGGCGGGCTCGCTGCGCTCTTGAGCGTAGTAGCTCCAGATGTCCGCGTGACGGGCGGCCAGGGCGATCGTCCTGGGTCCTCCGGCGCCCAGCATCAGGGGGATTGCCCCGGACCTTGGACCTCGCGGCCGCGACTCGACATCCCTGGCCTGGTGATACGGTCCGTCATGGTCTGCGCGCCCGGTTCGGAGCATGGGCATGATGATCTCAAGGGAGTCCTCGAACCGGCTGACAACGTGATCGAGCGGGAGACCGTACGCCTTGGCTTCGGAGTCGCCGCTGCCCGCGCCCAAGCCGAACACAAACCGGCCGTCTGAAAGCTCGTCCAGCGTCTCGACCGCCCGGACCGTGATCCCCGCGTTGCGGTGGTTCGCGGACAGCACCCATGTCCCGACCCCAATCCGTTCCGTCGCCTCCGCCACCGCGCCCGTCACCGCGATGCACTCCCACCAGCCACGAGGCCCGGGCCAGACCGACACCCGCCACAGGAGCTCGTCGGGGACCCAGACCGTGTCGAAGCCGATGGCCTCGGCCAGCCTGGCCATCGTCCGCAGCTCGTCCCACCGGTGGGGTTGCCCGGTCTCCGGGTCCTCGTAGAGCGGGAGAACGAGCCCGACCTTCAGGACACGCATGGGTATCGCCTCCGGATCAGTGAATTGGCGATGGTCGCGCATCGACCCGCCGAACGACCGCGAATCAATCGTTGCACGCCCGTCCACCCTGAGACGCCGCCTGGGATGCGCGCTCGACGCCTTCTGACGGATCCCAAGTCGGTGTCATCGGTCATTCCAATCCGGCGTCTACAGGCGAGTACGGGGCCGCATCACCTGGCGGCATCACAGGACCCGTCTTGTCGCCAGGTAGCCCAGCCCGGTTTCGGAGCAGGGCTCCGACGAGTCGAGACCAGCAGGGCCGAAACGGTGATCTCCGGAGCGGCCGTCACGGCGGCCAAGACGATCTTCAGTCGATGGACCGGCCCGATCGTCGACACTGCGCCACCGGTCGGTCCCATCTGGACGGCATGAGGCTACAAGGTCATCGGGCCTGACGCGGATCTGGCAGGAGCAGCACGGATACGCGCACCGCGTCGGCGATCCTCAGCGCGAGGTCGGTATCACG
>DASWGY010000252.1:0-6554 GCA_036393495.1 Candidatus Limnocylindrales bacterium
CCCTGGACCCCCCGAACCATGGGCCAGCACGGACGTGCCGTCGCGACGCTCCGGCCCGCCCTACCACATGACCGACATGATCCGGGCCGAGCCGGCGCTGGCCCGTCGGCTCCTCGCGAAGCTGGGGCGGACCGACGACCCGGCGGCGACCCTCGCGGCCGTGATTCGGGCGACGGCCGCGGCCGGCCGGCCAATCCTCGTCGTGGGTTGCGGTACGAGCGAGCATGGCGCCCTCGCGGCGGCCGACATCCTCCGGGACGCGGGACGGACCGCGGGGCTGCCCTGGACCGCTGGCGCGGGTGGCGCGCCGGTGGCGATCCAGGCCTTCGAAGCGTCGCTCGAGGCTGCCCAGCCGGGCCCCGGCGGCCTCGTCATTGGGATCAGCCACGAAGGCGCGACATGGGCCACGAACCGGGCCCTCGACGCGGCCCGGGCGGCAGGCTCCACGACCGCGGTCGTCACGGTCAGCAGCGCGTCACCGGCGGCGGCCCTCGCTGACATCGTCATCTCGACCGACGAGCTCGACCAGAGCTGGTGCCACACCGTCGGCTACCTGTCGCCGATTCTCGCCGCGGCCGCGGTCGGCGCCCACCTGTCGGGGGCGGCCCTGGACGCCGCCGCTGCCGCCGGGCTCCTCGCGCACGGGCTGAGTCCCACGGGCGAGGCATCCACCGCCCAGCTCGCCCAGGCACTCGCGGGTGTCGACCGCCTCATCGTCGTGGCTTCCGGGACAGATCGGACGGGGGCCCGGGAGCTGACGTTGAAGGTCGAGGAGGGAGTCCACCTGCCGGCCGCCATGCGGGACCTCGAGACGATCCTCCACGGTCACCTGGCCGGGATCGATGAGCGGACCGGCCTCGTCCTCATCCTCGCCGATCGGGCCGCCCGGGGGCCGCGCATCGCCCGCGCCCTGAGCGTCCTCAGGGCTGCCCGCGAGCTCGACCTGCCCGCCGGGGCGATCCTCGCCGAGGTGGCCGCCGACGCTGTGGATCCGGCCCTCACGCCGGCCGGCCGGGTGACGGTCCCCGATGCCCAAGCGCTCCCCGGGCCGGTCGCCGCGCTCCTGGCCACGAGCGTCCCGCTCCAGCTCCTGACCGAACGCCTGGCGATCGCCCGCGGGATCGACCCGGACCCGATCCGGCGCGATGAGCCGCGCTACCTCGCCGCAGCCGAGTCTGCCGAGTGATCGCGGCGCCGGCGGCACCGGCGGTGCCATCGAGGTTTTGTGCTGGTGTCGCACAAACGTGTGCTACGCTCGCCGACGGCGGTACGCCGAGGGTCCGGCGCCGGAACGCGCGCCGGTCGTGGAGGTCCTGACATGAACCAGCCGTTCTTCCCCGACGTACCCGGACCCATCCGGTTCGGTGGCCTGGGCTCGGACGATCCCCTGAGCTACAAGGTCTACCAGCCCGACCGGCTCGTCCTCGGCAAGCCCATGGCGGACCACCTGCGGATCGCGGTCTGCTACTGGCATTCGTTCAACTGGCCCGGGTCCGATGTCTTCGGGAGCGGCACGCTAGATCGGCCCTGGCTCGATCCGCGGGTCGAGCCGATGATCGCCGCGCGGGCAAAGCTCGAGGCGGCGTTCGAGCTCTTCGAGAAGCTGGGCGTTCCGTTCTTCGCCTTCCACGATCGGGACATCGCGCCGGCCGGCGCGACCTTCGCCGAAGCGACGGCGAATCTCCACGGGATCCTGGACGACGCCGAGGTCCACATGGCCCGGACGGGCGTGCGTCTCCTGTGGGGAACGGCCAACCTGTTCAGCCACCCCCGCTACGCTGCCGGCGCCGCGACCAACCCGGACCCGGAGGTCTTCGCCTACGCCGCGGCCCAGGTCAAGGTCATGCTCGAGGCGACGAAGCGGCTCGACGGCGCGAACTACGTCCTGTGGGGCGGCCGCGAGGGCTACGAGACGCTCCTCAACACCGACCTCGCCCGCGAGGAGCGGCAGCTCGGGCGGTTCATGAACCTCGTCGCCGAGCACAAGCACCGGATCGGCTTCAAGGGCAGCCTCCTCATCGAGCCCAAGCCCCAGGAGCCGACGAAGCACCAGTACGACTACGACGCGGCGACCGTCTACGGCTTCCTCGCCCGCCACGGGCTGGAGAAGGAGTTCCGGGTCAACCTCGAGGCCAATCACGCCACCCTGGCCGGCCACAGCTTCCATCACGAGGTCGCCCAGGCGATCGCCCTCGGGATCTTCGGCAGCATCGACGCGAACCGGGGCGACTACCAGAACGGCTGGGACACGGACCAGTTCCCGAACTCGGTCGACGAGCTGACGCTGGCCGTGTACGAGATCGTGCGGAGTGGTGGCTTCACGAGCGGCGGCTTCAACTTCGATGCCAAGCTGCGGCGCCAGAGCCTCGACCGGACCGACCTCGTCCATGCCCACATCGGCGGCATCGACACCCTGGCCCGGGCGCTCCTGGCCGCAGCCGCGCTCATCGAGGGCGGCGAGCTCGAGAAGCTCAGGTCCGAGCGCTATGCGGGCTGGAACGCTGAGCTCGGGCGGTCGATCCTGCTCGATGGTGCCCCCCTCGAGGTGCTCGCCACGCGGGTCGGCGCCGGCGAGATCGATCCCGGTCCGGTGTCCGGGCGCCAGGAGCTCCTCGAGAACATCGTCAACCGGGCGATCTGGGCGGTCGACGCCGGCGGCTGATGAGCCTGGTCCTCGGTATCGACGTCTCGACGACGGCGACCAAGGCCGTCGTCATCGACCCGGACGGGGCGGTTCGTGGGACCGGCGCCGCCGAGTACGGCTACGACACGCCCCGGCCGCTCTGGAGCGAGCAGGACCCGGGGCTTTGGTGGGACGGCGCCATCGAGGCCATCTGCCGGGCGCTGGCAGACGCAGGCGCGGATGGTGACGCGGTCGAGGCGATCGGGCTGACCGGCCAGATGCATGGCGCCGTGCTGCTCGATGCCGGCGGCGCCATCCTGCGGCCGGCAATCCTCTGGAACGACCAGCGGACCGCCGCGGAATGCGACGAGATGCGGGCGGCCATCGGCCCGGAGCGGCTCATCGCGATCACCGGCAACGACGCGATCACGGGCTTCACCGCGCCGAAGCTGCTGTGGGTCCGCCGCCACGAGCCGGCGGCCTGGGCCCGCCTGGCCCACGTCCTCCTGCCGAAGGACTACCTCCGGCTCCGCCTGACCGGCGAGTACGCGATGGACCGGGCCGATGGCTCAGGCACGATCCTGTTCGACCTCGCCGCCCGGACCTGGTCCCCCGAGGTCCTCGCCGCTCTCGAACTGGATCCGGCCTGGTTTCCGCCGACGTTCGAGGGCCCCGAGATCACCGCCACGCTGACCCCGGCCGCGGCCGCCGCGACGGGTCTGCGGGCCGGGACACCCGTCGTGGCCGGCGGCGGCGACCAGGCCGCGAACGGGGTCGGCGTGGGGGCCGTTTCCGAGGGCACGGTCGCCCTGTCGCTGGGGACATCGGGCGTGGTCTTCGCCGCGACGCATGCTCCCATCCACGAGCCGCAGGGCCGGGTCCACGCCTTCTGCCATGCGTTGCCGGGTCGCTGGCATCTCATGTCGGTCATGCTCTCGGCTGCCGGCAGCCTGCGCTGGTTCCGCGACGCGCTGGCGCCGGGCGAGCAGTTCGGTGGGCTCGTGGCCCCGGCGGCGGAGGTGGCAGCCGCGGCCGAAGGCCTCTTCTTCCTGCCCTATCTCACCGGCGAGCGGAGTCCCCACCCCGATCCTCTCGCCCGCGGCGCGTTCGTCGGCCTCACCGTCCAACACGACCGGCGGCACCTCACGAGGGCGGTCCTCGAAGGTGTCGCCTTTGGGCTCCGCGACGGCCTCGACCTGATGCTCGCCGCCGGGATGGCCCGACCGGCCCAGATCCGGGCGTCCGGCGGCGGCCTCGCGAGCGACCTGTGGTGCCAGATCCTGGCCGACGTCCTCGATGCCGAGCTGGTCACGACCTCGACGACGGAGGGAGCGGCCTTCGGGGCGTCAGTCCTGGCCGCCGTCGGCGCCGGCTGGTTCCCCGACGTGCCGGCGGCCGCGGCCTCGCTCGTCCGGACGCGCCCGGCCGCCGCACCCGGGGAGGCACGCGCAGCGTATTCCGAAGCGCACGCGGCCTACCGAGACCTCTATCCCGCCCTCGCCCCCGGGTTCCATCGCGACGCGCCGGCCGACCACCCGCCGGGCGGCCGTGGTGTCACCGCGGGCGCAGCTCGATCTGGGCGAGCTCCTTCTCGCTGACCTCGCCCGGCTTCTTGCCGAGGATGATCATCCCCAGGACGTCGTCGGGCGTGACGTTCGACTTGATGACGGTGTCGACGATCTCGCCGTGGTACATCACGCTGATCCGATCGGACAGGTCGAAGACGTCGTGGATGTCGTGACTGATGAGGAAGATCCCGATGCCCTCGTCCTTGAGCTGCCGGACGAGGTTCCGGACCTGTGCCGTCTCGGCCGGCCCGAGGGCTGCCGTGGGCTCGTCCATGATCAGGATGCGGGCGTTGAAGTAGACGGCGCGCGCGATCGCGACCGCCTGGCGCTGGCCACCGGACAGCGACTTGACCGCCATCTTGAAGCGGGTGAAGTTCGGGTTGAGGCGGCCCATGACCTTGCGCGTCTCGGACTCCATTGCCGAATCGTCCATGCTGCCCAGGCGCGTCGTCTTCTCGCGACCGAGGAACAGGTTTCCCGGGGCGTCGATGTTGTCGGCCAAGGCCAGGGTCTGGTAGATCGTTTCGATGTTGTAGGCCTTCGCGTCGCGCGGGTTGCGGATGGTGGCCGGCTTGCGGTCGACGAGGACATCGCCAGAGTCGGCGGGGTGAGCGCCCGACAGCACCCGCATCAACGTCGACTTGCCGGCGCCGTTGCCACCGACGAGGCCGATGACCTCACCCGCATGAAGGTCAATCGTCACGTCGCGCACGGCGTGCACGCCACCGAAGGCGACGTTGATGTTGCGCATCTCGACGAGCGGCGTCTGCTCCGCGACGGTCACGGGTCTTCCTCCTCGCCGCTCAGGAACCGCGTCGGCGGTTCAAGGTGTCGAAGCCAACCGCCAGGATCAGGACAATGCCGGCCACGACGTTCTGACCCGGCGAGTTCACCCCGAGGAAGCTAAGCCCGTAGGCCAGGGATTGCATCACGAACGCGCCCAGCACGGCGCCGGGGATCGTCCCGATGCCGCCGGCGAACGAGGTGCCGCCGACGACGGCCGCGGCGATCACATACAGCTCGTAGCTCTGACCGATGTCGAGTGTCGCGGTATTCAGCCGGGCAGAGACGATGGCGGCCGCAAGCGCGCACAGGATCCCCATGACGACGTACGTCTTGAGGATCGTCCAGCGGGTGTTGATGCCGGCCAGCTCGGCCGCATCGGGGTTCCCGCCGTAGGCGTAGACGTACCGCCCGAACCGCCGCCGCGTGGCGATGAAGGTCATCGCCAGGGTCACCCCGATGAGCAGCATGATCGGGAACGGGAACCCGGTCGGGATCTTCCAACCGCCCTCGGGCGCCGGCCCCCAATTCTGCTCGAGGGCGACCCGGTTGGCGAGACCGTCGGGCCAGAGGTTCGCGTTGGCGAATCCGGCCAGACCCAGGGCGGCCACGCAGCCGACGACGCCGATCAGGGCCTCCGCCCACATCGGCCGGACCGGGAAGCCGAACCGCCGCCGCTGCCGCCGGCCGTTGACGAGAAGCACGACGATGGCGATGCAGCCCACGAGGCCGAGGACCCACGTCCAGGTGCCTCCGATCGATCCTTCGCCCCCGCCACCGATGAGCTGGAACGTGGGGTCGAGCCCGGAAACGGCGGCGCCGTTCGAGAGATACCAGACGACCCCCCGGATGGACAGCAGCCCACCAAGGGTGACGATGAATGACGGGACTCCGACGTAGGCGATGATGTAGCCCTGCAGTCCGCCGACGAGCGCTCCGAGCCCGACGCCGAGAGCCAGGGCGATGGCCCAGCGGAACGGGAAGTCCGCGCCCAACCCGAGCGCGGGCAACCAGTCGGTCATCAGCAGGGCGTAGGTCATGGCGATGACGCCGACCAGCGAGCCGACCGACAGGTCGATGTTGCGGGACACGATGACCATGACCATGCCGGTGGCGATGATGGCGATCCCCGAGGCCTGCACCGCCAGCGTGACCATGTTGGTCGGCTGGAAGATCTTGCCCTCGCTCAGGATGTTGAAGGTGAGCAGGATCGCCCCAAGGGCGACGAGCATGCCGAACAGACGGAGATCGATCTCCGTCTGGGCCAGGAGTCCACGCAGGGACGGTCGGGCTGGAGGCTGAACCTGACCGGATACCGGTGTCGCGTCGGCCACGTTCGTCACGACGGCCCTCCTGGCCCTGGACTCATGGCCTGCGCCCCCGGGAGGATCCCGGGGGCGCAGGAGCCGATGGCTGGTTACGCGATCGGATGACCGCTACTTGCAAGCGGCCGGCCCCGTCGCGGGGTCGACACCCTTGCAGAGATCCTCCTTGGTGATCTGGCCAGCATCGATCGCGACCTGCAGGTTCTCCGCGGTGAGCGGGGTCGGCTGCAGGATGAAGGACTGGACCGAGGTCCC
>DASWGY010000253.1:0-2469 GCA_036393495.1 Candidatus Limnocylindrales bacterium
CATCATGGCCCGCCGGGCGCGGTGCATCCGGCTCTTGACCGTGCCGACGCGGACGTTCAGGACGTCGGCCGCCTCCTGGTACGACAGCCCGAACACCTCGATCAGCAGGAACGGCTCCCGGTGCTCGGCGGAGACCGCGGCGAGGGCGGTCTCGATCTCGAGGCGGGCCTGTGGGTCCGGCGGGCCGAGCGGCGGGGGCGGCTCCTTCGCCGCCAGGCCGGTTCGCTGTCGGAGCGCGTCCATCGCGCAGTTCCGTGCGATCCGGAACAGCCAGCTCGTGAACTTCGAGTCGCCCCGGAAGCTCTTCAGGAAGCGGAAGGCACGCAGGAACGCATCCTGCGTCACGTCGTCGGCCATCGAGCGGTCCCGCGTGAAGTGATAGGCGAACCGCCAGACGTCGGCCTGGTAGGCGCGCACGAGGTCCTCGAAGGCGTCGAGGTCGCCCTGCCGTGCGCGGGCGAGCGTTCGAGGGTCGGGGTCCCGCACGTGGCCCCTCTCATCCCTTCCAGGCTCTTGGCCAGGCTCTGGGCCGGACAACCAAAGACTAGGCCGCCAGGGTCCGCGTGCGCGTGGGTGCGCGAGCGGGCCGGCGGCTTCCCTCCTTCCACGCGGGATGTCACCTACCGCCGGTACGACCGGGTGAGCCGCGGAGTGGTTCCGCGAGGCGTCGGGCCGCGTCAGCCCGAGAGGCGGGACGAGGGGTGTTCCAGCCGCTCCGCCAGGCGCTCGGCGCGGGTGGCCGCCTCGTCGGTCCGGCCCGCCGAGACGGCCCCGGTGATGGCCAGGAGCTCGGTCTCGACCCGCGCGGAGATACGCCGGTGGCCCGAAGCCATCGCCCGCTCGATCCGCCGGACGGCCAGGTCGAGCCTGGTCACCTCGGCCGGCCGCTCCTCGGACACCGCCTGGTCCGGCCCGGGGTCGATCAGCACCGGCTGGGTCGGCTGGCCCTGCCTTCGGAGCCGCCACGCCTGGAAGTCGACGACCTTTCCCATCGGCCCAAGCGTAGAACGACCCACCGACATTTCATCGCAAGCCCGGCCATAGACGGTCCCAAAGCCCGCCGGATCCCGGTCCAACGTTCCGAGCGATAACTGGCCCTCGCCATTGAACCAGCGAGGTCCGAACCGCGTCTGGTGCTGTATCACCCGACGGTTGCGAGGCGGCGATGGCGTCCACGTCCCACACAGCTGCGATCCGACGCATCACTCATGCGGCATCCGCCGCAGCGCTGCTCCTGGTGCTCGTTCCGTCTGCGGCCCGAGCGGGCGGCGCCGTGATCGAGTTCGAGCGAGCCTGGTACCTGCCGGGCGAGGTTGCCACCGGCCGCGTCGAGTTCACCGAGGTCGAGCACACGGGGACGGTCGACGACGGGCCGTACTCCGCCTACCTGCTGTCGAAGCCCAACGCCTGGCTCGACGCTGGACCGATCCCCTCGCACGCCCTGCCGCTCGGAGCCGTCTCCATCTCGGGGGCCCGTTCGGCGTGGGCCGACGGGGTGGCGACGATCCGGTTCGTCGTCCCCGACATCGAGAGCGGGGGATACACGGTCCAGATCTGCAACGCGGGATGTGAGACGTCGCTCGCGGACATCACGTTCGGCTGGGTCGAGGTCTACCACACGCCGTATGAGGCCTCGCTCTCGCGCCGACTCGAACGGACGCGTGAGCGCGTGGACACGGTTCGCTGGCAGCTGAGGCGGGAGGCGCGTCGGAGGCAGTCGCTGGTGACGCGGACCGAGCGGGCCGATGCCGCGCTGCGTGCGATGGGCCGCGAGCTCTCGGCGGCTGAATCCCGAGCGGACGTCCTCGAGAGCCGCGTCGCGAGCCTGACGAGGCGGTCGCCCCTAGTCGAGGCGGACCCTCGTGCGGTCTGGCCGGTCGTCGTACTTCTCGCCGCGGCCGTTGCCCTGCTGGCGTTCGCGGCGAGCCGGCGGCCGAGGAGACGTGATTTCCGGACTCCGCTGGGTACCAACGTCTTTCCCGTGATCCTCGGGGGGGAACGCGCGTGGCCCAAGACCCCTGGAAGCCAGACGACGATCCGGCGGGACGTCTCGCGCTCGTCCCGCGTCCCGATCTCGACGCAGACGTCGGGCCGGACGGGCAGCAGAGACCCGACGGCCTGACCTGGCGGCACGTGCCCGCGGGCGTCGGGCAGCAGACCACCGCGCCCGCGATCGTGCTGGTCGTCGTCGTCGCGGCGGCCCTGCTCGCCCTCGGGCTGTCGCCCATCCTGCTGATGGTGTCCTCTGGCGTGGGCGCCGTGGAGCGCCGCTTCTTCGAGAAGATCGAGCGCCCCCTCGAGATCCCCGCTCTCAAGGAGCGCTCGACGATCGTGGCCGCCGACGGCTCGGTCCTGCAGCGCGTGCACCTCAACTACAACCGGCACGTCATCCCGCTTCGCAAGGTGAACGAGGTCACGCGGGAGGCGGTGCTCGCGATCGAGGACTCGGACTTCTTCGCGCACGGCGCG
>DASWGY010000254.1:0-4020 GCA_036393495.1 Candidatus Limnocylindrales bacterium
TGGCGCCGCCGACCGTGCCGACGGCCTGCCGCTGGGCCTCCTCGAGGGCGTCGATCTCGCGGTTGCCTCGCCACCCCCGACTGCCGTGATCACGCCTCGCCCGACCGTGACGGCGGCACCGACCGAGGTGCCGGTCATCACCGCCCCACCGACCGCCGCGCCGACCCCGCCTCCGACGGCGGCTCCCACGCCACGGCCGACGCCCAAGCCGACGCCCAAGCCGTCGCCCGCCCCGACCTTCGGCTCGATGTCCCTCACCGCACTCGCCTGCCCCGGCGGCGTCGTCCTCGACTGGTCCGTGTCCGAGATCGCGTCGCTCAACCACGTCCAGGTCCTCCGCGGCGCGTCGGCCGAGATCCCGACCCAGTACCCGCCGGCCGGTGGCATCACCGCGATCGAGGGCGGCTTCTCGACGGATCCGGCCAAGAGCGACGGCCGCGACGTCACGGCCGAGGCGGGCTCGGCCTGGTATCGGGCCGTCGCGTTCAACGCCGAGGACGTGGCCATCGCCGCCAGCCCGGCGAAGGGCGTGACGACCGCGGGCATCGCGGACCTCGGCCCGCTCGGGATCGTCGATGGTGCCCCCGATTCCGGCGACCTGACGTTCGGCTGGAGCGCGTTCGGTGGCAGCGGCGACTGCTTCACGTACTACAAGCTCGTCGCCTCGATCGAGGACGCGACGCCCAGCTACCTCGAGGGCACGGACTTCGCCCAGGCGGTCGGCGCGCAGGGCGCCACCGGGACGGCAATCACGGACGGGCTCAGCAGCGGGCAGTCCTACTACTTCCGGCTCCAGGCGATCCGGGTGACGAGCCTCGGCAAGTTCGTCGTCGCCCAGTCCGAGGTCCAGAAGCACCTCGTCCCGTAGCGATCCGGCCGCGACCTCGATCCCTCAGCCGCCCTCGAACCTGGCCGGCCGCTTCTCGACGAACGCGGCAAGGCCTTCTGCGTGGTCCGGGTGCGAGCCCGCCGCGGTCTGGGCCTCGGCCTCGGCCTCGAGCGCGGCGTCGAGGTCGCGGTCGAAGGCAGTGCCGAGGAGCCGCTTCGTCGCTGCCGTCGCACCCGGCGCCAGGGCGGCCAGCCGGGCGGCCATCGCCGCGGCCGCCGGGCCGAGCTCGTCGTCCGGAACGACGCGCGAGACGAGCCCCAGGCGAAGGGCCTCCTCGGCGACGACGGTGTCGCCGAGGAGGGCGATCTCGGCTGCCCGGGCGGCGCCGACGAGCCGCGGCAGCGTCCACGTCGCACCGCTGTCGGGCACGAGCCCGATCCGTCCGAAGGCGAGGACGAACGACGCTCCCTCGGCCGCGAGGCGGAGATCGCAGGCGAAGGCGAGCGAAGCACCGGCGCCGGCCGCGACGCCGTTGACGGCGGCGATCCATGGCTGGGGCGCGTCGCGGATCGCGCGGACGATCGGGTTGTAGCGGAGCCGGAGCTCGTCATCGAGTGAGGGCGGATCGGGAGCCAGCCGCTCCCTGAGGTCCTGCCCGGCACAGAACGCGCGGCCGGTCCCGGTCAGCACGACGGCCCGGACGGCCGGGTCGCCGCCGACGCCCTCCAGGATTGCCAGGAGGCGCTCCTTCATCGGGATCGTCAGGGCGTTGAGGGACGCCGGTCGGTTGAGCGTGATCGTGGCGACCGCGTCCGCCACGCGGACGAGGACGGTGTCGTCGGCCGGGGACAGGCCCCCGCTCACGGCCTCACCCGGCGAACGGCCGGAGCTCGCCCCCGACGATCTCATGGAGCCGGGGGTCGAGCGGCTGGTCGGCGCCGGCGGCGTGGTCGCGGACGAACTCGGCGAACAGGACCGCGAACTCCTCGTCACCGTCAACCAGAGCGCCGGCCACGAGGAGATCCCGCTCCGGGATGCCGATCAGGACGCGCCCTGACGGCCCCAGGGTCGCCGCCAGGTCGGCCCGGACCTCGGGCAGCAGGATCCGGGTGGCGTCGCCACCCCCGCCCGACGCCGACGAGACGAGGCGGCGCTGGCCGGACATCTCGTCCGTCCAGGGTGCCGTCTCCGACCAGGCGGCGAGATTCGCCATCGCCGCCGCGCGGACCTCGGCGGGAGACGCACCCCAGGCGAGGAGGTGATCGGCGTTGACGTGGACGTCGAAGGCGCCGGCCCGGAGGATGTAGCCGATCGAGAGCCCGGACGGGCCGTCGTCGAGGATCGGGCTGGCGTGGGTCTTCATGCCCTCTGAGGCGAGGGCCTCGGTATCGAGATCGGCGATCCGCGTGCCCGAGCTCCCGACGGGGCGCAGGATCGGCATGAGCACCGCCTCGGCCGCGAGCCAGTCATGCTCGGGCGCCTCGGCCGGCGACGTCGGGGCGGCCGGGGGCGGAGCGTGGTGGCCGCTGACCGGGGCGTCCTCGTCGATCGGGGCGAGGATGTCCGGTGGCTTGTCCCGCCAGGCCGGCTGCGGCTCGTCACCCAGTTCGCGGTCCCAGCTCATCGAACTCCTCCTCAGCGGCCCTTCCAGGCCGGCTTGCGCTTCTCGCGGAAGGCGGCCATCCCCTCGCGCTGGTCCTCTGTGGCGAAGAGCAGGTAGAAGCTCCGTCGCTCGAACTCGAGGCCGGCCTCCAGGCTCAGCTCCTCGGCCCGGTTCACCGCCGCCTTCGCGGCGATGACCGCGAGCGGCGGCATCGACGCGATCGTCCCCGCCAGCTCGAGCGCCGCCTGGACGACCTCGTCGTCCGCTACCACGCGCGTCACCAGGCCATGCGCCTCGGCCTCGTGGGCGCCCATGGTCCGGCCGGTCAGGACAAGCTCCATGGCCCGGGCCTTACCGATCGCCCTGGTCAGTCGCTGTGTCCCGCCCGCACCCGGCATGACCCCGAGGCGGATCTCCGGCTGGCCGAACTGGGCGCCCTCGCCGGCGATCAGGAGGTCGCACGTCATCGCCAGCTCACAGCCGCCGCCGAGGGCAAAGCCCCGAACCGCGGCGATGAGCGGCGTCCGGACGCGCTTGATCCGCTCCCAGCGGTGGAATTCGTCGTCGCCGAGGAGCGAGGCCGGCGTCTGGACCGCGAGCTCGCGGATGTCGGCGCCCGCGGCGAACGCCCGCTCCCCGGACCCGGTGATGACGATCGCCCGGCAGGCCGGATCGCGATCGAGCGCCTCGAGCGCCTCCGTGAGCTCGGCGATGAGGGCGAAATCGAGGGCGTTGAGGACCGCCGGACGGTCGAGCGTAACGAGGGCAACGCCGTCGATCGGAGCCGTGGTCGCCCCATCGCTCGCCGCGTCCGCCGTGTCGGTCGCCGGGAAGGCAACACGGATCGAGGGCTGCCGCTCCCCTGCCGCGACGTCGGTCATGCGCTCCTCCGGTGGCGTCGAAACCAAGTATCCCACCGCCCCCGACCGCCCCGTCAGGCGCCCGAACGCCCGCCGAGCAGGTCCGAGGCGTTCTCGACCACCAGGAACGTCGCGAGTCCGGGGGCGATCTCGCGGAGGACGCGACCGGCCGCCCGCATCGGGTCGGATCGAAGGCCGGCGTCGAGCGACGCCCGATCGTCGAACTCCATGGCGCAGGCGAGGACGTAGTCGGTCGTCTCGCCGAGCGCCTCGGTCACCCGCCAGACCCGCGTCGCCCGCAGCCCGGGCGTCTCCTTCACGAGGGGGAGATGCTCGTCTCGGTACCGCTGCTCGAGGACATCGAGTGCGTCGTCGTCGCCGTCGGGCCGGCGATACAGGACCAGGAGCGTCGTCATCGCGGATCTCCTTCGCGTTGCCGCGTGTCGAGCCAGCGGGCATCGGTCTCGTCGACTCCGGGGATGTCGGCCGCGTCGGGATGGGTCAGGGCACCCGGATCGATCTCCTTCGCCCGTCGTCGCGCGACCGCCTCCGTCGACCGGTAGAAGCCGGCCATCGCCTCGTTGAACAGGCCCGGCTTCCTGACCATGACCTCGTGGCCGCAGTCCGGCGCGACGAAGAGCCGGCCACCCGGAATCTGACGGGCGATGCCCCAGGCATGGTCGACGGGCACGAACGGGTCCCGGTCGCCGCAGGCGACGAACGTCGGG
>DASWGY010000255.1:0-7610 GCA_036393495.1 Candidatus Limnocylindrales bacterium
ATCGCCGGATTCCTGGCTTTGAGGAAGTGACCAACGCCCGAGATGGTGCCGCCGGTCCCGGCACTCGCCACGAGATGGGTGATCCGGCCGTCGGTCTGGTCCCAGATCTCGGGACCGGTGGTCCGCTCGTGGGCGGCCGGGTTCTCCATATTCCAGTACTGGTCGGGCTTGAAGGCACCGGGGATGTCACGGGCCAGTCGGGCCGCCACGGAGTAGTAGCTCTCTGGATCCTCGGGCTCGACGGCGGTGGGGCAGATCACGACATCGGCGCCGTACGCCCGAAGCAGCGCCCGCTTCTCGTCCGACTGCTTGTCCGGCATGACGAAGATGCAGCGATAGCCCTTGAGGGCCGCCGCGATCGCCAGGCCGTGGCCGGTATTGCCGGAGGTCGGCTCGATGATGGTCCCGCCCGACTTGAGCAGCCCTGCCCGCTCGGCGGCCTCGATCATCGGCAGCCCGATCCGGTCCTTCACCGACCCGCCAGGGTTCAGCGCCTCGAGCTTGGCCAGGATCAACGGCTGGCCATCGGCCGCGCCGAGGTCACGGGTCACCCGGCTGAGCCGGACGAGGGGCGTGTTGCCGACGAGATCGAGGATCGATTCGGCGTACTGCATCGGGGCCGAGGATAGCCGGGTTCGGCGCGTCCCGATCAGCGGTCGAGGCGGCCGCGGGCGAGAAACAGCCAGGTCAGCCAACGCCGGAGCCGACGCGGACGAGTCGGCGAATCTTCCGTCCAGGACTGGAGCTCGACGACGGCCGGGCCGATGAGGTCGGCCAGGTCGTCGCTGAGCCGGCGGGCAAGATCGAGCTCGGCCCGGCTTCCCCGCTCGGCGACCTGGCCGTCCCAGGCCTCACCGAGGAGGGTCGCGGCCGTCGCCGGGGGCAGGATCCGCGAGGCCATCCGCCGCCCGAGGTACAGCTCGTCGGTCCCGGCCATCGCGAACGGCACGATCGGGGCGCCGGTGCGGAGGGCGATGAGCGCAGCGCCGGGGCGGAACGGCCCGATCCGGCCGGCCGGTCCGCTGACCGTTCCCTCCGGCATCTGGACGAAGACACCTCCGGCATCCAGAACGGCCCGCGCGGCCGCGACATGTTGGTCGACGCCGACGCCGCCTCGCCAGACGGGCAACAAGCCGCCGATCCGCCGGATCAGCCACTCCCGCCAGGGCGACTGGAACGTCGATCCAGCACTGCCGAGGAACCAGGCCCGGGGCGTCGGCGGCAGGGCGTGCAGGACGAGGAACGGGTCCATCCAGCCGCGGTGAGCTGCTCCGACGAGGAGGTAGCCACCGTGCCGAGGCAGGTGCTCACGACCCTCGGCGCGGATCCGGAACCTGAACACGACGAACAGGATGAATCGGGCGAGGAGGCGCGCGGCACGATACGCAGGTGTCGCCGTCGTCTCCGGCGGCCGGCCGAGCCACTCGAGGCCCTCGCGAGCGTCGCCGCGGGCGCGGGCGAGGGCTTCCGGCGAGATCCGGGCCGGCGGCGGACGCTCCCGCCCGGGTCGGGGTGGTGGGTCGGCGGCCACGGCGAGGTCAGCCCGGGTCGTTCTGCGTCCCCGGCCGGGACCTCGCGGCAGCGTCCGAACCCTCACCGCCAGGGTCCGAATCGGCCTCGTCGGCCTCGTCGAGCTCGTCCTCGTCGAAGTCGTCGTCGAAGTCGTCGTCGAAGTCGTCGCGCCCGGCCTCGGGCGCCCCGGATGATCCCGCCTCGCGTGGAGGCGGCTCGTCGACCCGCCGCCGATGGCGGTACAGGAGGACGAGGAACGCGCCGAGCGCGAACAGGATCGACATGATCTGCGCCGTCGGGATGCCGCCGACCACCCAGTTGCCGGTCCGCAGGGTCTCCAGGAAGAAGCGGACGATCGGGTACCAGATGAAGAAGATGAGCACCTGATCGCCCGGTCTGAGCGGATACGGCCGGCGCCGGGATAACCAGATCAGGAACAGCGCCCCGAGCACGCCGCTGATCGATTCGTAGAGGAACAGCGGGTGGAACGCGGTCGTGGCTTCCGGGAACTGGGTGCACGGGTACTGGGCGAGGCCGTGATCGTCGATACGATGGGCACAGTCGATGGCGATGCCCCAGGGCAAGTTCGTCGGTGGCCCGTACAGCTCCTGGTTGAAGAAGTTCCCCCAGCGCCCGATTGCCTGCATCGTGAACAGGGCCGGGGCGACGATGTCGGCCCAGACCCACGGGTTCAGTCGGTGGTAGCGGACGAGGATGATGAAGGCGATGGCGCCGGTCACGAGGCCGCCGTACACGCCCAGCCCGGAATACGGCGGCAGGATGATCTTCAGGGGATCGTCGCGGTACAGCGCCCACTGGTCGATGACGTGGTAGAGCCGCCCACCGAGGAGAGCGGCGGCCGCGATGATGATCAGGCCGTTGCCGATGACCTCTGGGTCCTGCCCGAATCGCCGCGCCTGGCGGATGAGGACGTAATACGACACTGCCAGGCCCACCGCGTAGGCGATGCCGTACCAGTAGACCGGCAACGGACCGATCTGGATGGCGATCGGATCAGGGGTGAAGGTGATCATGGTCGAGGAGTGTACGGCGCGCGCCCGCCGATCCCCGTAGACTCGCGCTGATGCGACGCGCCGGCGGCGGCCGCTGATGGCCGAGTTCCAGTGGTGGCTGCTGCTCGTCGGCCTCGTGGCCGGTGGCGGCCTCGTTGCCGTGATCCTCCTCGACGGCGCCCGCCGCGATCAGGACATCGACGCCGCCGAGCTTCCCGCCGAGGCTGCCTGGATCGCCGCCCGCCTCGACAGCGCCGAACGCCGGCTTGGCGCCGCCGAGATCGAGGCCGTCCTGCGAGAGCACCGCGAGTACCGGCAGCTCCCGCCACCGGACCGCCTCGAACCGACTGACGGCTCGGCCGGGCGCGCCGCTCGCGGCGAGCCGCCCTCGGGAGACACGCCGGCGGTCTAGCCTCGATTCACGAAGGCGTTCTTGCCAGGGAACCCCACGCGACCGGCCCTCTTCTCACCTACGAACCGGTGTGGTACGAAACATGGAAATGGGGTCCCAGCTGGTCACTCGACCGGGCTGATCTGGCCCGTCCCCGTTCAGGGCTGGAGCGGGATCGTCGGGCCACGCCCCGAATGCCGATCCGCGACCACACCAGCTGGTATCTGAGAAAGCAGCAGATCGGCCCTGGCCCGAGCGTGGACAACGTGCCCGCGAACCACGTCCAGGGTGCCGGCGTCCCGGTCCGCTCTGCCTCGTCAGTCGCGTTCGATCGGACGGATCGCGCGACGCTCGAAGGCGGTCGAGAAGACGACGTCCGATTCGGTCGAGAAGACGTGTCGGGTCGCCTGGACCGCCCGGATGACCCGCTCGAGGTCACGGGTGTCGCGGGCCCGGATCTTCAGCAGGTAGTCCGCCTCGCCAGTGATGTGATGGCACTCCTCGATCTCGGGGATGCCACCGAAGTCGCCGGTCAAGTCGGTGGCGACGGTCCCCGGGGCCTGGGTCACCCAGGTGAACGCGAGCACGCCGAGACCGACGGCCTCGGCCGAGACGCGGGCCGCGTAGCCGGTGATGGCCCCGCGAGCCTCGAGCTTCTTGACCCGCTCGTGGGCCGCCGGCCCGCTGATCCCGACCTCCGCCCCGAGCTCCGCGTACGGCCGACGGCCATCCTCCTGGAGCAGCTCCAGGAGCCGGGCATCGATTCGATCCAGACCGGTCCTACCTGCCATTTGGCATCGATCTCATAGGCAATGTGGCTTGGCAACCTAACAGAGTTAGGCTATCATCCGCTTGCAAGGTCCAATTCGAAGGCCGGGACCCGTCGTGTTACGACGGGATCGGGAGCGCGACTGCGGCTCGATCCGACGGCCATCGGCACGCGACAGGGTAGCCATCATGATCGCCTCTTCCGGCTTCGGGCTCCTGGCGCTGTTCTCGCTGCTCAGCTTCCTGCTCGGCGACGATCGGCGTCGGCACACCGACCTCCCCGATCCCATCGACCCCTTCGAGGAAGAGGGCCGCTGGTCCCGCTGACGTCCCGGCCGACGCTCACATCGACGGCCCTCGGCCCTCCCCGAGGGCCGTTTCGATTCCCCGCCTCGCGTCACCAGCTGCCCGCGTCTCGACGCTCGAGCTGATCGAGCGAGCCGGCCGGCAGGTGGGCCTCCAGGCAGGTGACGCCGATCTCGCCGACCTGGGCGTCATGACGAGTGTTGGCCGGGAGATCGAGGCGGTCCCCGGGCTCGAGGTCGACCCCGCGGCCCAGGTCCGGCAGGCCGAAGTGGATCGAGCCCGAGACGCAGACGAGGACCTTGTCGTAGTGGTGGGCGTGGGCTCCGTAGCGGTCGCGCGGTCCGTTCGACCAGGTTCCCGGCTCGAGCCCCGCGGAGCGCAGGCGAGCCTCGAGGTCAATCACCCGAGGGCAGCTCGCGCTCTCGCCCGGGATGGGCATCGGGCGCGGCCGCTTCCGGACGCGACACCGGCACGTCGTCCGGCGGACCGGCCGGCGGGTCCTGGAGATCGGGCGCCGCGGCGCGCCAGGCAGCGTCGGCGACCGTCCCCTCGGCCCGGATCGAGATCGTCCCGGTGAGCGCCAGGCCGCCGAGGAGGATGCCCGCCCCGATCCCGATCGCGAACGGCCAGTGCCACCACAGGAGGGTGTAGGCCGCGACGCCGCCACCGACGCCGATCGCCACGAGGAGCGCCCGAGGGTCCGGCACGATCAGCCGGCCACCGTGACGCCGATGATGCTCCCGACGGCATATGTCACAGCCGCCGCGGCGCTCCCGATCCCGACCTGGCGTCCACCCGAGAAGAGGAGGCTCCGGCCCGTCAACAGGCTCACTCCCGCACCGACCAGGAAGAGCGCCACGAGCGACGCGCCGATGGCGGTCCAGAACGCGGCGGCTCCGGACCCGAACACGTAAGGCAGGACGGGAACGATCGCCCCGGCGGCGAAGGCGATGAACGATCCGGCCGCCGCGCCCCAGGCCGAGCCAAGCTCGTCGGGATCGAGGCCGAGCTCCTCCCGAACGAGCGTGTCTAGGGCGTGCTCCGGGTCGGCGAACATCCTGGTCGCGATCGCGTCGGCCTCGGCGGCCGTGAATCCCTTGGCCCGGTAGACGGCGGCCAGCTCCTCCCGCTCCTCGTCCGGCATCGCCTCGAGCTCAGCCCGCTCGAGGGCAATCTGGCGTTCGAAGAGCTCTCGCTGGGACTGCATCGAGATGTACTCGCCCGCCGCCATCGAGAACGCACCGGCAAGCAGCCCGGCAATGCCGGCAAGGAGGATGAAGCGGCCCTCGCCGATCGCCGCGCCCGCACCGGCGACGCCCATCACCAGGGCGAGGTTGGAGACGAGCCCGTCGGAGACGCCGAAGATGACCGCCCGCAGGGTCCCGGAGCGGCCTGCTCGGTGCCACCGCTCTCGCGACGCGATCTCGGTCGCGTTGGACACGCCGACGACGGCCGAGGCGTGGTCGGCGGCGCCGGCGCGGACGGCGGCCCTGGCGCTCGGCGAGATGGCTGCGGCCCGGGCCGCGCCGTCGGGCGCCACGGGCGCCTCCGACCCAGTTGCCCGGTCGACCGAGAGGCGCTTCCAGATCTCCGCATGCTCGCGCTCGTCGGCCGCGATCGCCTCGACCTCGGGCGCGGCCTGGGCCATGTAGATGTCCTCCTCGTCGCCCTCGAGGGCGAGGACGAGGTCCTTGACGGCGTGCGTCCCGAGGAGCCTG
Organism: Candidatus Limnocylindrales bacterium; assembly: GCA_036393495.1. Lineage (GTDB taxonomy): Bacteria > Chloroflexota > Limnocylindria > Limnocylindrales > CSP1-4 > UBA5189. The sequence continues at coordinate 5,709 of DASWGY010000255.1, forward strand.
GCGAGGGCGATGATGACCCGCACCCGGAAGCGGGCGCCTCCGACCGGGGGCACGGTGGCGCCGAGCTCGGTCAGCCGGGTGGCCCAGATCTCGGCGTGCCGGCGCTCGTTCCCGGCGATCGTCCGGAAGGCGTCCGCCCGCGCAGGATCCTTCTCGATCGTCGCCAGGGCGTCGTACAGCTGGATCGCGTCGCGCTCGAGCTTGAGGTTCTCGAGGCTCTGGGCGAGGTCGATGGGCATGACCGAAATGCTATCCCCTCGCGGTCGCGGCGACCTCGCGTGGCGCTACACTCGGTTCGATGTCGACCGTCCGCCACCTCCCGCCCCTTCGCTGGCTTTCCGCGGCCGACGTCGAAGCCGCGATGCCGGCGATCCCGGACCGTCTCGCCCTGGCGGAGAAGACGCTCGTCGCACTCGCAACCCCCGGCGGCGCGGAGCTGCCGCCGAAGCTGGCCATCCATCCCAGGCCGGCGGCGTCGTTCGTCCACGCGATGCCGGCGGTCTATCGGGGCGCAAGCCTCGCCGAGGACCGGTTCGGGATGAAGTGGGTCGCCGGATTCGCCACGAACACGGCACTGGGCCTGCCCGGTATCAGCGCGATCGTGATCCTCAACGATCCCGAGACCGGCGTCCCGACGGCGATCCTCGATGGCGGCCCGATCACGGCCCAGCGAACGGCCGCCGTCTCGGGTGTGGCGATCGCGCGCTTTGGACCGTCCGTCGCCGGACGCGCCCCCCGGGCGGCGCTCATCGGGGCCGGCGTCCAGGGCCACTCCCACCTGCCCGTCTTCGGCCACGTCCTGCCCGGCGCGGACCTTCAGCTCTTCGACCGCGACCGCGCTCGCGCCGAGACTCTTGCCGAGGTCGCAGCAGTCACCCCGGGGATCGGCAGCGTCGCCGTCCACGAGTCCGCCCGCGCGGCGATCGAGGGCGCCGACGTCGTCGTGACTGCGGCGTCGTTCGGGCCGGCCGAGGAGCGCCAGGCGATGACCAACGCCTGGCTTGCCGACGGGGCGACGATCGTGCCCATCGACTACGCGACGTATGCCGCCGCCGAGGTTGCCCGCGACGCCGCGCTCTTCCTCGTCGACCACCGGGACCAGTACCTGGCGAACCGGGAGGCCGGCAACTTCGACGGCTACCCGGACCCGGACGCGATGCTCGGCGAGGCGATCATCGCCGGCACGCCGCGGCCCGCGGGGCGGGTCGTCGTGACGCATCTCGGGGTGGGGCTGGCGGACGTCGTCTTCGCGGACGCGATCGTCACGGCGGCTGCGCTCCAGGGCCTGGGGGTCGAGCTCCCGCGCTGAAGGGCCGAGCGACTGCCGGCGGCGGGCGCCAGACTACGGCCGTCGGGTCGAGCCGGAGAGAACGGGAGGGTTCGTGCGCATCCTGCGATGGGGGGTCCGCAGCCTCGCTATCGTCGTGTTCGTCGTGTTCGTCGTGCTCGTCGGCGTCGTCGGGCTGGTCGCGGGCTTGACCGGTCGAGGGCTGCCACAGACGGCCGGCACGATCCGGATCGACACCCTGCACGCCCCCGTCACCGTCATCCGGGACCAGACCGGGATCATCCAGATCCTGGCCGATGATCCCCACGACCTGTTCCTGGCCCAGGGCTACGTCCACGCCCAGGAGCGGATGTGGCAGATGGAGGTCTGGCGCCACATCAGCGCCGGCCGCCTGTCCGAGCTGTTCGGAGAGGGTCGGGTCGGGACGGACCGCTTCATCCGGACGCTCGGCTGGCGGCAGGCGGCGCAGCGCGACCTCGAGGCGATGCCGCCCGACGTCCGCGATGCCCTCCAAGCCTACGCCGACGGGGTCAATGCGTGGATTGCCGACCACGAGGGCGCGTTCGGGCCGCCGTTCGTCGTCGCCGGCCTCCTCGCCGGCACCGGCGGCGCCG
>DASWGY010000256.1:0-12482 GCA_036393495.1 Candidatus Limnocylindrales bacterium
CAACAACACGCCGTACGGCCTGTCGGCCGGGGTCTGGACCGAGAAGGGCAGCCGGATCCTGGCCATGGTCCGGCGCCTCAAGGCCGGCGTCGTCTGGGCCAACACCTTCAACCGCTTTGACCCGACCTCGCCGTTCGGCGGCTACAAGGAATCTGGCTTCGGCCGCGAGGGTGGGATGCACGGCCTCCACGCCTACGTCCGCCTGGAGGACCGGTGACCGGGGCCCGGCGGCCCTCTCTGTCGGTCGCACTCCGCCGGCCGCGCGGTACCGCCGCCGCGCCTGCGCTGCCCTTGACCGGGTCGATGACGGTGCCAGCGTCAAATCGGGGCCTACCGCGACCCGAAGCGTCGTCGCCGCAGGCCGCCGCGCTCGGTTACGCCGACTTGCGAGCACGAATCTGCCTCGGCCGAACGGCGACCCGATCGATTCTGGGTGTTGGTGAGCCCTTCAGGGACACGTATCCCCTTCGAAACCCCGGATTTGACGGTGCCACCGTCAACGAGGGGACGAGGGCCGCAACCTGATGGGCGAGGGTCGCGATCTGGTGCGCCCGTGCCGGAAGGTGGTGGCGCCGGCCCGCCCGCGCGCCGTCCAGCCACCCACGCCCCGGATCGAGGTCCGCAAGACCTACAAGCTCTACATCGGCGGGGCGTTTCCGCGGACGGAGAGCGGCCGCTCGTACCTTGTGAGCGCCGCCGATGGGTCGCCGGTTGCGAATGCCTGCCGGGGCTCCCGCAAGGACCTTCGCGACGCGGTCCGGGCCGCCCGGAAGGCGTTCCCCGGCTGGGCCGACCGGACGGCGATGAACCGCGGCCAGGTGCTGTACCGCGTCGCCGAGCTGATGGAGGGCCGGCGCGACCAGTTCGCCGCCGAGGTCGCCCAGGCCGAGGGGCTGCGCGCCGATCGCGCCCGCGCCGTCGTCGATCGTGCCATCGATCGCTGGGTCTGGTACGCCGGCTGGGCCGACAAGATCGCCCAGGTCCTGGGCTCGTCCAATCCCGTGGCCGCCGACTACTTCAACTTCACGATCCCCGAGCCGACGGGCGTCGTGGGAATCGTCGCTCCCGAGACCTCGTCCCTCCTCGGCCTCGTGTCGCGCCTGGCGCCGCCGCTCGTCGCCGGCAATGCGGTCGTCGTCATCGCCTCCGAAGCCCGGCCGCTGCCCGCGATCACCCTGACCGAGGTCCTCGCCACGTCTGACGTCCCGGGCGGCGTCGTCAACGTCATCACCGGCCTCAAGAAGGAGCTCGTGCCGGTCCTCGCCGGTCACGTCGACGTCGACACGATCGATGTCTGGGGCGTGGCCGACGCCGCTCGCGCCGAGACAGAGCTGCTCGCGACCGACAACGTCAAGCGCATCGTCCGCCGTCCGGCCGGCGTCAGCGACGCCCGCTTCGACTGGCTCGACGACCGGGCCGCCGAGCGGCCCGAGTGGATCGCCGCCTACCTGGAGATGAAGACCGTCTGGCACCCGATCGGCGTCTGAGGGTGAGCGGCGGATCGGACCGTCGCCTGGGCAGGGAGCGCCGCATCGTGGCCGACGAGGCCTACGTGCCGTTCGCCGGGCTCCGCCGGAACGCCCGGGCCCTGGCCGTGGGCGGGCTCCTGCTCATCGGGCTGTGGCTGCTCCCCGACCTCACGCCCCCGCCAACCGGGGCGCTCAACCTGGAGCTCGCGCACGGGGAGATCGTCGAGATCCTCGCCGGCGCCGGCGAGGGGCAGCCCAACGTCCGGGTCCGGATCGTCGACGGTCCGCGGACCGGGACCGAGCTCGACGGCCATCTCGAGGGGCCTTCGGGGGCGGATGACCTCCCCTCGTACCTCGCCGGCGACGAGGTCGTGGTCAGCATCTCGCCGGGCGATCCGGTGCCGCTCGTCTCGATCTCGGACCGATGGCGGGCACCGGCCCTCGGGGCCATCCTCGGCCTGTTCGCGGCCGCCGTGACACTCGTCGGGGGCTGGCGCGGTGTTCGCTCGCTGCTTGCCCTGGCCCTGACCCTCGGGGTCATCGTCCGGGTCGTCGTCCCGCTCATCCTGGCCGGCTGGAGTCCGGTCCCGATCGCCGTGGCCGCCGGCTCGCTCGTCACGCTCGCCACGATCCTCCTCACCGAGGGCCTCCGGGCCACGACGTTCGCGGCCGTCGCCGGGACCTTCGCCGCGCTCGTCCTCACGGCCCTCCTCGCGATCGCCGGCAACGGCCTCATGGCGTTCACGGCGCTCCAGGGCCAGGAGGTCGTCGGCTTCCTGTCATCGGTCGGACGCGGCGACCTCGACGTCGGCGGGCTCCTGCTGGCGGCGGTGATCTTCGGTGCCCTGGGCGTCCTCGACGACGTGACCGTCACCCAGGCCGCGACGGTCGGCGAGCTCGCCGCTGCCGATCCCGGTGCGTCGACCGGGCGGCTCTACGGGCGGGCGATGAACGTCGGCCGCTCGCACATCGCGGCGACCGTGAACACGCTCGTCCTCGCCTACGTCGGCGCCTCGCTGCCACTCCTCGTCCTGTTCGCCGCCGGGCGCCAGGATCCGCTCCTCATTGCGAGCGGGGAGACGGTCGCGGTCGAGATCGTGCGCTCGCTCGTCGGCAGCATGGGGATCGTGGCGGCGGTGCCCTTCACGACGGCCATCGCCGCCGTCGTGGCTCGACGCGCCGGCCCCTGATGCCGCGGCCCTGACCCGCGACCCGCTACCGTATCCCGGATTCGAGAAGGAGCGTTGATGCCGCCGATCATCCAGACCGAGCGCCTGACCAAGCGCTACGGGATCCACCGGGGGATCACCGAGGTCGACCTCGAGGTCCGCGAAGGCGAGGTCTTCGGCTTCCTCGGCCCGAACGGGGCCGGCAAGACGACGACGATCCGGATCCTGCTCGACCTCATCCGCCCGACCTCGGGCATGGCCTGGGTCTTCGGGATCGCGTCGTCGAGCGACCCCGTCGCGATCCATCGCCGGATCGGCTACCTGCCCGGCGAGTTCACCCTCTATGACCGGCTGACCGGGACCGAGACCATCGAGTACTTCGCCAACCTCCGGGGCGGATTCGATCGCGCCTACAGCGGCCGCCTCGTCGAGCGGCTGGGCCTGGATCCGTCGCGCCGCTTCCGCGAGTACTCGAAGGGCAACAAGCAGAAGGTCGGGCTCGTCTGCGCGCTCCAGCACCGGCCCGACCTGCTGATCCTCGACGAACCGACGGCCGGCCTCGACCCGCTCGTCCAGCAGACGTTCAACGAGATCCTGTTCGAGGCCAAGGCGGAGGGTCGGAGCGCGTTCATCTCGTCGCACATCATCAGCGAGGTCGAGCGGACCTGCGATCGAGTGGCCATCATCCGCGACGGGCAGATCGTCCGCCTCGACACGGTCGAAGCCCTCCGCGAGATGGCGGCCCACGAGGTCGAACTGCGGTTCGGTGAGCCGGTCGACCCGGCGCCGTTCGAGGCGATCGCGGGCGTCTCGAACCTCGTCGTCGAGGGAAGGACCCTGCGGATGCTCGTGACCGGTCCGGTCGCGCCCGTGGTCCGGCTGGCGGCCGCCGGCGATCTGGTCGACTTCGTGAGTCGTGAGCCGAGCCTTGAGGAGGTGTTCCTCGCCGAGTACGGCACCGCCAGCGGCAGTCCGGTCCGATGACCGCAGCCGGTGCCGTCGGTCGCCACACCGAGCCGGGCGAGCTCGAGCGGCCGTCGAGCCTGAAGCGCGTCCTCGGACTCGGCTCGGTCTTCGGCAAGTCGATCCGGGACGCCCGCCGGATCACGATCGGTCTCGGGCTCCTGTATGCCCTGATCGTCGTTGTGATCGGGAGCCAGATCGCGGCCGACTTCGACACCGCGGCCAAGCGCCAGGTCATGGCCACCCAGTTCCAGGCGCTGCCGGCAATCTTCCAGGGGATGCTCGGGCCGGCCATCGGGATCGAGACCCTGGGCGGCTTCATCTCGTGGCGCGGCCTGAACTTCGTGCCGGTGATCTACGGGATCTGGTCGATCGTCGCTCTCGCCGGCGCCCTTGCCGGCGAGCTCGCCCGGGGCAGCCTCGACGTGGTCGCCTCGACGCCCCTGGTCCGTCGGCGCCTGGCGGTCGAGAAGGTCCTGGCCTACCTCGTCCTGCTGGCGGTGACGGTCGGGATCATCGGCCTGGCGACGTTCGCCACCACGAACCTCTTCGCGACCCTGCCCGGGGATGCGGTGGCCGTCGACGCGGTCGCGGCTCACATGGCCTGGCTCTACCTGATGATCCTGTTCCCGGGAGCCGCCGCCCTGGCCGTCGCACCGTTCGTGGGACGCGGCGGTGCCCTCGGGGTCGGCGCGGTCGTCCTGTTCGCCAGCTTCATCGTGTCCGCCTATGCCGAGACCGTGCCTGTCTTCGAGGCGATCCGCGACGCGTCCTACTTCCACTTCACGACCGGCCACCGACCGATCGCCGGCACCTGGGACTGGCCGGCCGTCGGCCGGCTGGCGCTCGTGACCGGCGGCCTTCTCGTCGCGGGCATCGAGGCATTCGCCCGGCGCGACCTCCTGGTGCCCGGCGGCGGGCGCTTTCCGGTGCCGCAGATCCGCCTCTGGGTGATGGGCCCGTTCAGCCGCGGCCTCGGCGAGCGGTTCCCGGCCGCCCTTGTCTGGGGCGCCTTCCTCGGCCTCTTCGGACTCGTCCTCGCCGCCTCGGTCGACGAGTTCGTGGCCCAATTGAGCAAGATCCCCCAGGTCGTCGCGATGATCGCTCGGCTGTTCCCGGACGCCGACATCCTGTCGACCGCCGGCTTCCTCCAGCTGGCATTCTTCGAGGACGGGGTCATCATCATGGGCCTCGCGGCGGCGGCCTTCGTCGGTGGCTGGGCATCGGACGAGAGCGAACGCCGGCTCGAGGTCGTCCTCGCGGCCCCGATCGGGCGGTTCGCCTGGGCGGTGCGGAGCGCGGCCTCGGTCCTCGTTGCGATTGCCGTCACGACGGCCGTCCTGGCGGCGGCCGTTGCCGGTGGGACGGCCCTCCAGGGCGACGATCCACTGCCGACCGCCATCGGCGTCAGCATCCTCGGTCTCTACGGGATGTCCCTGGCCGGGATCGGCCTCGCCGTGGGCGGGCTCATCCGGCCTGGCCTCGCCGCTCCGGTGACGCTGGCGATCGGCCTCGGCTCATACCTGTTCAATCTCGTCGGGACGATCCTCGAGTGGCCGGCACCGATCCTGGACCTGGCCCCCCAGCGACACCTCGGCCGGCCGATGATCGGCGACATCGACGAGATCGGCCTGCTCCTGCTCGGCGCTCTTGCCGTCGGCGGCGTCATTCTCTGCGCATTCGGCGTTCGTCGACGGGACATCGGACGCTAGCGCCGGCCGGGTCGTGCCGCTCCTCGCGATCCTCCTGGTCCTCGTCGCGGCCGGGCTCCACGCCGCCTGGAATGTCCTGCTCAAGACGTCCGGCGACCCGCTCTGGACGGCGGTTCGCCTCCAGGCGATCGGGACCGCCGTCCTCGTCCCGGTCGCAATCGTCGCCTGGTTCCTGAACGGCCGGCCCGCCCTCGAGCCGGCCGGGATCGCCCTGGCCCTCGGCTCGGGCGGCCTCGAGGCGGTCTACTTCCTGTGCCTCTCGGCGGCCTATGCCCGGGGCGATCTGTCGCTCGTCTACCCGATCGCCCGGGGGACCGCACCGCTCCTCGCGATCGCGATCGGGGTCCTCCTCCTCGGGGAGACGCTCGGGCTGCCTGCGTCGATCGGCGTAGGCTGCCTGATTGCCGGGATACTCCTGGTCGCCCGCCCATGGCGTGCGCTCCAGGCCGCCGGTCGACGCCATCGCGGGGCGATCGGCTTCAGCCTGGCCACGGGTGCCACGATCGCGGCCTACTCGGCCGTCGATCGGATCGGCGTCCGGATCCTGGCCCCGTGGCTCTATGGCGCCGCGCTCGCCGTCTTCGCAACGCTGATCCTCGCCACCGCGGTCATCATCGGGCGGCGGACGGGCTTCCTCTCGCCCCCACCGGAGTCCGTCCCTCGCCATCCCATCTGGCGCGACGGCCTGGCCGGCGTCATGTCGCTGACCGCCTACCTGCTGATCCTGTTCGCCTACTCACAGGCCCCCCTGGCGGCCGTTGCCCCGCTGCGCGAATCGGGAATCGTGATCGCCGCGGCCTGGGGCGCCACCCGGCTGGGAGAATCGCACGGCCGGCGGTCGGCCATCACCCGAATCGGCGCGGCGGGGCTCGTCGTCCTGGGCGCGGTCCTCCTCGGCCTCGCGAGCTGAGGCGGGGCCGGCGCTCATGCGCCCCGACGTCGCGCGCTCATCGGACGGGTGAGCCCGCCTCCCCCAGCCGCTCCCGGAGCTCCATGACTTCGCGGCTGAGGAGCCGGACCCGGTGGGACATCGTCTCGATCATCCGGAAGGCCAGCGACGGGTCCTCGTTGATCCGCCGGAGGAAGTTGCGCTTGTCGAGGGTGAGGATCCTGGCGGTGCCCTTCGCCCGGATCGTCGCCGACCTGGGTTGGTGCTCGAAGATCGCCATCTCGCCGAGGATCTCGTTGCGACCCGCGGACCGCAGGACGACCTCGCGGCCGTCATGCTCGGCCACGATCTCGACCTCACCGTCCTGGACGACGAACAAGCAGTCGCCGACATCGCCCTGATGCGCCACCGCCTGGCCATCCGCGTAGACGCGGCCGAGCACTGCCGAACCGTCCACGGTCAGCCTCCTGTTCGCTGTTCTGGCAGCGTGACCTTCGCGCGCCGGCCGAGAGCACCCGGCAGGGCCAGCACGCCACGCCAGATTAGGGCCGGGTCGACCATCCTGGCGAAGATGTCGCCGTACGGCGCCGACCCCGAGAACATGTCCCACAGGATGGAGCTCAGTCGCGGGCGCCGGCCGTGGACCTGCTCGTCAATCGTGATGGCGAGGATCGCCCGGCGCAGGATGGGGAGGCGCTGGGCCAGCCGGGTAAGGAGAAAGGCCAACTCGCCGATCCGGTTGTCACCTCGGATCGAGCGGCAGACCGGCAGGAAGTGGCGCCGGAAAGCGGCCTCCGACACCCCCTCGAACAGGGCTGTTCGCGCGGCCGCCTTGGCCGTCCGGTAGGCTGCCCCGATCCCGTCCTTGTACAGGCGAGTCACACCGCTGTCGCCGATGAACACGACCCGGTTCGCGAACGGCTTCTCGACGCCGCGGATGTTGATGTGGGGGATGCACTGGCACGACTTCGCTTCGGGCTGCCAGCCCGGTGGCATGACGGCCCGGACCTCCGGCGACGATGCGAAGGCGTCGCCGAGAGCGTTGTCGATGTCCTCGCCGAGGAGGCACATCGTCACGTAGTCGCCCTTTGGGATGAGGGCCGCGAACTCGAGGCGGGGGATGCTCAGCAGGAAGACGTGCATGGACGAGCCCAGGGACGACCGAATCGTCTCTGCCCCGAGGTGGTACTCGCGGATGAGCGTCTTCGTCAGGGTAGGTCGCCGGTAGCCGATGCCGAGTCCCTCAAAGGTCTTGAGGATGGACGTGTTCACGCCGGTCGCAATGACTGCGAGGTCGTAGGTCCGAGGCTCCTCGCCGTGCACCCGCACCGTCGGCCGGCCGCCGGTCAGGCCGACGTGCTCGACCCGAGAGCCGATCAGGTTCGCGCCGCGGCCGTGCGCGCTCGTGAGGAGGTGCTGGTCGAAAGACTCCCAGCGCGGCTCGGTCACGTCGCGGGGTCCGCCGCCGCGGTGGACCGCCCCGATCCGCGCCTCCGAATTCGGCGTCGAGATCCGGACGCTGCCGACGTCGGTGTGGAGCATGTACGAATCGATGCCGCGCTGGATGACGTCGCCCGACAGGAAGACACCGTCCGCGGCGAGGTTCTGGACGAGCGTCTCGGAGATGATTCCGCCGCACATGTTGCAGCCGGTCGGGCCGGGCTGGGCGAACATCCTCGGCTCGTAGATGTCGAGCTCGAGCCTGACATCGACCCGGGCGGCCATGTCGAGCAGGAAATAGGAAAAGAACGACCCGGCAGGCCCGCCGCCCAGGACCGCGATCCGGGAGCCGTCGACGAGCACGGCCTCGTCCGGCTCGACCCCCACCCGCGACTCGCCGGGTCGCGCGATCACGACACCTCCCGTGTCCGCGATTGCCGATCCGGATCGTCCCGGGTCCTGCCGCCCACGACCAGTGGCATTTGTCACGAACTTGGCGTCGTCGCCCGTGGTCAGGTGGGATCGCGGGTGGCCGCTGTCGGAGGTGCCGGCGGCGGCGTTCGCCCGTAGAGCCGACGCTGGCCGAACTTGCTGTTGACGAGGGCGACCCCGCCGATGATCAGGGCCGTCCCGGCCAGGACGCCCGCGTCGACTACCTCGTTGAGGACGAGGGCCCCGGCGACGATCCCGACGACCGGCAGGAGGTAGGCGACGAGCGATGTCCGGGTCGCGCCCCACGACTGGAGGAGCCGGAAGTACACCAGGTAGGCGGCACCCGAGCCGAGGAGCCCCAGCCAGACGATCGCGAAGAGCGACCGGTCCGTCCACTCGACGTCGAACGGGCGCTCGGTCAGGAGGGCGATTCCGCTCGTGATCACGAACGCGAACCCGACCTGGAAGAGGGCCGGGATCATCGGCCGCAGGCCCCGCACGTTGCGCCGGGCGTAGACCGCTCCGACGGCATAGGACAGCGCCGAGCCCAGCAGCGCGATCTCCCCGCCGAGCGAGCTCGCCACGCCGCCCGCGTTGAGGCTCCGAGTCACGAGGAGGACGACGCCGGCGTAGCCGACGACGAGCCCCACCAGGCGGTTGACGGTGATCGGCTCGTCGTGGAGGAAGAGGGCGGCGATGACGATCACGAACAGCGGGACGGACCCGTTGAGGATCGCCGCGAGGGCCGAATCGACGGACTGCTCGGCGCTCGTGATGAGGGCGAAGGGCAGGGCGATGTTCACGACCGACATCACGGCGAGATGGCCGTAGACGCGGGGGTCCCGGGGCAGCTGCTCGCGGGCGAACGCGACGACGGCGACGAGGAAGGCGAGGCCGATCCCGAGCCGGGCGGCCACGAGGGTGAACGTCGGGAGCGTCTCGATCCCGATCTTGATGAACAGGTACGACGAGCCCCACATGAGCCCGAGAGCGAAGAAGAGGACCCAGTTGAGCTGGGAAGTGCGGGCCGTCATCCGCGGATGATAGTGGGTTGGCCTACCCTGGTGGGCCAACCCTGATCAGCCAACCAGGCCGCTTCCGCCGGCGGCGGGTCCGCTGCGATCGCGGCCATGACCGGCTCCCCGGACCTCGCCGCGATCGGCGAGCGACGCGGGAGTTGGATCGACGTCGCCGGCACGGCTTGGGCCCTCCAAACCGGACGGCCTGAGGCCGCGCCGGGGCGCCGTCCGCGAGTCACTCGCGGGCGCGGCCGCGAACTCGCACGACGGCCCGCGCGCGCTACGATCAGCCCCGGAGGGCTGGATGCAGCGTTGGGGCGGTCGGTTCAAGGGCCAGACGGACGCGCGGGTCGCCGAATTCACGCGCTCGATCGAGGTCGACGCGGCGCTCGCCGGCGACGACATCGAGGGCTCGATCGCCCACGTCCGCGGACTTGGCCGGGCGGGCATCCTGACCCCCGCCGAGGTCGACGGCCTCGTCGACGGACTGCGCGCCCTGGCGATCGAGGTCGAGGCCGGGACCGTCGACTGGGACCCGACGCTCGAGGACGTCCACATGAACCTCGAGGCCGCCCTCGAGGTGCGGATCGGGCCGCTCGCCAGGAAGCTCCACACCGGTCGTTCACGGAACGACCAGGTCGCCACGGACCTGCGGCTCTGGACGCGCCGGGCGATCGACCGGCTCGACGCGGCGATCCTGGACTTCGAGCGGGCGCTGGTCGGGCTGGCCGAGCGCAACGTCGAGGTCATCCTGCCCGGGACGACCCACATCCAGCCGGCCCAGCCGGTCCTGCTGGCCCACCACCTGTTGGCCTACGTGGAGATGCTCGAGCGGGATCGCGGCCGGCTGGCCGACGCGCGGCGGCGGCTGAACGTCTCACCCCTCGGTTCGGGGGCCCTGGCGGGGGCCGGTTACCCGCTCGACCGCGAGGCGACGGCGCGCGAGCTCGGCTTCGATGGCGTGACCGCGAACTCGATGGACGCCGTCTCGGACCGGGACTTCGCGGTCGAGGTGATCGCGGCCGCCGCGCTCTCGATGGTCCACCTGTCCCGGCTGGCCGAGGAGATCACCTGGTGGTCGAACCCGGCTTTCGGGTTCGTCCAGGTCGCGGACGCCTTCTCGACCGGCAGCTCGATGATGCCGAACAAGCGGAACCCGGATCCCGCGGAGCTCGTCCGCGGGCGGGCGGCAGGCTCGATCGCCGCCGTGACCGCGATGCTCGGCATCCTCAAGGGCCTCCCGCTGGCCTACCAGCGGGACCTCCAGGACGACAAGGTCCCGCTGTTCGGGTCGATCGCGGCACTGGAGGCCGAGCTTGGGGTGATGAGCGGCCTCATCGAGACCCTCGAAGTCGACGGCGCCCGGATGCGGTCCGCGGCCGATGAGGGCTTCACCACGGCGACGGCCGTGGCCGACACGCTCGTCCGGCGCGGGATGGCCTTCCGGAGTGCCCACCATGTCGTCGGCGCGCTCGTTGCGGCGGCGGAATCCCGCGGTGTGCGGCTCGACGCCGTCACCGACGAGGAGGTCGGGTCAGCCCTTCGATCCGTTGACGACAGCGCAGCCGAGGCACTGGCGGCGGATCCTTCGACGCGATCGGGCGACCTGGTTCGGGCCGCCGCGTCTGTCGAGGCCGCGGTCGCGGCGATGGACGTCGTCGGCGGAACGGCGCCTGGTCGCGTCAGCGCGGCCCTGGCCGCGGCCCGGGAACGCCTCGGCCCAGGCTGACCGGTCCGCAGCCTGGGAGCGCCCGGCTCAGAGCTCCAGGGTCGTCGCGATCGCGACGTCCCGGACGAGGTGCGTGTCCGCCGCCCAAGCTTGGGCAAGGATGACGTGAAACGTCGCGCTGGCCCTGCCATGGGGCAGCTCGATCGTGGGCAGCGCCTGACCGCTCAGCGTCCCGGTCAACGAGAGCGATCGGTCGCCCGCCAACTCGAGGATCGGCAGGCTGCCCGACCAGGCGACGATCGTCTCGTCGAGGCCGCTGGCGACCGTGGCCTCGACGTTCACCAGGATCTCGGCCCGGACCTCCTGGAGCCGCCGCGAGCCGCCGGCGTGGAGCGCGATGGAGGCGCCAAAGGGGGCGCCGGCGCACAACGGAACGGGATCCAGCGAGACCGTGCCCGTCACGCTGTCGCGGGCGACGTCAGCCGACTCGTAGAGCGCGAACTGCCCGACCGGCACGGCCCCCGACCGGAGCAGCGCAACCGGCTGGACGACGCGCACCGGCGCCTCGATCGTGGAGTCGAACTCTCCAGGCCGCTCGAGCTTGGCCTCGACCGTCCAGTCGACGCCGGCCACGTCGGCCTCGAGGGTCGCCGGCCCGAGCGGCGGTACCGGCAGCTCGAAGGTCCAGCCTCGCGTCTCGCCCGGCCTGAGATGGACCCCTGGCGCGACCTCGACCGGCTCCGTGACGAGCGTTCGCCGCTCCGTCTCGACGTGGGTCGACGTGTGGCCTTGCGCGTCGGTCGTCGTGACCTCGTGCTTCCAGTGCTCCTCGGCCCGAAGGGCGACGACGAGGACCCGGGCACCGAATGCCCCGTGGCTGGTGACGTCGATCCGGCCCCCGACGAGCCGGCCCGGAAGGAGCTCGTCGCGCTCGAGTTCGAGGCGCCAGTCCACGCCGTGGCTCGATCCGGTCCAGACAGCGCTCATCCGCGAATCCTACGCGCGCGGCCCGGGCCCGGCCGCCATGGCCTGCCGGACTTCTACGAGCGCCATGCCTGGATCTGGCGCCCGAACCCCCGGGGGGTGTGGTGCGGTTCACATCGCACCGGCCGGCTTCGTCGGGCGCTGACGCCCACGGTCGCCCGTCTAGCGCAGGCCGCTCCCGACCGGCTGGGCCCGGCCGTTCGATTCCCGTGCCGCCGGCCGCTCGATCGTCGCCGCCCAGGCGGCGATCTCGGCCCGCCTCGTCACGGCGAGCTTGGCCAGGATGTGCTCCACATGCGCACTGGCGGTCTTCGGGGCGATCGACAGCTGCTCGGCGATCGCCCCGTTCGTCAGGCCATCGGCGATGAGCCGGGCGACCTCGAACTCGCGGACGCTGAGCGGGCGCCACGGCTCGTCCGCGAGGCCGCGTCCGCGACCCGCCTTCGCGAGCTCGGCAGCCTGGGCGAGGAGTGGCTCGCTCCCGAGCGCCTCGGCCCTTCTCCGCACGTCGGCCAGGACAGCCGCCGCGTCGCCGTGGCGATTCATCCGGATGAGACATTGGGCCAGACCGATGCGTGCCCACGCGGTCTCCCAGACGCGACCGCGTTCCTCCCAGCCGCGGACCGCACGCTCCAGCGCTTCGCGGGCCGCCGAGAGCGACCCGGCTGCCAGGCGCACGAGCCCGTCGGCGTGGCTGAGGGCCGGGCCCGCCACGGACTCCCAGCCCGCGAGGTGG
>DASWGY010000257.1:0-7021 GCA_036393495.1 Candidatus Limnocylindrales bacterium
ATTCGGCGCCGGCGGGCCCGGCCCGGCAGAGACGCCCGACTTCAGCGGTCTCGACGCCGAGCCGGAGCGATTCTCGGACGACACCGACTGGATGCCCCGGGTGGTCCTCCTCGCGAAATCCACGTATGTCTGGCTCGACCAGCTGTCGCGCCGCCACGGCCGCGACATCCGGACCCTGGATGCGATCCCCGACGAGGAGCTGGACCGGCTCGCGAGCTGGGGCGTCACCGGCCTGTGGCTCATCGGGCTGTGGCAACGAAGCCGGGCCTCGGAGCGGATCAAGCACCTCCGCGGCAACCCCGACGCGGTGGCCTCGGCCTACTCGCTCGACGATTACCGGATCGCCGACGACCTTGGCGGCGAGGCTGCCTACGCCGCGCTCCGCGACCGCGCAGCCTCACGCGGCATCCGGCTTGCCTCGGACATGGTCCCGAACCACATGGGCCTCGATTCGTCGTGGGTCATCGAGCACCCCGACCGCTTCCTGGCCGTCGACGAATCGCCGTACCCCGCGTACTCGTTCAGTGGCCCGGACCTGTCACCGGACCCGACGGTCGAGATCCTCCTGGAGGACCACTACTGGGACAACTCCGATGCCGCGGTGGTCTTCCGGCGGCGCGACACCCGGACCGGCGAGACGCGCTTCGTCTACCACGGCAACGACGGCACCTCGTTCCCCTGGAACGACACGGCCCAGCTGGACTACCTCCGGGCGGAGGTCCGCGAGGCGGTGATCCGGACGATCCTTGATGTGGCCCGCCGTTTCCCGATCATCCGCTTCGACGCCGCGATGGTCCTTGCCAAGCGCCATGTACGCCGCCTCTGGTGGCCCGAGCCGGGCGCCGGTGGCGGGATCCCGTCGCGAGCCGAGCACGCCCTCTCGCGCTCGGCCTTCGAGAGGGCGATGCCCCAGGAGTTCTGGCGGGAGGTCGTCGACCGGGTCGCGGCCGAGGTCCCCGGCACCCTCCTCCTGGCTGAGGCCTTCTGGCTCATGGAGGGCTTCTTCGTCCGGACGCTCGGCATGCACCGGGTCTACAACAGCGCGTTCATGCACATGCTCCGGGACGAGGACAACGCCGGCTACCGCAAGGTCATCCGCGAGACCCTCGAGTTCGACCCCGCCATCCTCGGCCGCTACGTGAACTTCCTCACCAACCCGGACGAGGAGACCGCGATCGAGCAGTTCGGGACCGGCGACAAGTACTTCGGCGCGGCCACGCTGCTCGCGACCCTGCCCGGCCTGCCGATGGTGGGGCACGGCCAGGTCGAGGGCTTCACGGAGAAGTACGGGATGGAGTACAAGGCACCGCGCCGCGAGGAGCAGCCGAACGACGGCTTTATCGCCTGGTTCGAGGCCCAGATCGCGCCGCTGCTCCGGGAGCGCCGGCGGTTCGCCGGCTCGGCCGACTTCCGGCTTTACGACGTGGTCGGCGCTCATGGGTCGGTGATCGAGGACGTCTTCGCCTATTCCAACGGCCGGGGCCCCGACCGGTCGCTTGTCGCCTACCACAACAGGTTCGGGTCGGCCGGCGGCCGGATTCGGGAGTCCGTCGCCTTCGCGGTGAAGGCCGCGGACGGCTCGAAGCCGCTGCGGCGCGAGGCCCTCGCGGACGCCCTCGGCCTGGCCGGCCCCGACGACGGCTGGCTGCGGTTCCACGACCGGCGCTCGGGGCTCGAGGGCCTCGTGTCCGTCGGCGAGGTCCGAGGTGACGGCTTCCCGGTCCACCTCGATGCCTACGGCTGCCTCGTCCTCGACGACCTCCGCGAGATCGCCTCGACCGCCGAGGCGCCCTGGTCCGACCTCGCCCGTGAGCTGGGCGGGCGCTGGGTGCCATCGCTCGATGGAGCCCTCGCCGGGCTCCTCGACCGGCGCCGTCGCGCCGATCTCGAGGCGCGCGCCGCCGACCCCGCACGGCCACGCGCGAGCCATGAGCCCCGACACGACCGGGTCCTCGAGCTGCCCAGCGGTCGCGCGCTCGCGATCGCCGAGTGGGGCGATCCCGGCGGCCGCCCCGTCCTGCTCCTCCACGGCGCGCCCGGCTCGCGCCTCATCGCGCCGGACCCTGCAGTCTCGGAGGCGATGAGCATCCGCCTCGTGACGTTCGATCGGCCCGGGTACGGGGGTTCCGATCCGGCGCCGGGTCGCCGGCTCGTCGACGGCGCTGCCGACGTCGCTGCGGTCATCGCCGACCTCGGACTGGGCGAGGTCGAGATCGTCGGCTGGTCGAGCGGCGGACCCTATGCCCTCGCCGCCGCGGCCACGAGGCCCGACCTCATCCGGGCCGTCGCCGTGGTCGCCGGGACGGCCCCCCTGGGCGAGCTGCCGCACGCACTCGACGGGTATTCGCCGGAGGAGCGGGCCCTCGTCGAAACCATTCGACGAGGCGAGCCGGGTGCCCGCGAGCGGGCGCTCGAACAGCAGGCCGGATACGCCGCGTCACCGACGGCCGTTCTCGATCGGGCGGCGGAGGCGGGTGGCGCCGAGGCGGGTGCCGCCGAGGCGGGTGGCGCCGAGGCGGGTGGCGCCGAGGCGTCCGATCCCGAAGCCCCAATCCCAGCTCGACCCGAGGTCGTGGCCGCCCTTCGGGCGATGCTTGTCGAAGGCGCTCGACAGGGCAGCGCCGGCTACGCCGACGACACGATCGCCGAGCTTGGCGATTGGGGATTCTCGCCGGCCACGGTCGTCGCCCCGGTTGACCTGTGGTGGGGAGCTCACGACAAGCTCACGCCGCGCGACCACCTGGACGCCCTCGCGCGCCTCGTGCCGACAGCTCGAGTTCACGTGATCCCCGACGCCGGGCACAGCCTGCTCCTGACCGCCTGGCCCGAGATCCTCGAGGCGCTCCTCGATCCGGCCCGGCCCTCCAAACGGTCGACCCGGAAGGCGGCCGCGGCGGCGCGGCGTCGGCCATCGGGCTAGCATCCGCATTGGCTAGGACACAGGGAGGGGCGGTGCCGACCAGGGAAGCCAACGACCGCATGTGGCGGGCGTTCCTCGACGGCGATCTCGAGGGCATCGCCGAGCTGAAACGGATCCTGCGGCGAGTCCCGTCGGCTCCCCGCTGCAAGCTCTGTCAGGCGCCCTTCTCAGGCCCGGGCGGCGCCGTCCTCAAGATCACGCCGTTCCGGCGCTGGCGGGCGAACTCGGCGCTCTGCAGCATCTGCACCGGCGGCCTCGGTGACTCAGTCGGCGGCGCCGAGGGCGAGGCCACGTTCCTGTTCGCGGACATCCGCGGTTCCACATCGGTCGCCGAGCACATGCGACCGGCCGAGTTCCAGGGAATTCTCCAGCGGTTCTACAAGGTCGCCGCAGTGGCGATCGACGGCTCCGGCGGCCTCGTCGACAAGTACCTCGGCGATGGCGTCGTGGGCCTGTTCGTGCCGGTCTTCACCGGCGAGGTCGCGCCCGCCGCGGCCGCGATCCGCGCCGGCCGTGCGATCCTCGACGGCGTGGGGCCGGGTAATGGAGGGCCCACGTGGCTGCCCGTCGGCGTCGGTGTCCACTCGGGCCTCGCCTACATCGGCGTCCTCGGCACCGAGGGCGGTCAGCTCGACTTCACGGCCGTCGGCGACGCAGTCAACACCGCCGCCAGGCTCGGTTCCGTGGCCGGCGCCGGAGAGCTCCTCGTGTCGATGGACGCCGCGACCCGGGCGAACCTGGCAATCGAGAGCCTGGAGCGCCGAACGCTCGAGCTGAAGGGCCGCGAGGAGCTGGTCGACGTCGTCGTCCTGACCGAGACAGTCTCGGCGTGAACGCCGGCCTCGCCCTGGTGCCTGTGCCCTGGGTCCGGCAGGTGGTCCTGACCGGCCGGCGCGTCCGCCTGGAGCCGCTCGCCGAGCGTCACCTTGAGGACCTCGCCGCGGTCGGGCTGGACCCCGCGATCTGGACCTGGACGATCGCCCGTCCGAAGGACCGGGCGGACCTCCGGCGCTGGCTGGATACGGCCCTCGCCAACGCCGCAGCGGGCACGGAGCTGCCTTTCGCGACGATCGACCTCGCCTCGGAGCGGGCGATCGGGAGCAGCCGCTTCCTGTCGATCGTGCCGGAGCACCGCCGCCTCGAGATCGGCTGGACCTGGCTGGGGCGCGAGCACCAACGAACCGGGGCGAATCGGGAGGCCAAGCTGCTCCAGCTGCGCCACGCCTTCGACCACCTCGGCGCGAACCGGGTCGAGTTCAAGACCGACTCGCGGAACGAGGCCTCGCGGGCCGCGCTGCTTGGCATCGGCGCGACGTTCGAGGGAATCTTCCGGAACCACATCGTCATGCCCGACGGCCCGCTCCGGCACTCGGCCTTCTACAGCGTGATCGCCGAGGAGTGGCCGGCCGTCCGCGATCGCCTCGTGTCCCTGCTCGACCGCCCGTGACGGCCGTCACGACCGTCGATTACCACACCGGCGGCGAGGCGTTCCGGATCGTGGTCGGCGGGGCTCCGGAGCTCGAGGGCCGGACCGTTCTGGAGCGGCGCCGCTGGGCCCGGGACCACGCCGACCACGTCCGCCACCTGCTCGTCGATGAGCCGCGCGGCCACGCCGACATGTACGGCGCCTTCGTAACGCCGCCGAACGACGATGGCGCCGACCTCGGCGTCGTCTTCTTCCACAACGAGGGCTACTCCACGGCCTGCGGCCACGGCACGATCGCGGTCGTGACCTGGGCGATCGACGAGGGCCGGATCCAGGTCGAGGGCCGCGCCGAGGTACCGGTGACCGTCGACGTGCCATCCGGCCGCCTCGCCTGCCGGGCCCGGATGGAGGGCGGCCGGGTGGTCTCGGTCGCGTTCCGGAACGTCCCCTCGTTCGTCCTGGCGCGCGCCGTCGACGTCCCGACGTCGCGGGGTCCCATCTCGGTCGACGTCGCGTTCGGGGGCGCGTTCTACGGCTCGGTCGACGTCGGGACGCTCGGCCTGCGGGTCGACCGCTCCAGCCTGCCGGCGCTCATCGTCCTCCAGCGCGAGCTTCGCCCGGCCCTCGACACCCTGCTGAATCCCCGCCATCCCGACGAGCCCGAGTTGGCCGGGATCTACGGGATCATCTTCTGGCAGCCGGAAGGGACCGCGCCGGCCGTGCCGGGAGCCGACCTCGCCCAGCGCAACGTGACTGTTTTCGCCGACGGCGAGGTCGACCGCTCGCCCTGCGGCAGCGGGACCTCGGCCCGCCTCGCGCTCCTCGACGCGGCGGCCGGCGGACTGCTCGCCCGTGGAGCGACGCTCGTCCACCGCTCGATCGTCGATTCGGTCTTCACCGGGCGGGTCACCGGCGACGGGCCGGCCGTCGCCGGCCGGCGGTCGGTAATCACCGAGGTCGAGGGCTCGGCCTTCCGGACCGGCAGCCACGCGTTCGAGCTCGACCCTCGGGATCCCCTTGGAACAGGGTTCCTCCTCCGCTGAACGTGCCCCGACGATGCCGCGCAGTGGCGCGCATCTGCGATGATCGGCGCGTCCGGGCCGGTTGGGCCGGCGCCACACCTCGGGAGGCTACGTCGTGATCGATCTCCTCGTGAAGGTCCTGATCAACGCGGTCGGCGTCTGGGCGGCGATCCAGCTGCCGTTCACGAACATCACGTTCAATTACGGCGACGACTGGTGGAAGCTCCTCGCCGTCGCGCTCATCCTGGCCCTCGTGAACTCGTACGTGAAACCGATCCTGAAGGCCCTCTCGTTTCCGGTAACGCTGCTCTCGCTCGGGCTCTTCTCGCTGGTCCTGAACGCCCTCCTCCTGCTCCTGGTGGCGTTCGTCTCCGACCAGCTCAACCTGGGCTTCTCGATCGGTGGCTTCCCGCCGACCTTGGACTCCGACGCATTCCTCGGTGCGCTCCTCGCGTCGATCGTGATCAGCATCGTCTCGACGGTCCTGGGGATGGTGAACACGAGCCGCAAGGTCGTCGTCTGAGCGACGACGTGGCCCTCCTCGTCTACGCGACGACGTGACCCGCCTCGTCCGCGCGATCGTCGCGGCCGGGCTCTCGCTGCTCGCGGCCACCGCAACGGCGGTGGCCGCGAACCCGGGGCCGCCGTTCCCCGCGCCCGAGATCGATCGAGCCGTCTATGACGGCGCCGGCGTCTTCGACCCGGCGACGATCGCGAGCGTCGAGGCGACGATCGACGAGATCGAGGCCCGGACCGGCGCCGAGGTCGTCGTCTACACCCAGGTCTGGCCGTATCGGACGTCCGAGCAGCAGACGCTCGACAACGCCCTCGCGCTCATGAACCAGTGGGGCATCGGTCGACGAGGGTTCGACGACGGCCTCGTGATCCTGTTCGACCTCGACGAGTCGCTGGTCCACGGCCAGGTCCAGCTGTACGCCGGCGCCGGCTTCCGGGCGACCTTCCTCAGCGACGAGGAGCGGCAACGGATCTTCGAGGACGAGATGCTCCCGCGGCTCGTCAACGAGGACCTCGACGGTGCCCTCCTGGCGGCGATCGTGAAGATCGATGCCGCGGCCACGCCGGAGCACGCCCAACAGCTCGAGACCGCCCGCCAGGTCAACGCCGTCATCGGGCTGGTCGGCGGCTCCGTCGCCCTGCTCGTCTTCCTCGGCTGGGCCGTCTTCCACTGGCTCCGCTTCGGTCGGGACCCCGAGTACACCGATTCCGAATCGGTCCTCGTGCCGGCGCCGCCGACCGGGATGACGCCGGCCGCCGCGACGATGGTCCTCGACGGCGGCGTCTCCCGGCGAACCCTGACGACCGCGCTGCTCGACCTCGCCAGCCGGGGACGGGTCGCATTCCGGGAAGAGCACGGGCCGCTGGGCCTCGGCCGGAAGCTGACCGTCGACGTCGGGGCCAAGGCCATGACCGCCGCCACCGCCGACGTCGCGGAGGATGAGGCCGAACGAACCGCCGCGGCCGACGCCGCGACCCGCACCGACATCGCCCGGGCCCGCCTCGATCTCGCCGATCGGCGGCCGCTCGGCCCGGCGGAGGCCTACATCGAGAAGCGGCTCGACCAGCTCGCCGACGCGGAGTCGATCGAGCCCGACGACCTCCCGAAGCTGGCCGAGGACGTGCCGATCTTCGAGC
>DASWGY010000258.1:0-2771 GCA_036393495.1 Candidatus Limnocylindrales bacterium
GGGATGAGCGCGGTGGCCACGGACACGACCTGCTTGGGGCTGACGTCCATGTACTCGATCTGGTCCGGCCGGGCCTCGGGAAACTGGTCGCGGAAGCGGGAGGCCACGCGCTCGTCGAGGAAGTGGCCCTCGTCGTCCAGGCGGGAGTTGGCCTGGGCGACGACGTGCTGCTCCTCCTCGTCGGCCGGGAGGTACTCGATCTGGTCGGTGACGATCGCCCGAATCGGGAAGGCGTTGGCCTTCTGGCGCTTGAGCTCGGCCGCGGCCTCGGTGGTGAAGGCGTCGCCCCGCTTGACCACGATCGCCCCGGCCTTGGTCGCCAGGTCGCCGCCGGCGACGTAGGTCAGGAGGGCCGGGTCATCCCAGGCCACGGTTCGCTTGACCCGTCGGTAGGGCGTCTCGATGAAGCCGTAGCTGTTGATCCGGCCGTAGGTCGCGAGCGAGCCGATCAGGCCGATGTTCGGACCTTCCGGCGTCTCGATCGGGCAGATTCGGCCGTAGTGGCTGTGGTGGACGTCGCGGACGTCGAAGCCGGCCCGCTCCCGGGACAGGCCGCCGGGGCCGAGCGCCGAGAGGCGTCGCTTCGAGGTCAGCTCGGCCAGCGGGTTCGTCTGGTCCATGAACTGGGAGAGCTGGCTGCCGCCGAAGAACTCCTTCATCGCCGCGACGACCGGGCGGATGTTGATGAGGGCGTTGGGGGTCGCCTTGTCGATCTCCTGGATCGTCATCCGCTCGCGGACGACGCGCTCCATGCGCAGGAGGCCGATCCGGAAGGCGTTCTGGATGAGCTCCCCGTTGGCCCGGATCCGGCGGTTGCCGAGGTGGTCGATGTCGTCCTTGGGGTGGAGGCCGCGGTTGCACTCGATGAGATGGCCGACGATCGCCGCGATGTCCTCGCGGGTGATCGTCCGGCCCTCGCGCGGCAGCTCGATGCCCATCCGCTCGGCGACGCCCTGGAGCTTCTTGTCGAACTTGTAGCGGCCGACCCGCCCGAGGTCGTAGCGCCGGAAGTTGAAGAACAGGCCCTCGACGAGCTGGCGGGCGTTGTCGCCGGTCGGCGGGTCGCCCGGGCGGAGCTTCTTGTAGACCTCGATGAGGGCCTCGGCCGGGGTCCGGGTCACGTCCTTGTCGAGGGTGTTCGCGACGAAGGTATGCTCCGGATCGATGTCGACGGCGCTGAAGAGCGCACCGATGTCGTCATTCGTCTCGTAGCCGACGGCCCGGAGCAGGGTGGTCGCCGCGATCTTGCGCTTGCGATCGACCTTGACCCACAGCTGGTCCTTGTTGTTGGTCTCGAACTCGAGCCAGGCGCCGCGATTCGGGATGACCTTTGCGCTGAAGAGCATCCGACCCGAGGCCGGGTCTTCGAGCTCGCTGTAGTAGACGCCCGGGGAGCGGACCAGCTGGCTGACGACGACCCGCTCGGCGCCGTTGATGACGAACGTGCCGAGATCCGTCATCCACGGGTAGTCGCCCATGTAGACCCGCTGGCGCTGGATCTCGCCGGTCTCCTTGATCAGGAGCTCGACGTTGACGTAGAGCGGCCGGCTGAAGGTCAGGTCCTTGGTCCGGCACTCCTCCTCGGAGTACTTGGGGTCCCCGAACTCGTAGTCCAGGAACTGGAGCTCCATCACCTTGCCGGTGAAGTCCTTGATCGGGCTGATCTCGTCGAACAGCTCCCGCAGGCCCTTCGCGATGAACCACTGGAACGATTCCAGCTGCAGCTCGATCAGGTTGGGGACGGGGAGAACCTCGGGTATCCGGGCGTAACGCTTGCGCGCCGACGCGGTCGAGAGGGTCGGCGACTCAGCGGAAGACAGCATGAACGACCGCTCCTTGACGGAGGACGTGGGGAGATGGAAAGGCCGCGCTCACAGAACGGCTAAGGATACCGCGATTCATTGCGTTGTCAACTGGCCGGCCCGCCGGGCGCGGTGGGGTCCGGTGCGGTCGCGGGCCCGGCCGTTTGCGCGCCGCGGCAACGCCCGAATCCTCGGGCCGAGCGCTCGCACAAGCTTGAGCTCGGAATCCTCGGACCGAGGGCTGGCGGGAGCCTGACCTCGGAATCCTCGGGCCGAGCGCTCGCAGGAGCTGACCTCGGCCCTCGGAGAGCGAACGGCGACCCCGGGGTTGAGGTTGCCGGACTACTTGATCTCGACCTTGGCGCCCTGCTCTTCGAGGGCGGCCTTGATCTTCTCGGCCTCGTCCTTCGCGATCCCTTCCTTGACGGGCTTGGGGAACGCGTCGACGAGATCCTTGGCCTCCTTGAGGCCGAGGCCGGTCAGCTCGCGGACGACCTTGATGACCGGGATCTTGTTGGGCCCGATCTCGGTGAGGGTCGCGGTGAACTCGGTCTGCTCCTCGGCCGCCGGGGCGGACTCGGCCGCGGCGGCACCACCGCCGGCCGGCGCGGCGGCCATCGCGACCGGGGCGGCCGCCGTCACGCCGAAGCGCTCTTCGAACTTCTTCTTGAACTCGGACAGCTCCAGGACGGTCATCGCCTCGAACGCCTCGAGGAGCTTGTCGGGGGTCATCGTGGCCATGGTTTCGTGGTCTCCTTGGGTCCGTGGGTTGGGTGGCTGGTCGTCGACGGAGTGGTCTCGGCCGGCGTCAGGCCGCGGCCCGCTTTTCCGCGAGGGCTGCCACGAGGCCGGCGACGTCCCGGAGGGGAGCGTCGAAGAGGCCGGCGGTGGTGGCCATCGGGGCGGCGAACGCGCCGGCGATCTGGGACAGGAGCACTTCCCGCGAAGGAAGGGCCGCCAGGCGGGTCA
>DASWGY010000259.1:0-13332 GCA_036393495.1 Candidatus Limnocylindrales bacterium
TGCCGGCCGTATAGTGGCCACCGACCCGATTCGCCGCGTCGAGCGGGGCCTGATGCTCTCAGCCGCGCAGCCCACCTGCTTCCTCATCGCCGACATCTCTGGGTACACGGGCTACCTCGCCGATGTCGAGCTTGATCACGCGCAGGACATCCTCGCGGACCTGATCCCAGTCTCATCGCTCAGCTGGAGGCGGAATTCGCGGCGCGTGACGCGGACCGCGGTCCCGAGCCCGAGCTGGCCAGGCCCAGACCGGATGGGCCCCTGGCAGGCCTTCAGCCGCTGGTGATCGTCGGCTGATCGCCGCCCGCCCGAGCGCGGCCGGGTATCGTTCGAGCATGCCGGACAGTCCGAACATCCCCGACGCGTTCGACGTCTACACGCTGGTTCTGCTGCGCCGGCCCGCCGGTGCTCCGGAGCTGTCCGAGTCCGAGCTCGGCGCCCTGCAGTCACGGCACCTTGCCTACCGGGCGAAGCTGCGTCGCGACGGCGTGACCGTCGCCAACGGCCCCTTCGGCGAGCAATCGGACCCATCGCTCCGCGGCCTCTCGATCTTCGCCTGCGACCTCGACGAGGCCCGCCGCCTGAGCGATCTCGACCCCTCGGTCCAGGCGGGGCGCCTGGCCTACGACGTCTTCGAGTGGTGGGTTCCCGCCGGGAGCGTGGCGTTTCCCGGCGCCGCGGGCGCCGTTGGCGAGCGCCGCGCGATGCCCGACGAGTGACGCCGAGCGGAGGCTGATTTCGGGCGTTCTGGCACTGGCCCTGGGGGTCGGCCGGGACGGAAGGTCGCCTCGGACCGGCCACGACCGCGCCCGCGGACAGGTCCAGCGCCCCGCGGAGTCACATGCGCACCGTTGCCGTCGACGAGCGGTCGCTGCCGGCCGCGTCCGCTCCCCACGAGACCCGCGCCAACGCCGTCCTTCGCCCGATCGTCTTCGGGGCGAACGACGGCCTCGTCTCCAACCTGGCGCTGGTGATGGGCGTTGCCGGCGCGAACCCGGAGCCCGGGATCATCGTCCTGGCCGGCGTGGCCGGCCTGATCGCCGGCGCGTTCAGCATGGGCGTCGGCGAGTACATCTCGGTCCAGAGCCAGCGCGAGCTGCTCGACTACCAGATCGCGTTCCAGCGCAAGCAGCTTCGCGAAGCCCCGGACCAGGAGCGCCGGATCCTCGCCCGGATCTATACGGAACGTGGCTTCAGCGACGAGGAGGCGGCCCGATTCGTCGACGCCGTCTTCGACGAGCCCGATCACGCGGTCCGGCTTCTGATCTTCGAGGAGGTCGGCCTCGACGAGCGCTCGATCGGCTCGCCGCTCGCGGCCGCGGCCGGCTCCTTCGTCGCCTTCACGGCGGGCGCCTTCGTGCCCCTCCTGCCGTACCTCATCGCGACCGGCGGGCCGGCCTTCGCTTCCAGCCTCCTGGCCAGCCTCGCGGCCCTCGCCCTGCTCGGCGCCGGGATCGCGACCCTGACGCGCCGAGCGCCCTGGTTCGGCGCGCTTCGCCAGCTCCTGCTCGGCAGCGTCGCCGCCGGCTTCACCTACGCGGTCGGCCTCGCGATCGGGGTCGGCGTGCGGTAGCCGGCCGGGCGATCGACCGCCGGACCATCGACCGCCGGGGTATCGAGCCCGGCCCAGAAGCGGATGCCGTCGAGGACGCCGGCCGCGTACGGCAACGGCGATCGATAGACGTCGGCATCGACCGTCCCTTCGAGCTCCCGTAGGGCATTGGCCACGACCGTCCCACGGAACCCGCGCTGGTACAGGTCCAGGTCGTTGGCCGTGTCGCCGAAGACCATGACCGAATCGGGCGATGCGTCCCAGGCCTCAACGAGGAACGACGCCGCGATGCCCTTGCCGGCGGCCGCGGGCAGGACGTCGAGATGGAGCCCGGCGCTGTAGACGATGCGGGCGTCCTGGCCGGCGCGCCGCAGCGCCGCGTGGACCGCCTCGAGCCTGGCCTCGGTCAGGTGCGGGGCGTCGTAGCTTGCCTTGAACGGGGTCTGGGCGGCGTCGGCCTGCGGTGCCAGCCAGGGCAGCGAGCGCAGTGCCAGCCGCACGGCCGACGCGTCGAAGCCGTCGAGGCGCTCGGCCCAGCCCGGCCAGGGCTCTCCGAGACCATCCCTGACCTCGGTCCCGACGGCCGTGATGGCGGCATCGGGGAGCGGCAGGATCGACGCCCCGATCAGCCCGGCGAGGGAGTCCCAGTGGCGGCCCGTGGCATACACCAACCGATGCTCGCCGCGATGCCCGGTCGACCAGTCGACGAAGCGCTCCAGGGCGGCGTCATCGCCGAGGAGCGTTCCGTCGATGTCGGTTACGAGGATCCAGCGCGAGTCCATTCGCTCTCCCGGCCGCCCTGGTCGAGCATGACGGGCACCGCTGACCGCGGTCCCTCGAGGGCATCGCGCGGGTTGACCGGACCGGAGTGCTCCGCAAGCAGTGGCAGGCTCACGAGCCGCTGGGCGATGCCGTTCCAGGTGAACGATGACCGGGCCCGCTGCGACCCGAATCGGGCCAGCTGGTCCGCGACGCGGGGATAGAGGAGGACCGTCGAGATCGCGTGGCCGAAGGCCTCGGGATCGAGGGGGCTGGCGTAGAGCGCCTCGAGGCCCCAGGTCACCATCTCCCACAGGCCGCCCTCGGTTGTGACGACCGTCGGCGTGCCGCAGGCCATCGCCTCGATCGCCGTCATGCCGAAGGGCTCGTAGCGGCTGCTCAGGGCGAAGACATCGGCCGCCCGGTAGGTGTCGGCGAGGTCATCGTCCGGGATGTGGTCCCGGAAGACGACCCGCTCGGCGATGCCCAGCGACCCGGCGAGCCGCCGCAGCTCGTCGACCTGCCGGAGCTCCCCCGCGGTCGGCTCACTCGATCCGATCGCGAGCATCAGCCTCGCCGCCGGGACCCGCGACAGGACGGTCGGCATCGATCGCAGCAGGAGGTCGTAGCCCTTGTTGGCGGCGACCCGGCCGAGGGCCAGGATCATCGGCCCTTCGAAGCCGAGCTCCCGCTTGACCGCCAGTCGGGAGGCCGACGAGACCGGGAAGAAGCGACTGTCGTCGAAGCCCGGCGGGACCACGACGATCCGTTCGGCGGGAACGTCGTAGTCACCGGCCCGAAGAATCTCGCGCTGCTGCGGCGTCGTGGCGACGATGGCGTCGGCGGCCTGGTAGATCGCCCGTTCATCCCGGATGCGGCGGCGGAAGTTGTACTGCCGATCGAGCTCGTCGGGATCGCCTGTCAGGCTGTCGCGCTTCCACGAGCCCATCGAGTGGGGGGTGTGGATGTGGGCGGTGCCGAGGCGGCGGCTGAGGCCGTCGCCGGCCAGGCCTGCATCCCAGTAGTGGCTGTCGATGAAAGCGTACGAGAGCTCCTTGGACCGGATGAAGCGCTCGGCGTTGGCCACCCACTCGGGGATGACGTCGCACAGCCACTCCTTGCGGATGAGCTCCCGCCCGCCGCACGGCATGCGGATGATCCGGACGCCCTCGGCGATGGGCTCGATGGCGGCCTGGTCCTCGAAGCGGCGGGTCATGATGTCGACCTTGTAGCCGAGGCGGGCGAGGGCCTCGGACAGGCGCAGGACGTACACGACCTGGCCTCCCGTGTCCGGCCGGCCGAGCTCGGGCTGGCCGCTGACGTACCCGTGGGTTGAGATCATGAGGATCCGCCTGGCGTGACGGCGGGGCATGGCGCGTTCCTTTCCCGCGCCGGCCCAAACGTTCTGCGAGCCTGACGGCACCGCGCGCCGGCGCGTGGTCCGCCACCCAGAGGGGACGAAGCCGATATGATAGCCCACTGGCACGTAATCCGGGATTCGTCGCCGGCAAGCCGCCTCGATAGCCCACCGTGATCGGAGGATCGCCGTGCAGCGCGACGAACGGCCCGGCTTCCACCTGACGCCGCGACGCAACTGGATGAACGACCCGAACGGGCTCGTCTTCAGGAACGGAAGACTCCACGCCTTCTACCAGCACAACCCGGACGCGCCTGCCTGGGGGCGGATGCACTGGGGCCACGCCACCTCCCGCGATCTCGTGACCTGGCGCCACCTCCCGACCGCCATCTCACCGGGCGACGTCGGGCCGGATTCGTTCGGCTGCTGGTCCGGTTGCATCGTCGACACCGGGGCGACGGCCACGATGTTCTACACCGCGGTGGTCCTTCGGCGCGGGCAGCGGCGGACGAGCATCCGGCGGGCGACGAGCACGGACGGTCTCCGGACCTGGACGAAGGATCCCCGCCCCTGCGTGGCCGGACCACCGGCCGGGATCAGCCCGGACGCGTTCCGCGATCCGGCCGTCTATCGCGACGAACGAGGCTGGTTCATGCTCGTCGGCGCGGGCACGATCGCCGGCGACGGCACGAGCGCCGGCGCGGGCATGACCACCGGCGCGGGCCCGACCGCCGGCGACGGCGCCGTGCTGATCTATCGCTCGTCCGACCTCCGGTCATGGCGCCACGCCGGCGCGTTCCTGGCGACGAAGGACCTCGCCCGGGTCGGTGGCGCGGACGGACCGTGCTGGGAGTGTCCCCAGCTCGTCCGTCTCGACGGCGCGGCGGTCCTGATCGTCTCCGTCGTGGACCGAACCCCCGGCGTCCGACCGTCGCACGTCGAGGCCTTCGTCGGCCGGGTCGAGGGTGACCGCTTCGTGGTCGACCACGCGGAACAGCTCGGGATGGGCCCCGACTTCTACGCCCCGGTGGCGATCGTCACGCCGGATGGCCGCCACCTCGTCTTCGGCTGGATCCCCGAGGATCCGCCGCCCGACGGCGCCGGCCGGACCTGGGCTGGCTCGCTGACGTTTCCGAGAATCGTCTCGCTGGGGGGTGACGGGCGGCTCAGTCTCGGCCTTGCGAGCGAGGTCGCCGCCCTTCGTGGCACCCCCCGGCGGCTCCGCCCGTCCCGGCTCGTCGACGGAGCGCCGGCGCGTCGGTTCAGATTCGAGGGACGGCACTTCGAGCTCGCCGTTACCCTCCGCGAGGAGCGTCCCGGGAGTGGCCCGGAGGACCCGTCATCGATTGTCATCGAGCTCGTCGATGAGGCGGCCCCGGAACCCGAGGTCCGGCTCGTCTACCACCCACCCTCGCGCCTGCTGACGATCGCCCGGAGCGGGATCGTCAGTGTCGCCGGGCGAAGCTCCCAGAACGCGACGATCCTGCCGGGCGAACTGGGTCAGGACCTCGATCTCAGGCTCATCGTCGACGGGTCGATCATGGAGATCGAGGCCGACGGGCGAACGATGGCGACCTTCCGTCTGCCGCTGGCGATGGGCGATCGCCTGGCGATCACGGTCGCCGCCAGCGGCGGCTCGGCCCGCCTCCGCCGGGCGAAGGCGTGGACGCTGCGGGCGCCCCGGACGTCGGACGCCTAGCGGGCCCGCCGCTTCGTCGCGGCCGCGTCCGCCGCACGTGCTTTCGCGGGGCTGGACGAGTCGGCCTTGCTCGACGCGCCGGACTTGCCGGACTTGCCGGACTTCTTGCGCAGCACGAGCCCAACCTGGCCGTTCTCGGTGCGGGCATCGATGACCGACTGGTCCAGGGTTTCCGCGATCTCGGCGGCGACGAAGACGTTGATCTCCGAGCCTTCGATGACGTGGTCCTTCGCCTGGGGCGCCGGGGCGAAGGTCAGGCCGATGCGGGTCCCGCGTCGGATGAATCGTGCGCCCGCCCGGTCGTCGACACCGCGCTGCCGGCGGACATCGAGCAGGTGGCGGGTCGCCTCTGGTGTCACGTGGAGCATGGGCCACCTCCGTGCTGGACGCCGACCGGCGACCCGGTGAGCATTGGGCGGCTCGACGGCCCCCACCCGTCGCGGCCGGCGTCCCCAGATAGTAGCCTATGGGCTCATATTCGACAACCAGGCCGGGCCTCCCCGGTTGGCGCTGCGCTAGACTCCCCTCGCCGCGGTGAACCGGGAAGGCTGGCGCGATCTCCGCGCGGTGGGACGGCCGCAGCGCCGGCCCGACGTCGGAACACTACGGACCTCGTCGTGGAGTAGACCGATGACCGTGCCCGAAGTGGCCGACGCGCTCGAGCGGATCATCTTCGCCGGCGTGGCCCTCACGACCGTGGCCATCTCGCACGCCCGACCGGGCTTCGAGCTCACCTTCCCGCAATGGCGGCTGATCGTCGTCCTCGGGGCGCGGCCTGCGGGAGCGCGGATCGGCGAGGTGGCCAGGCTCGTCGGGGTCACCCTGCCCGCCACCAGCCGTCAGCTGCGTCGCCTCGAGCGCCGGGGTCTCGTGTCGGTCACGCCCGACGAGCGCGACCGACGCGCGGCCCTCGCCCGGCTCACCGACGAGGGCCTTTCCACGCACGACGCGATCATCGAGTATCGACGCGCCCGGCTCGTCGAGATCGCGGCACCGTTCGAGGCTAACGGATCGTTGCGGCGAGACCTCCGCGAGCTGGCCGAGGCCGTCGTCGCTCGCCGCTGAGGACACCGAGCTCTCGTGCGAGATTCGCACGCCCGGCCCGGAAACGTCGAAGCGGCTCCCGAAGGAGCCGCTTCGTTGCTGTCCCGGTGACCATCCGCCGAAGCGGATGCTCCCCACGCGTCAAAGGCATCTATCACGTCGGCTGCACCGACTACCCTGACCCAACCTACCCATGACCTTGCCGCTGGGGCAGCGGCCTGCGCGAACGCAGGGCCACGACGGAGTCTATCCGAACGGGCGCTCGAATCCAAGCCTTTTCGACGCGCGAGATGTGTAAATTCCTTAACGAATCTCGCAGGGCGGATCGTCGAGCCTGTCCGCAGGGTCCCGTTCAGTCCTCGTGAATGGTGATTCCGGTCATCGCCACGGGCTCGTCGGGCAGGTCGCGGGCGTTGCGTGGTGCGCCGACGATCTGGTCGACGACGTCCATCCCCTTCGTGACCATCCCGAAGAGCGTGTAGTTCTTCGGCAGCTTGCCGGTCAGGTCCTGGTGGCAGATGAAGAACTGGCTGCCGTTGGTGTTCGGCCCGGCGTTGGCCATGGCCAGGGCCCCGCGGGCGTAATCGCCCTTGAACGGCTCGTCGTCGAAGTTGTAGCCCGGGCCGCCCGTCCCGACGCGCCCCTTGTCGAGCCTCGCCTTCTTGCCGAACTGACCGTCGCCGGCCTGGGCCACGAAGCCCGGGATCACACGATGGAAGACGACGTCGTCGTAGAAGCCCTTCTTCGCCAGGTCGACGAAGTTGTTGGCGGCCTTCGGCACATCCGACGTGTACAGCTGGACCTCGATCTCGCCGAGGTCGGTGGCGATCGTCGCGCGGGTCATGGTTCCTCCTGCGGGCTGGGGTCGATGGGGCGTCAGGGGTTGGCGACGGTCACCGAATCCATCGCCACCGGGTCGAGGGCGGTGCCGGCCTGGCCGCCGGCATTCGGCATCGCGGCGATCGCATCGACGACGTCCATCCCGACCGTGACCCGGCCGAACACCGAGTAGTCGGGCGGCAGGCCCGCGGCCGCGAGGACGATGAAGAACTGCGAGCCGTTCGTGTCGCGCCCGGCGTTGGCCATCGCCACGATGCCTCGCTCGTACGGCACGTTGACCGGGTCGTTGGCGAATTGATAGCCCGGGCCGCCCGAGCCCGTCCCGCTGGGATCCCCGCCCTGGATGACGAAGCCCGGCATCAGCCGATGGAACACGACGCCCTCATAGAAGCCACACCCCGCGAGCGCGACGAAGTTCCCGGCCGCGAGTGGGCCGAGGTCCGCCTCAACCTGGATCTCGATCGTGCCCTTCGCAGTCGTGATCGTCACCGTCCGCGTCTCGCCGGCCGCCAAAGGATCCGGGGCGGTGGTGGGGCAGCCGCTCCGGTCGGGCGTGACGAGGGGCGTGGGGGTCGGGGTCGCGGGTGGCACGGTCGGGAGCGGCGTCGAGCCGGCGCCACACGCCGCCACGAACGCCGCGGCGAGGGCGAGGAGCGGCAGGCGACGGAGGAGTACGGTCACGCGGCGGCCTCCCGGGCGGCGGCGTAGTCGATCGCCCCGGACAGGAGCGCCTCGCCGAGGATGATGCCTCCCACGCCGGCATCGCGCAGGCGGCGGACCCCCTCGAGGTCTCGGATCCCGCCGGCAACGAGAATCTCGACCTCGACCGTCCGGGCAAGATCGGCCAGCGCCGCAACCTCGGCGTCGCCGCCGCCGTGGGACAGGACGAGCCGGGCCACCCCGGCACCGACGAGCTCGTCGGTCAGGTCGCGAAGGGTCGGCGGGTGTGGGCGGCGCCAGGGGAAGGCGGCGAGCCGATCCGACCGGGCATCGAGCCCGACACCGAGCCAGTCACCGGCGACCGCCAGGCACTCGCGGAGGACGTCCGGATCGTCGGCGACGGCCAGGCTGACCAGGGCCCGCGTTGCCCCGGCCGCGAAGGCCAGCCGGATCCCATCGGCCGAATCGACGCCCCCGGCAAGCTGGAGTGGCGTGGCCACCCGGGCTGCGATCGCCCCAACCGCCTCGAGGCTCATCGGTCGACCCGCCCGGGCTCCGTCGAAGTCGACGAGGTGGACCAGGGGCGCGCCGAGGCCGACGAAGTGCTCGGCGATCCGATCCGGTCGATCGGTCGGGGCGCCGACGCCGGCGGCGGCCCCGGGCCAGAAGACGACCCGCGAGCGGCCGCGTTCGAGGTCGATGGCCGGGATGACCTCCACGCGCTCCCCGTCAGGCTCGCGCCGCGGCCCGCCGCCCCGCGAGGGGATCGAGACCGTCGCCCGCGTGTGGCGATGGCTGGCCCTCGCCGGCCAGCAACCGGCGGTGGAAGCTGATCGGCAGCGAGCCGTTGCGGAGCAGCGTGTCGTGGAACGCGCGGAGCGAGAACGCCTCGCCACGGCGTCGTCGCTCGTCGTCGCGAAGGGCCAGGATCAGGACCTTGCCGAGCATGTACGACAACGGATAGGTCGGCGTCGAGGTATAGCGCCGGACCTCGGCCAGGGCGTTGGGCCGCTCGAACCGGGTGTGCTCGACGAGGAAGTCGGTGGCCTCCTCGATCGAGAGCTCGCCTCGGTGCATCCGGATGTCGAGGACGATCCGGCAGGCCCGCCAGATCGCGTCCGTGGCGAGGGCCAGCCGGAAGGACGGCCCGTCGTCGAAGCCCTCCTCGCGCATCATCTGCTCGCTGTACATGCCCCAGCCCTCGACGAATTCCGGGGCGTCGCACAGGAGCCGGCTCAGCGACGGGTGACGGATCGCGATGGCGAGCTGCAGGTGATGGCCGGGATAGGCCTCGTGGATGCCGGTGTTGCTGATCGAGGCCCGGTAATGCTCCCGAAGCGCGTCGGGATCGTCGTCGACTGACGGCGTCACGACGTAGGTCCCGATGGGCGAGGGATCGAACGGGGCGGGCGCGAAGTAGGCCGCGAAGGGCATCACCCGGCGGAGGTAGGCCGGCGTGGCCACGACCTCTACTCGCTCATCGTCCGGCAGCGTCACCAGGCCCCGCTCGACGAGGTGTCGGCGGGCCCGGGCCATCGCCGCCCGGTATTCGTCGAGGGCGGCCTCGAAGGTCGGGGCGTGGTCCGACTTGATGCGCTCCACGACCTCCAGCTCGGGGGCGTCGGGGTCGATCTCGCGGGCGGCCGCGGCCCTCGAGGCGTGGTTCGCGGCGAGCTGCTCGTAGCCGATCTCGAGGATGGCATCGACGTCCTGGCCGTCGAAGGCCCGGAGGGCGACCAGCTCGCCATACCGATCTCGACCGAGGGCCCAGCTGTCGGTCCCGGCGGGGATGGTGGACTCGACCCACGTGGCGTGCTCTCGGACCGCGCCCTGGGCGTTCTCCACGGCCCGCCGGATGCGGCGCCCGAGGGCCGGTGCCAGATTCAGGGTTGTCGTCGCCTCGACGATCTCGGCGAAGAACGACGGCAGGTCCCGGGCCGCCGCGATCTCGAGGGCCTGCCAGGCCCGGACCTGCGGCACGGCCGCCCGGGAGCGATGGGCCAGGAGGTGGCCCGGGACGGCCTCGAGGCGACCGGCGATCGCGGCGAAGCGCTCGGCGGGGGCGGCGAAGTCGCGGGTGAAGAGTGGAAACAGGGCGTCACCCACGGCATCGATCCCGGCCGAGTGGCGCTCCCAGCGCCGGACGACGTCGGCATCGAAGATCTCGCGACGCACGTTGTGGAGCTCGATCGCGCGCTCGAACCGGGCCGTCGCGGACAGGCCGCCGACATCGAGGGCCTCGATCCGGGACAGGTGCTGACGATCCGCGACGATCTGGCCGAGGACATGGTCGCGCGAAGCGTCCGGCAGGCGATCGTCCGCATCGTGGATCCCGAGGTAGGTGGCCAGCACCGGTTCCTCGTCGATGAGGCGCACGAACCGCGATTCGACCGCGTCGTAGAAGGCCTCGTCGAGGGGGCCGGGTTCCGATGCCGGGTCGGGCCGGGGGAGGGTCCTCCCCCCGCGGATCGCCGCCTCCCTCACGCCGGCGTGGCCGTGGTCTCGGCGCCAGCGCTCGTGGCGGCCGAGCTCGTAGCGGCGGACTCGGTGGCGTCGATGGACCGCAGCGCAGCCCGAACGGCGTCGATGGCGCGGTCGATCTCCGCGGCGCCGATCCCGAGGTGGGTCGCGGCGCGGATCTGACCGTGCGGAAACTGCTCAAGGAGGACGCCCTCGGATCGGACGGCCTCGACGAACGCGCCACGGTCCCCGGTCACTCGGAAGAGGACGAAGTTCGTCCGGACGCGCTCGGGGTCCAGCGGTCCGTCGCCGGGCTGGGCGATGTCGCCGGGCGAGTGGATCCCGGGCATGGAAGCCAGTGCCTCGGCCAGGCGGCGGGCGTTGGCGTGGTCCTCGGCGAGGCGATCGATCATGCCCGCCTCACCATCGCGAAGGGCGACGAGGCCCGCGGCCGCGATGATCCCGGCCTGGCGCATCCCGCCGCCGACGAGCTTGCGAGCCCGGTGGGCCCGGGCGATGACGTCGCGCCGGCCGACGAGGACGCTCCCGACCGGACAACCGAGGCCCTTCGAGAGGCAGAAGGTCACGGTGTCGGCAGGGCCGGCGAGCTCGGTCGGGGCGACGCCGAGGGCCACGACGGCGTTCCAGAACCGGGCCCCGTCGACGTGGAGCGGAACGCCCCGCTCGTGGGCGATCGCGGCGACCGCGGCCGTGTAGGCAGGCGTGACGGGCTGGGCCATCGAATGGGCGTGGGTGTTCTCGATCGTCACGAGCCCGGTGATCGGCTCGTGGGGATCGCTCGGGTCGCGGAAGGCCTCGCGGATGTCGTCGAGGTCAATCGTCCCGTCCGGCTGCTCCGGGAGCGTCCGGATCGACGAGCCGACGATCACGGCGTGGCCCGCGGCCTCGTGCAGGACCACGTGATGGTGGCGCCCGGCGATCGTCTCCTGGCCCCGACCGACGTGGGCAAGCTGGGCGACGAGGTTGCCCATCGTCCCGGAGGCGACGAACAGGCCGGCCTCCTTGCCGAGGAGCTCTGCCGCTCGCTCCTCCAGGGCGATGACCGTCGGATCGTCGCCGAGCACGTCGTCACCGACCTCTGCGGCGGCCATCGCCCGACGCATCTCGGGGGTCGGTCGGGTGACCGTATCGGAGCGAAGATCGATCATGTCCATCGGCCCGCGGAGGATACCGCGTCGTCCCCCCGGACCGATTCCGGGCCGTCTGGCCGGCGACAGATCCGCTGGATGCCTGCTACCCTTCGCAGTCGCCGCCCGGACCCGTGGTGTAGCGGCCCAACATGCCAGCCTGTCACGCTGGAGATCGCCGGTTCGAATCCGGTCGGGTCCGCCATCACCTCATATTGCTTTCACCCGACGCCCCGTTCGCCCGCCCGAGCGGGGCGTCCCCTTGTCCGGGGTACCCTGCGATCGTGGCAGCAGACTCGCGCTCGGCCGCTCGTCGCGGGCGCGACCGCGGAGGCTCGCGGCTCCGAGGGGCCCTGGCTCGCCTGGCGCTGCTGGCCGTCGCCTCGATGCCGGCGGCCTGCGCGGCGACAGCGAGCTCGGCACCGTCCGCGACCCCGTCGCCGCGGCCATCGGTGGTCGCATCGCCGCGAGCCACACCCGCCCCGACGCCGAGCCCCACGCCGGCGCCGACGTCGACGATCGTTCGCCGGGCGCTCGTCCCGGTCACCGACTTCCGCGCCCCGTGGACCGAGACGTCGGCCGAGGAGGTCGCCGCCGTGCTGGCCGGAACGTCCGACCGGTACGAGGCCATCGAGGTCGTCGCAGCCGACCAGTTCCGGGTACCCGCCGCGCTCGGCATCGAGTACCCGGGTGGCCTGCGGCCGACGTTCGTGGTTGCGGCAAACGTCGAGACGCTGCGTGCGGATCTCGCCGCCAGCCGGCAGCGGCTTGCCTTCGTCCTCGCCGACGAGGTCGGCCCGAGCGTCAAGGCGCTCGGCTGGGAGGGCGTTTCGCTGTTCGGCGGGGATCGGGTCCGGGCGCTTGACGCCTGGCCGCTCCAGGCCACCTTCACCTTCCGTCCCGGTGAGCTCTCCGATGTGCCTCCCGTCGACTACGACCCGGCGACGGCCTGGACCTTCGTTGCCGGGGGCGACATCCTCCTCGACCGGGGCGTGGCGCTCGCGATCCAGGAATCGCCGCGCGGCGTCGACTTCCCGTGGGACGGCGGGACCGTGAAGATCACGTCTCGCTGCAAGGACTGCTCGGTCTTCGGCTGGGACCTGCCGCGCACGGAGCGGACCGGCGGCGGGGGCGCCCTGCGCGAGCTCCTGAACGGCGCCGACCTCGCCATCGCGAACTTCGAGAACCCGGCCCCGGTGGATTTCCGGTTCCATCCGCGGGGCACCGTCTTCAGCGCCAACCCGGCCTACATCGAAGGCCTCGTGAATGCCGGGCTCGACTATGTCTCGCTGGCCAACAACCACATTCGAGACGCGGGCGCGCGCGGGATCCTCGAGACGATCGCGGCTCTCGACGGCTTCGGGATCGCCCACAGCGGCGCCGGGGCTGATCTCGCGGCGGCCCGAGCGCCGGCTGTGTTCGACGTCGGCGGGGTGCGTGTCGCGATCCTGGGCTACGACACGATCGCCGGCGGCTATTTCGCCCGTGCCGATCGGGCCGGCAGCGCCCCGCTGACGGCCTCGAACGTCCAGGAGGACGTGGCAGCCGCGCGCGGGGCCGGGGCCGACCTCGTCATCGTCTTCCCGCACTGGGGCACGGAGTACGACCCGACGCCCTTTGCCGGCCAGCGCCGTCTGGCCCAGGCGGCGATCGACGCCGGCGCGGACATGGTCATCGGCAATCACGCCCACTGGGCGGCCGGCATCGAGGTCTACAAGGGCAAGCCGATCTGGTACGCCCTCGGCAACTTCGTCTTCGACCAGACCTGGTCGGAGCCGACGATGGAGGGCATCACCCTCGAGCTCACGTTCTC